>JAYUBO010000189.1:0-4646 GCA_043740815.1 Frankiales bacterium | reverse complement strand
TGCCTATCCACAGCTGGTCGCGTACGTCGCGTGGTTCGATCACCGCCGCACGCAGCTCGGCTACTACCCCGGGCGCTACGAACCACCCGTCGCTGCGGTCCGTGGCACAGCCATGGTCCCGGTGTCGCAACGGGACCATCTCGTGGCGTCGTTCAACGCCGGGTTTATCTACTCCGACGGACTCAACGGCTCCTCGGACAACGGCCTGACCAACGAGCCGATGAAGGACGGCCTGGCCACGCTCGTCGGATACCGCGACGGGCGGGTAGACATCATCATCTGGCGCGGCGGGCGCGAGGCCGGACCGCAGTACGCCTTCACCCGCCAGAGCCTGCCCCCGATTTTGTGGGACAACCAGCTCAACCCCCACCTGGATGACAGCCGCCAGTGGGGCGCAACGCTGGGCCACGCCGTGCGAGTCTGGCGCACCGGCGTCGGGATCGACGCCCACGGCAACCTGATCTACGCCGCCGCTGACGGTCAGACAGTCCAGTCGCTTGCCAGGTTGCTACGACACGCTGGAGCGGTGAAGGCCATGCAGTTCGACATCAACCCTGAGTGGCCGAGCCTAATCACCTACCGACACACGCCCAAGATCCTGGCCGACAAGGTGGTCCCGAATTACCAGCAGGAGGCCACCCGGTACCTCGTGCCCGACGACCGGGACTTCTTCGCCGTCTACACCCCGCTAGTCACCCCCATCACCGTGCCCTTCAGGTAAAACACCAGGCCCCGCCAACAGCGACCGGTAAGGGCGGCTGACCGTCGTCGGTCTCGCGGGAGCTGGCGTGCAACGGCGAAGCGAGCGGTACCGGCCATAGGTAGCGGCGGCTTCTCCCCCAGCCACTCGGCGACGGGTGTGGCAGCCGGAGCAGATCGACCAGGCGGCTGCCCCGCACAAGGCCGGACGGTCGGTTAAAAAGATCGCGGATCAGCTCGGGCTGACGAGGTCGACAACACGCTGGCTGTTGGTGCGGGCTGGAGCAGATCGGTCAGGAGTTCGAGATCTCCCGTGAGCGTGCGCGTCGACTGCTCTTGGCCACAGGGCAGCGGGCCACGCCCTGCTGGCGGTGGACGGCACCGGGTTCGCGGCCACCGTCAAGCGGCGACGCAACCCGCTCCCCGAAATCAGCCGGAGCCAGTCGTCGCCTGCATGCTGGTGCGCCTATTGCAGCCCGAGTGACAGCGGACACGGGATTCTCCCGGTGGGTGGACAGATGATTCCCGGCTGACGGACACGTTTTCTCCTGGTTGGCGGACACCAGATCTCCAGGTCTTTGGAGGTCAAGGTCCACCGCATCGCCTCGGTTTCTCGGTGGGCTTGTGGTTCATCCACGAGCCCACGGGAGGGGCGTTGACGAAGTCGAGTAGGGAGATCATGGAGATTCTTGAGGCGTATGACGCGACGGAGTGCGCGTGGTCAGCAGCAGCTGGCCGGGGTTGATGCCAAGACGATCGCTCGGTATGTGCAGGTCCGGGACGCGGGCGGGGACCCGTTCTTACCAGTCCGGCGGGCGCGGCTGATCGATGCGTTTCTGGCCAACGTCGAGCAGATGGTTGAGCTGTCGGAGTGCCAGGTCCGCGCGGATGTGGTGCACGACAAGCTGGTCGCGATGGGCTTCGCGGGTGATGAGCGCAGCACCCGCCGGGCGGTCGCGGAACTCAAGGCGGACTGGAAGGACGGGCACCGCAGGAAGTACCGGCCGTGGGTGCCCGAGATCGGGCTGTGGCTTCAGTTCGACTGGGGCGAGGGCCCGCGGATCAACGGCCGCCGGACGAACCTGTTCTGCGCGTGGCTGGCCTGGTCACGGTTGCGGGTCATCCTGCCGACGTGGGACCGCACGATGGGCACCTTGGTGGCGTGTCTGGACATGACGCTGCGGACCACCGGGGGTGCCCCGACCTACCTGCTCACCGACAACGAGAAAACGGTGACGATCGAGCACATCGCTGGGGTCGCGATTCGCCATCCGCAGATGGTCGCCGTCGGCCGGCACTACGGCTGCGTCCTACACACCTGCGTCCCCTACGACCCAGAATCTAAGGGTGGGTCGGAGTCGACCGTGAAGGTCGCGAAACGCGATCTGGTCCCGACGTCAGCGAACCTGCTGGAGGACTACCGCAGCTTCGGTGCGTTCTCCGACGCGTGCGAGCAGGTCAGCCTCGCCCTGAACACTCGGGTCCATCGCGAGACCAACCGGGCCCCGATCGACATGCTCGTTGAGGAACGCACCCGCCTGCACGTCCTGCCCGCCGATGCTCACACCACCGCACTCGGTGAGACCCGCAGCGTTGGCGATGATCAGACGATCCGGTGGGGATCGGTGCGCTACTCCACCCCGGACGGTCATCAGGGCAAGGAGGTGTGGTGCCGGGTCCTGGGTGAGGAACTTGTCATCGTGGCCCGCACCCCACGCGGGCTGTCAGAGATCTGGCGCCATCAACTGAGCACGCCGGGCAACCCACAGATCGTGGATGAGCACTACCCCGGGCACTCAGCCGGGAACCAGCCCCGCGCCCCGCGGCCTAAGGCGCGGACCGCCGGGGAGATCGCCTTCCTTGCCCTCGGGGCTGGGGCCCAGCGGTGGCTGATCGAGGCTGGAGCTGTTGGTGCGCAACGGATCCGGAGCAAGATGGCGAGCGCAGTCGAGCTCGCCATCTTGGTCGGGACCGTGCAGATCGACGCCGCCCTGATGCTGGCCGCGGTCGCCGGCCGGTTCGATGACGGCGACCTGGTCTCGATCAGTGACCACCTCACTGGCGGCCGGCCGCAACTGGAGTTGGTCCGCGCCGATGAGACCCACTCCGCCCAACCCGGCACCAGCGCCTGGGAGGAACTCGCATGAGCCTGCGAAGCCCATGGGAGGACGACAACGCGATCCGCACCGCACACGTCCGGCTCAGCAGCGTGACCCTGGACATGGGTGACGCGCTGGAGTTGTCGGAGCTGCTGGACTACCTCGCCCAGTGGCTCGGTATCGCCGGACCCGCCGTCGGTGAAGACTTGAAGAACTTCGCCTGGGACCAAGGCGCGATCGGCAGCGTCCGGGAGCACCTGGTCAGCTTCTCCCGCCTCCTGGTCTTCGGTCACGCCCCCGTCGAGCCCGACCTCGACGGTGACAGCGACGATGGGGCCGGTGGACCCCAGTGGTGAGGCCACCGGCCGCGCCAGCGCTTGCTGAGGACCTGCTGGTGGTGCTGCGCCGGATGCGGCTGCCCTACGTCCGCGCAGCCGCCCCTGAGGTCCTGGCGACCGCGCGGGCGCAACGATGGGACCCGGCTGAGGTCCTGCGGGTCCTGCTCACTGAGGAGATCAAAGGCCGGGACGCCGCGACGCAACGGATGCGCCGCAAAGCCGCCGGCTTCCCGACCGGCAAGACCTTCGAGTCCTGGCGTGAGCAGGACTCCTCGATCGAACCAGCAACCCAGTCCGCGTTGCGCACTTTGGAGTGGGTCGGGCGGGCCGAGAATCTTTCGGTCAGTGGTCCGAGCGGCACCGGGAAGTCGCACTTCGTCGAGGCCCTCGCGCACGCCGTCATCGACGCCGACATGCGGGTCTCCTGGTTCACCCTCGAGACCTTGACCGCAACGATCGGCCGCGCACGGGTCGATGCCTCGATCGCGAAAGTCGTCGCGCGGATCTGCCGCAGCGATTTGATCGTGATCGATGACATCGGCGCGCTCCCGGCTGGCCAGGACGCTGCGGAGGCGTTCTACCGCGTCATCGACGCGGCCTACGAACGCCGATCGGTGGCAGTGACCAGCAACATCAAGCCCTCAGGCTTCGACACCATCATGCCCAAGACCCTGGCCACGACAACGGTCGACCGGCTCCTGCACCACGCCCACCAGGTCCTCACCGACGGACGTTCTCAACGACTTGCTGAGGCCCTGACCGGGAAAGGAGTGGTGCCACTGACCTGAGTACTACTGGACATCAGCTGTCCACCCACCGGGAGAACTCATGTCCGCAGGCCTGGAGATCTGATGTCCGCCCACCCGGAGATCCTGCTGTCCGTTGACAGGCATCACGCCGTCCCGCTCCAGCTGCCACACGATCCGCGACGGACCCCACGCCGGATGCGCCCGACGCATCGCGACGATCGTCGCCTCGACCAACGCCGGCATCTGATGGGGGCACGACTCCGGCCTCGACGACCGGTCCGCCAACCCACCCAGACCACCGTCGTTGGCATAGCGGCGAAGCCAGTCATGGACCGTCTGCCGCGCCACCCCATAACGCTGCGCCACGTCCGTGACCGACACACCCTCCAACACCTCGAGCACCGCCCGATACCGCTGCTCCACGACACCCAGCTCCACCAGCACCGCCGGCTCCCTCCGCCACGACCACCAGGTCGCAACGAGCGAACAGCAGCAGCCCACGAGCCGGAAACGAGCGTGACCGTCAGGCACCTACCGGAACGCCTGTCGCCCACCTACCGAAACCGCGTCCACAACCTGTCAGCCAGGAACCGGAACCAAGATGTCAAGCATGAACCGGAGATGCACACAGGACGCCCACCAGGCCCTACAAAGAAGTGAGCCGAACCTGCAGATCGCAGGTCCAGCCCATTCCGATGTCGTGAGACATCACACTTGTAGCGGGGGCAGGATTTGAACCTGCGACCTCTGGGTTATGAGCC
>JAYUBO010000188.1:0-9584 GCA_043740815.1 Frankiales bacterium | reverse complement strand
GGCCATGCAACGGGCAGACGAGGGGCTTGGGTAGTCCGGTGGCGATAGGGCGCGGGCGGCAAGGTCGTGAGCTGACGGGCGGTGGGCACGGCGTCGCGTTCGTGGGCAGGGAAGGAGTTGTGGGTGTGGTGCGTGACGTGCCGCCTGCCCTGGCCGTGGACGGGAGTCCGCTGCCGACCGTCCCACAGCCGATGCACTGGGATGACAAACCGGTGCATCTCGGAGCAGGAGGCTGCGTCGCGCACGCGGATATCGAGGCTTCGCGGCGCCGCCAGGATCGGATCCCAGGTGCCATCTTTGCTGAACCGGTGTGGCGCCCCGTCCGGCACGATCGGAAACGCTCCGGCAAGGTCCGCCACGGACAGCCCGTCCTGAACCGGAACACGTTGCTCTCGGATCTTTGGCCGTAGCGCCCCCTGGCCTTGGGCGTTGTGCCGACCGGCGGCACGCCACACCCTCGACGTCGCTGTGCTTGACCCCTGTCGGACAAAAGCTCGGGTGGGCAACACGGCAATCAGGACCCGATCGTGACCTGTCCCGGGGCATCGGCCCACCGGTCGGGGGTATCTCTATGTCCAGCCAACTCGGCTGCCGCCCTGACCTGGGGCCTTCACGTCTGGAGCGTCCGTGCGCCGTACCGCCGTCCTTCCCGTTGTGCTCGCGAGCTTCCTGCTGATCACCGGCTGCGGGGCAAAAAAGACCGCCAGCAGCTCCGCCCCCGCCGGCAACGCACCGGCCGCGGCCGCCCCGGCCACCCCAGCCGCTGGCGCGACCGCCGCGGGCGCGGCAGCGCCTGTCGACGCCTCCGGTTGCCCAACCTCGAACACCACCACGCTGGCTAAGACCAAGTTCGTGGTGCACGCCGGTGAGGCGTTCGGCACCTTCCACCGCTACATCTACGGTCCGTTCCGTAACGGCAGCTTCACCAAAGCCGGCGCCGGCAAGGTCCCGCTCTACATCAAGGCCGGGACGGCAGCGCTGTTCGACAAGCGGCAGGTCCGGCTGATGATCGTCGATGTCAAGGCCAACCCCACGCTGTGCAAACTCATCGCCCAGCCGCTGTCGGACCTCAGTGACAAGCTCACCGCGATCGGCACCAAGATCCGCACAGGGGACACCACCGGTATAGCTGACGCCAACACCGCGATCACCGCCGTCGAAGCCAAAAGCAAAGCAGCCGGAACCGCGATCCAGGAGAACACCAACGCGACGGTCAGCTAACAACCCGGGGCGGCCAGGCGGGCGCGGGGGCCCGTGGCCGTAGCCAGAGCCCAGGACGCCGCCCAGAACTAGGCCGACGACGACTGTCGGCTGCTGATTCGGACAGTGGGCGGCTCGCTCGCCTGAGTGCCAGTTGCCGGCTGCCCGGTGACCGTCCTTGCCGGGAGTTGCTCCTCTGCCAGTGGTGGCCCTCGCCGCCTTCGTCGTCGTTGCACTGCTTGTCCTCAACTGAGCCGTTGTCGGCGGGGTCGGAGTCGAAGACCAGCTCGGCGGTGACTGTGTGCGGGGTCGCGCCGGCTGTCCCGACGGTCAGGATCTCATCGAAGAGGTCCGTCGCGTCCTCTAGCACGCTGCGGCCCGCCGCCCGACCGGGGGACCGGATGGCCCAAATCCCGAGCTGTCCGTCCACGGCCCAGTACGCGTGCACGGCATCGTCACACGCGCCTTGAGCTCATTGCGACGCGAACTGCCCCAGCCCCCACAGCCGCCGTCGGCGTCGTGACGAAAGGAAATCGATGTCGATCCACAGAGGCCGCCACGACAAGGCGGGCCCGGTGCAGCCGGTGGTCGCCTACGCTGTTCACACGTCCTACGTGGCCAGCGTGTTGTCCTGAGGGGCGGAGCCGGTTGGGCGCACCGCCGATGCGGACACCGACAGAACGGAGCGCTGGTCTGATGTCGTTGACCAGCGTCCGGTTGCTTGGGCTCCTCATCGGGTTGTGCATTGTGTTGCTGATCATCGTTGTGCTGGCCCGTCGGGTGTCGCCACGCCACTCGGTCCCAACGCGGGTCATCGCGTCGGTGACGCTGCTGGTGCTCGGTACGGCGGCTGCCGGTGCTGGTGTGAATCGGCATTTCGGGCTGTACCGCGGCTGGGCTGACCTGTTCGGGGTGCACAGCAAGTACCTGGTCGACGTCGCCTCAGTGCCGGCGCTCACCCGGGCGCTCGCGCCACTACTGCCGGCCGCGCCGCACCCGACACACGGCACGTTGCTGCAACTGCGGCTCCCCGGTCCGATCTCGGGAGTCTCCGCCCGCAACGCGCTGATCTATCTGCCGCCGCAGTACCGCGACCCGACGTACCGTCAGCGACGATTCCCGGTGGTGGAAGCATTTCAGGGCAGCCCCGGTCGGCCCAGTGATTGGATCCTTGGTCTGCGCGCCGATGCCGAACTTGACCGTGGCATCGCCGGTGGCCTGGTAGCGCCAACGATCATGGTCTTCCCCGACACCAACGGCGGGCTGGCCCGGTCGCTGGAATGCACCAACACCGCCGACGGGATCGCGGACGAGACGTTCCTGACCCAGGATGTGCGGAGCTGGGTCACCACCCACCTCCGGACTCAGCCGGGACGCTGGGTGGCTGCTGGGTACTCCACCGGCGGGTACTGTGCGCTCGACCTGGCATTTCGACACCCGGACTTGTTCAGCCGCAGCATCAGTCTGGGTGGCTACGCACACGCGCTGAGTGACGGCTTTGCCCGCGGCCTGTGGCGCTCACCCGCGGACCGGCTCGCCCACAGCCCTGACTGGTGGATCAACCACCACGCCCCCGCACCAGTGGATGTGTATCTACTCGCCGGCACCCGAGACAAAGGCGCCGTCCACGACACGCTCACCTTCTGGCGCCAACTTGACAGCAGCCGCTGGCGAACGCCCCGCAGCGAGCTGGTCACCCAACGAAACGGACGACACACCTTTCCCGCGTGGGAAGCCGCCCTGCTCCCAGCGCTGAGCTGGGCATTGCCCGGGTCGCACAGTCCACAACGCATCACACCTCAACAACCACCGACCCCGACGCTGCGAAGCGGGCTCGGCGCCCCGAACCGGTGCCACACACGACCCCAGCCACGCTGCCTACCTGGTCGGCAACCCAGCCCAACGGTGCCTGCAGCGTCAACGTCGCAACCACCATCGACAACGACGAGCACCCCGACGCCAACCGCGACGCCGCAGAATCATCGCCCAGTCCACCGCGCGAGCACGTTGCCAGCCCCCCCGCCGACACCGACACCGACACCGACACCGACCACCAAACCAACACCCGCCCGGTGAAGCGAGGCAGCCGCAACGGCTAACGGCGCCGGGCAGAGTTGCCCACAGACCGGACCACACTGTCGCTCGGTCCTGGACATCAGCGCCTACCTGCCGCAACAAACAACGCTGACTGCGGCGCGTCGGGTGACCCGTGCCCCGGGATGACTGCCCGTCGACAGGAGCGGCGCCGACCTCTGAAGACACGCCCGGACAAAGCGGGTGGGTTCTTTCGGCACCGATCCTCGGCGGCTGTGACTGCTCAATCCGCTAGGGAGGCGTGCTCAGCGCTGGGCGTGGCTGGCCCTGGCTCCTCTGCCACCAGGTTCACGGCACTACTGTTGGCTAATGTGCGGTGTTGCGGGCTGGACGGGTCACCGAACTGATGCCACATGGCTGGTAGGCGGTATGGGGTCAGCGTTGTCCCATCGTGGTCCCGACGATGCTGGGCATTGGGTGGGTGACACCGGTGGGCTGGTCTTTCGTCGACTGGCACTGCTGGACTTGGAGCAGGGGAATCAACCGGCGTGTGATGAGCGTAGACGGTTGTGGTCGGTGTTCAACGGCGAGATTTACAACCACGTCGAGCTACGCCGGGACTTGACCGACTTAGGACACCAATTGATGGGTCATGGCGACGCCGAATTGGTGCCGCATCTGTATGAGCAGTGGGGCCCGGCGTTTCTGGGTCGGCTGCGGGGGATGTTTGCTGTCGCGATCCATGACAGTGCCAACGGTGAACTGTTCCTGGCCCGGGACGCCTTCGGTATCAAACCGCTGTACTACATCCAGGTCGGCAATGAGTTGCTGTTCGCCTCGGATGTGGGTGCGCTCCGAGCAGCTGGGGTTGTCGTCGGCGAGCCCGACCCACAGGCGCTCTGGCACTACCTCAGCTTTGGTCACGTGCCGGACCCACTGACGATGTGGCCGGGGGTGCGGATGCTGCCTGCTGGTCATTGGCTGCGCTGGCGGGGCGGAAAACTGGAGGTTCAGCGCTGGTGGACCCCGGAGTTTGCCCCGGAGCCTGGGTTGAGCCTGGGTGAGGCAGCTGAGTTGATTGACCTGGCAGTGCAGGACTCGGTCGCCGCCCATCTGATCGCCGACGTTCCGGTCGGCGCCTACCTTTCCAGCGGTGTGGACTCAAGCCTGCTGGTGGCCCTCGCCGTGCGTCAGCAGCACGTTCGCACCTTCAGTATCGGCTTCGAGGGCAGCTCCGGTAACCACCGGGAACTGAGCAGGGCCAGTGAGCTGGCAGCGGCGCTAGGTACCGAACATGAAGAACAAATCATCACCGAGCAGGAGTACTGGCAACGCCTCCCGGAGATCGTCGGCGCGCAAGAGGAGCCGCTAGCTGATCCCAGCGCTCCCGCCCTGTGGTTTCTGGCTCGAGCGGCCGCCCCGCACGTCAAGGCAGTGCTGTCCGGGGAAGGCGCCGATGAGTTGTTCGCCGGATATCCGATCTACCAACAACCGCACGCCCTTCGAGCCGTGACCGGGCTACCGACCGCGGCCCGCCGCGGCGTCCGGCGCTTCGCTGACCGGTTGCCGAACGGCCAGTGGGGTCAGGGCTACCTGCGACGAGGCACCACACCCCTGGAGCAACGATTCTTGGGCAATGCACCACTCTTTTCCGAACACGACAAGCTGCTACTGATGCCGCAAGCCGGGGGCGGCGAGCCGCTCACCCCATCAGCGGAACTGCTGACCGGCAGCTATCAGCAAACCCGTGGGCTCGATGATGTCGCACGTATGCAGGCCGCGAGCTGCCAGACCTGGCTGGCGAGCAGCATCCTGCTCAAAGCCGACAAGATGGCGATGGCGCATTCGGTCGAGGTCCGCGTCCCGTACCTGGACCGTGAGGTATTCCACATCGCGCGCCGACTTCCGCTCGCGTTGCGCGTCAATGCGAATTCAACGAAGGTCGCTCTTCGGGCCGCAGCGGCACGCACCCTCCCCCGGGAGATCGCTGACCGACCCAAGCTGGGCTTTCCGGTTCCGTTTCGTTCCTGGCTCGAAGGCGACCTCGGTGCACAAGTCCACCGACTGTTCAACGAGTGCGACGACCCGCTGCTCGACCGCAACGCCGTCACGGCCCTGCTCCAAGACCAACGCCGTCCAGACCGTCAACAACGGGTCTGGGCGATGATGACGTACCTGCTGTGGCGGCAGGCCCAGCCGACGGCGACCCGGTCGCCGTGCTGAGGGCATGGAGGGGCCAGCGGACCACCAAAACGCTCGTTGTCTTGGTGGCGATCGCCGGACTCACCGCCTGCACCCAGTCAACACCAGCAGTCCAGGCCAAGCGCCCAGCAACCGGCCGCGGACCCTCGGCGCAACCGGTACCGGTGCCGGTGGCGTCACACGCGCTACTGCATGTGGCCCCGCAAAGCCAACTCCCTGCCCTGCCGAACGGCTGTGAGGTGACCAGTTTATCGATGCTCTTGGCCGCGGTCGGCTACCGCGTCGACAACCTGACCCTTGCGGCGCTGCAACCCACCAACAGCGCCCAGCCAATCTTTGGCCCGCGTGGCCACCTCTTCAGCGACATCGTGCGCTGGGGCGATCCGAACGACAGTTTCGTTGGTGCCGTTGCCGGCCACCGATACGGGATCGGCTACGGCATATACCACAGACCCCTCACCCGGCTCGCCGATCACCTTCTCCCCGGACGAGCGATCGACCTCACCGGCCGCCCGTTTGACGACGTCCTCGCCCAGGTCGCCAACGGCACCCCAGTCGTTACCTGGGTCACGAGTCAATTCAAACCTACCGATAACTGGGTCACCTGGGCCGGCCCGCACGGCCCAGTCCACGCCACCGAAGACGAGCACACTGTATTGCTCGTCGGCTTTGATCGACAGTATGTCTACGTCAACAACCCACTTACCAATAGCGCGGGTCAGCGACTCAATCGAGACTTGTTCGTCAGCTCGTGGAAACAACTCGGCCGCCAAGCCCTCAGCATCACCCAAGCAGGTGCGCGAATACCAACACCGACCTGAAACTCCGCTCACAATGGCCTGGTCGAGTAGGTAAGCACGTTCGAACGCAAGCCCTCAGAAATGCCGGTGCCATCCGGACCTAAAAGACTCAACTCGAGTCATGAAGGGGGTCGTCCACCGGAAGCATCGCTGGTCAGGCTGGGCTTGCGGACGATCCTGTCCGTGAGAACCGTCCGGATTGTGGGCGGCGTTCGGCGGGTGTCATGCGGTAGGTGATCGCCGTCGCAGTTCCTTGGTTCTGACACGGCATCGGTGGAGTTGATGCACGGACGGGCCGCGGCGGCCCGCGAAGCTGACCGGCGACGCGGTGGACGTGCCGGCCGGCGACCGAAGCTCATCGTCCGGCAGGTCCGGCAGGTCCGGCAGCTCTGGGCGATGCGGGCCGGTGGCGAGGGCATCAACGACCTCGCCGCCACGTTCGGGATGTCCGGGGCGACGGTGTATCGCACCCTGACAGCCCCGACCGCGAGGCAGCGGCAGCGCCGACGACGACCCGCCCGCAGTCCTCCTCTTCGCGGGTGCCATGCACCCAGCGGGCTGGGCCCCGTCTGGGCAACCCAAGGCGGTGGCATGGCAGCCCGGCGCCCGTCGCGCCGCCTCGGCTCACGCCTACTGGTGCGGCGTATGGCGGCGGCTGCCGTCTAGGACGGCAGACCGGTCCGACCAGCGGGCGCCACCCGAGCTGCGCGCAGCGGGGACTTTGACCCGGTGGTGTCTGAGCTGGGGCGGTGGCGCCGGCACGAGCCGATCAGCGTCGGCGCAGGCGTGCTGGAATCGGCACCGGTGCTCCGCCGCGAGATGGATACCAGCAAGTGGCAGCTCGAGCCCGGGAACGACCCTGACCTGCCCGGTGTCTTGCGGCTCGCGGTCAGCGGCTTTGTGATCGGCTCGGTTAAGCGGCTCCCACTGGGACGCTACACAGCCCGGTGGGAGGGTCATCGGGTGCCGGAGGCGCCGTGCACCCGACGGCAGGACGCGGTGCTGCAGGTCCTGGCGGGCTGAGCTCGCGGCTCGGCAGCGCTGGTGCGCACTCCGCAGGGCCAGAACTACGACCGCGAGCTGAGCCCATCGAGGTTGTTGAGTCGAGCTTAGGAAGTGGGACGGCGCCGTGTCCAGGAACCGGCCGAACGGGGGAGCGACCCTCGGCAGCGGGGTCAGCGATGCGCTCCGCTGTCGATGCGGAGCAGATCGGTAAGACGCCTCGCTAAGCCGGACGGTCGCTCGCTCGGGCGTGGTTCTCGGTGTTGCCAACCCCTGTGGCGGGCTTCGGGGCTGGGTTGTGACGGTCGGCGGGCGATGAGGGACCCGGTCCGGGCTAGCTGTCGCTGCTGGCATAGTGCCTAGATGAGCAGGACCGGTCGGTGCTGGCGTTGGCTCGGAGCCATGATCTGCAGGGCCGGGTCGGTGCTCGAGTTGGGCGGCAGTTCGGGATGACTGAGACCCGGTACCACCAGCTGCTGCTGACGTTGTTGGACCGCCCGGAGGTCGCTGAGGCCGAGCCGGAGCTTGTCGCTGGGTTGTGGGCGACACGGCAATGCCGGCGGCTCGTTGCAACCGAGTTTTCACACAGGGATGCGTAGCTCTCGATGAAGCCTGGGCCAGCGACGGCGGTCGTGGTGACGGTGTGTCTGCTCGGTAGCGTCGGATGCCAACAGCCGCGACCGATGAGCCCACCGCCTGCGTCGGCGGCGCTCGCCGCCTGCAACTTGTCGATGAAGGCCTTGGACTTCACAGTCAGCCGCGGCGCCCGACTGGGATTGCTCGCAGCTGCTGTGAACGCCGCCCAAGTCGCGGCGCGACGCCAACCGGTGACCTGGGATGCGTTGCTCGCTGCGGTTCGAGCGCTGCAACGGGCCGAGGTGCACCTCCCGCAACCGGTGCTGCCTCGCACCGGCACACGCCTGCCCGGCAACGGCCTGATCGCCTCACCTGAACAGATCCGGGCCTACGAACAAGCAGTAGCCGGGCTGCAGGCACGCTGCACCGGCGTGTTGCACCCCTGAGTAGCCCACCCGAGCATGGCCACCCGCAGCCACCAGCAGCCACATCGTCAGGCCCGTTCACTCGCACCCGGTCCGGCGGTGATCGGTTCGGCAGACCCCCGCGGGGGTGTCCGGCCCAGCACCGGTGGTGGCGTCCCGAACGGTGGGGCGCGCCGCGACTTGCGCCCATCACCAGGGACAAACATCCCCTTGGCCGCCGCGGTGAGCCCTACCAGCGCCTATCCGTGGCGGTGAACAAGGGGACTGCCCCGGGTTTGGTTGACATTTGGCGTTGATGGTTCCTAAGCCGCGTCTGCGGCTACGTAGATGGTCTCAAACTTGACCGGGGTGAGCTTGCCCAGGCCGCGTTGACGGCGTCGGCGGTTGTATTTCGTCTCGATCCAGATGACGATCGCCAGTCGGAGTTCCTCGCGTGTCTCCCAGCGTTGGGTGTTCAGGACGTTTTGCTGTAGCAGCGCGAAGAAGCTCTCCATGGCGGCGTTGTCCCCGGCTGAGGCGACTCGGCCCATGGAGCCGACCAGGCCGTTGTTTTTCAGCAGCCGCATCACCTTCTTCGACCGAAATTGACTGCCCCGGTCTGAATGACACACGGTCCCGACCGGCGACCGGAGGGCGATCGCGTTACGGATCGCCGCCGCTGCCGGGGAGGACTTCATGCGGGAGTCGATCGAGTACCCGACGATCTTGTTGGACTAGCAGTCCTTGACCGCACACAGGTAGAGCTTGCCCTGGCCCGTGCGGTGCTCGGTGATGTCGGTCAGCCACTTCTCGTTCGGCCTGCTGGCGCGGAAGTCGTGGGTGACCCTGCCCTTGGCGTCGATCACGGCGAGCAAGTCGTCGTGGACGGGCGGGCCGGGCTTGCCAGCCTTGCCCTTTTTGTGGGCGTGGGAGGCGAAGATCCCGGCCAACGAGCACAGCCTCCACACGCGGTTCCCCGACGCTTTGATGCCGACGTCACCGAGCTCGTCGGCCAGGAACCGATACCCCAGCGTCGGGTCGTCCTCATCGATGCTCAGGAGCGCGTGGATGGCGTGGGCGTCGTCCCAGTCCCGCTGACTGACGGGGCCAGCGAGCCACTTGTAGTACGCCTGCGTCGACAGGCCCAGGACCCTGCACGCCACCGCGACAAGCACCCTAACGGGCGCGCCGGCCGCGGCCAGTTCGCGGACGACAGGGAACACTCTTTCCCCGGCAGGTTCGCCTGGGACAGGTAGGCGGCAGCGCGCCGCAGGACCTCGTTCTCCTGCTCGAGGAGCCGGATGCGTTTCTTGGCGTCCCGCAGCTCGGCCCGATCCGCGTCGGTCAGACCGGGGCGTTTGCCGTC
>JAYUBO010000187.1:0-2235 GCA_043740815.1 Frankiales bacterium | reverse complement strand
GGCCGGGCGGGCGCGGCAGCTCGCCAACGCACGAAGCAGCCGTAGGTGCACAAGAACCGGGCTGGTTCTGTGCACGTACGGCTGCTTCGGGGCTGTGCTGGAACTACGTGATCTTGGTGCCGGTGCTGCGGAGGTCTTCGCAGCCCTGGGTGACGCGGGCGGCCATGCCGGCCTCGGCGAGCTTGCCCCAGGCACGCGGGTCGTACTGCTTCTTGTTGCCGACCTCGCCGTCGACCTTGAGGACGCCGGCGTAGTTGCTGAACATGTGGTCGGCGACCGGGCGGGTGAAGGCGTACTGCGTGTCGGTGTCGATGTTCATCTTCACGACGCCGTAGTCGAGCGTCTCGCGTATCTCCGACAGCAGCGAGCCGCTGCCTCCGTGAAAGACCAGGTCGAAGGGCTGCGCCTTGCCGACCTTGGCGCCGACCTCATCCTGGATCTGCTTGAGGATCTCGGGGCGGAGCTTGACGTTGCCCGGCTTGTACACACCGTGCACGTTGCCGAAGGTGGCGGCCAGCAGGTAGCGGCCCTTGTCCCCGATGCCGAGGGCGTCGGCGACGGCCTGCGCGTCGGCCGGGTGCGTGTACAGCTTCTCGTTGACCTCGTTCTCGACGCCGTCCTCCTCGCCGCCGACGACCCCGATCTCCATCTCCATGACGATCCGGGCCTTCGCGCACGCCTCGAGCAGCTCCTGCGCGAGCGTGATGTTCTCGGTGAGCTCGACCGCGGAGCCATCCCACATGTGCGACTGGAACAGCGGTTCGAGGCCGCGGTCCACGCGCTCCTGGCTGACCGCGATGAGCGGGCGCATGTACCCGTCAAGCTTGTCTTTCGGGCAGTGGTCGGTGTGCAGTGCGATCTGTACGTCGTAGCGCGCGGCCACCACGTGCGCGTACTCCGCGAGCGCCACGGCTCCGACGACCATGTCCTTGACCTTCTGGCCGGCCAGGTACTCCGCCCCTCCGGTGCTGACCTGCACGATGCCGTCGCTGCCCGCGTCGGCGAAGCCCTGCAGCGCCGCGTTCAGCGTCTGCGAGCTCGTCACGTTGATCGCCGGGTAGGCGAACCGACCGGCCTTGGCGCGGTCGAGCATGTCGGCGTAGGCCTCGGGAGTGGCGATCGGCATGAGGTGCTCCTTCAGGAAAGGCGTTCACGCGGGTACCGGCGCTGCGGACGAGCATGCCAGACCACGCAAGACACCCTGCGCCGCTCGTGCGGGTGAACTTCGCGCGCTGAGGTCAATCCTGGTGCGGGACCTGACGATAGTCTGACAGCCTGGGCCCGGACATCCTGTGTCGACGTCGGCCGCAGGACAACGACTCTCAGGAGAACCATGCCTCGCACCACCCGACGGGCAGGCGTTCTCGTCGGCGCCGTCACCTGCGCGCTGACCGCCAGCACCCTGGCCCTGCCCCTGGTCACCGCCCAAGCGGTCGGCACCGCGACGCAGAAGACCATCTATTTGGCTGACACCAACGGTGACTCCAACTTCGGCTTGTACAGCGCAGCTGCCCCAGGTGGCACGGCCACCACCCTGGTCGCGGAGAGCGCCACCAGCGACGTCACCGAGGTGCACGTCTCGCAGGACCACTCTCGGCTCATCACGATCGAGGACAGCTTCCCCGCCACCGGGACCGGCTACGAGCGGGTCGTGGTCCGGGACGCCGGCACGGGACGCCTGGTCCGGGTGCTCGAGCAGATCCCGAGCACCAGCGCCGACTACGTCTTCGGCGCGACCCTGTCGCCTGACGGCAGTAGCGCTGTGTGGACCCGGGTTTCCTTCACGGCCACCTCCAGCACCGTCTCCCTGCGGCGCTCGCCGGTCGCAGCGGGCGCCGCGTCGGCGCTGCCCGGCGGCGCGGACCTGGTGTACCCCGCGTTCCTGGACAACACGACGCTGATCGCGAGCAAGGCCACGGGCGCGGAGGCCGTCACGCTCCCCGCAGCGGGCGGCGCGACGAGTGGGGTCCTCAGCAGCCCCGTGCAGGCCTCCGACTTCACGGTCTCGCCGGACGGCGGCATCCTGGCCTGGTCCTCGGACACCACCCCGCCCGCAGGCACGACGACCCCGCCGAGCACCTCGACCCTGCGGGACGCCAGCTTCACGCTGTCCAGCGGCGTGCTGACCCTGAGGGCCATCCATGACCTGTCGACGACGCTCAACAATGTCAGCCCGGCCTTCTCAGCTGACGGCGTGACGCTGAGCTTCGTCCACGACGACGGGGGCGCCGGTCA
>JAYUBO010000186.1:0-1841 GCA_043740815.1 Frankiales bacterium | reverse complement strand
CGATCGGTCGACGGCGTGCAACACCCGGTCGAGATCGGGCAGGAAGTCCTCCTCGACCCGGGACGCCGGGTAGGGGACGTCGTAGCCGGTGACACGGAGCACAGGGGCCTCCATCTCGAAGTAGAGCTCCTCGGACAGGCGGGCGGCGACCTCGGCTCCGAGGCCGACGAACGAGGACGCCTCATGCACGACGACGGCCCGACGGGTCTTGCGCACCGAGGCGAAAACGGTGGGGAAGTCCAGCGGGGACAGGGATCTGAGGTCGACGACCTCCAAGGAGCGGCCCTCTTCCCGCGCTGCCGAGGCAGCGTCGAGGCAGGTCTTCACCATCGGCCCGTAGGCGATCAGCGTGAGGTCGTCGCCGGAGAGGACCACCCGGGCCTGCTCGAGCGGGTACGGCTCCGCGTTGGTGTCGACCTCGGCCTTTTCCCAGTAGCGCCGCTTGGGCTCGAAGAAGATCACCGGGTCGTCCAAGGCGATCGCCTGTTGGATCATGGCGTGTGCGTCGACCGGGTTGGAGCAGGCCATCACCTTCAGGCCGGCGGTGTGGGCGAAGTAGGCCTCGGGCGACTCGCTGTGGTGCTCGACCGCGCCGATCCCGCCGCCGAAGGGAATCCGGATCACGACCGGCATCTTCACCAGCCCACGGGAGCGGGCGTGCATCTTCGCCAGCTGGGACACGATCTGGTCGTACGCCGGGTAGACGAACCCGTCGAACTGGATCTCGCAGACCGGCCGGTAGCCACGCATCGCCAGGCCGATCGCGGTCCCGACGATCCCCGATTCAGCGAGCGGGGTGTCAAAGACTCGGGCCTCACCGAAGTCCTTCTGCAACCCGTCGGTGACCCGGAAGACGCCACCGAGCCGGCCGATGTCCTCGCCCATCAGCAGCACCTTGGGATCACGCTCCATCGCCGCCCGCAGGCCCTCGTTCAGGGCCTTGGCCATCGTCAGCTGGGCCATCAGTGCGCCCCTTCCGACGCGAAGCCCGCGTGGTAGGCCTCGAACTGTGCCGCCTGTTCCCGCAGCGGTGGGGTCATCTTGGCGTACACCTGGTCGAACATCACCGAAGGGGGAGGGTCCGGCATCTCCAGGCAGGCCTGGCGGATCCGGGCCGCCAGCTCGTCGGACTCGGCCGCGACCTTCTCCAGGAAGGACGAGTCGGCGAGCTGCTGCTTGAACAGGAACGACCGCATCCGCTCCAGCGGGTCCTTGAGCTTCCAGGCCTCGAGCTCCGAGCTGAGCCGGTAGCGGGTCGGGTCGTCGGAGGTGGTGTGCGCGCCCATCCGGTAAGTGAACGCCTCCACCAGCGTGGGGCCCTGCCCCGTCCGGGCGTGGTCGAGGGCGGCCCGGGTCACGGCGTAGGAGGCCAGGACGTCGTTGCCGTCGACCCGCACTCCCGGGAAGCCGAAGCCCTCAGCCCGCTTGTAGAGCGGGATGCGGCTCTGCGTCGAGGTCGGCGTCGAGATACCCCACTGGTTGTTCTGGCAGAAGAAGACGATCGGCGCGTTGTACGCCGCGGCCCACACGAACGCCTCGTTGACATCACCCTGGGAGGACGCCCCGTCCCCGAAGTAGGCGATGACCGCCTCGCCGGTGGCAGCGTCGCCCACCGCACCGTCCTTGACGACCCCCATCGCGTAGCCGGTGGCGTGCAGGGTCTGCGACCCGATGACGATCGTGTAGAGCGCGAACCGCTTGTCGTTCGGGTCCCACGCCCCGTGGCTGTTCCCCCGGAACAAGCTCAGCAGGTGGACCGGGTCCACGTCGCGGCACCAGGCAACCCCGTGCTCCCGGTACGTCGGGAACGCGAAGTCCTGGGGCTTGAGCGCCCGACCCGA
>JAYUBO010000185.1:0-8706 GCA_043740815.1 Frankiales bacterium | reverse complement strand
TGGGCAGCGCGGCGAACCACTTCTTGGGCAGCACGGGCTTGAGGATGGTCTCGCGCACGGCTTCGACCAGGTCTTTGTGCTTGACGTCCGGATCGTGCTGGGTGGACAGGACCACGGCATCCAGGCCGACGATGGTGTGGCCGTCTTCGGTATAGCGCAGGGTCACCTGCGACTTGGCATCCGGGCGCAACCACTTGAGCTTGCCGGACTTGCGCACCTTGGCCTGCTGTTCCACCAGCCGGTGCGAGTAATACAGCGGCGCGGGCATGAACTCCGGCGCCTCGTCACAGGCGAAGCCGAACATCAGGCCCTGGTCGCCGGCCCCCTGCTTGTCGAGCACGTCCTCGTCACCGTCGACGCGGGACTCGTAGGCGTCATCGACGCCCTGCGCGATGTCCGGGGACTGCGCCCCGAGGGACACGCTGACGCCGCAGGACTCGCCGTCGAAGCCCTTCTTAGAGCTGTCGTAGCCGATGTCCAGGATGGTCTTACGGACGATGTCGGCGATGTTGGCATATCCGGAGGTCGTGACCTCACCTGCGATGTGCACCTGGCCGGTCGTGATCATCGTTTCGACGGCGACGCGTGACCTGGGGTCCTGCGCGAGCAGCGCGTCCAGGATCGCGTCGCTGATGGCGTCCGCGATCTTGTCGGGGTGGCCCTCGGTGACCGACTCAGAGGTGAAAAGACGACGGGACACACGTGCTCCAGAGGGTGCGACGGAAACCTTGACAGAGCAGTCTAAGGGGTCTGCAGCGGGGTCACTGGACAGCACCGAACGAGCCTGGCGAGCGGCGGTCACCACCTGGCTGCGACCAGGTCCCAGACGACGTCGGCCAGCGCGTCCTTGCTCCCGAGGGGTACGTCGGTCACGGACCCGTCAGCGCCCAGAATCGTGGCGGCGTTGTCGCTGCCTTCGAAGCCGGTGCGATACCCGTCCCCGCCGACCTCGTTGACGACCAGCAGGTCACAGCCCTTGCGGGTCAGCTTGTCCCTGCCGTGCTCCAGGACCGAGGTCTCGGCGTCGCCGGTCTCGGCAGCGAAGCCCACCACGACCTGACCGGCCGCGCGCCGCTCGACCAGAATCCGCAGGACATCGGGGTTTTGGACCAGCTCGAGGGTCAGCGTCTGGGTTTTCTTGCGCTTGACGTCGAGCCGCTCGGTGGGCCGGTAGTCGGCGACGGCCGCCGCCATCACCACGGCGTCTGCGCCGACCGCCTCGGCCAGCACGGCATCCTGCAGCTCGAGGGCGCTGGTGACGACCAGGACCTTGACACCCGCGGGGTCAGGCAGGCTGCTCGTGCTCACCAGGACGACCTCGGCGCCGCGGGCCACCGCCGCGCGGGCCAGGGCATGCCCCTGTCGACCGCTGCTGCGGTTACCGAAAAAACGCACCGGGTCCAGGTGCTCGCGGGTGCCTCCGCTGCTGATGACGACCCGACGCCCACGCAGGTCGAGGCCACGTCCGCCCCGCGCGAGGACGCGCTCGCACAGCCGCGCGAGCTCCTCGGGCTCGGGCAGCCGGCCCTTGCCGCTGTCTGCACCGGTCAGGCGGCCCACGGCGGGCTCCACCACCAGCACCCCCCGGGACCGCAGCACTGCCACGTTGGCGATGGTGGCGGGGTGCTCCCACATCTCGGTGTGCATCGCGGGGGCCATCAGCACCGGGCAGCGGGCGGTCAGCAGGGTGTTCGTGAGCAGGTCGTCGGCCAGTCCGTGCGCAGCCTTGGCGAGCAGGTTGGCCGTCGCGGGCACGACCACGACGAGGTCAGCGTCCTGCCCGATCCGGACGTGCGCGACCTCGTGCACGTCGTCCCACGTGCTGGTGCTGACCGGCTTGCCCGACAGGGCGGCCCAGGTCGGCGCACCCACGAACTTCAGAGCGCTGTCGGTAGGCACGACCCGCACGTCGTGACCGGCCTCTGTCAGCTGCCGCAGCAGCTCCACGGCCTTGTACGCCGCGATGCCCCCGGCAACGCCGAGGACGACCCTGGGCCCTGCTGTGGGCAAGGGATCGGACCTAGCCGGCGGCGGGGACGTCCGCGGCGTCCACCATGTGCTCGTGATGCAGCAGTCCGGCGTTGATCTCGCGGAGCGCGATCGACAGCGGCTTCTCCTGTACGCCGGTCTCGACGAGCGGGCCCACATACTCCAGCAGGCCCTCGCCGAGCTGGCTGTAGTAGGCGTTGATCTGGCGGGCCCGCTTGGCGGCGTAGATGACCAGGCTGTACTTGGAGTCGGTCGCGTCCAGGAGCTCGTCGATGGGCGGGTTGGTGATGCCGATCGGGTTGGCGACAGTGCCGGACATGCGAAACTCCTCGGGACGCTGCCAGGGTCAACCCTGGACTCCCAGCAAGGCTACCAGCGCGTCGGCTGCCTGCTCGACGTCAGCGTTGATGATCACTGCCTCGAACTCGTCCTCGGCGGCGAGCTCGATACGGGCCAGGTCGAGTCTGGCCCTCACCCGCGCCCCCTGCTCGGTGCCGCGGTCGGTCAGCCGGCGGGCCAGCTCCTCGAACGTCGGCGGCGACAGGAAAACCAGATGTGCCTCGGGCATCGCTGCCTTCACCTGGCGGGCGCCCTGCAGCTCGATCTCGAGCAGCGCCGGGACGCCAGCGGCGATCTTGTCGAGCACGGGTTGAAGCGGGGTGCCGTAGCAGTGGCCGGCGTAGGTCGCGTGCTCGAGCAACTCGCCGGCGGCCACCAGCTCGTCATACCGGCTCTGGTCCACGAAGTGGTACTCCACGCCGTCGGTCTCTCCCGGGCGAGGAGCGCGGGTCGTGACGCTGACCGACAGCCAGACCTGCGGATAACGGCGCCGGACGGCCGCAATGACGCTGCCCTTGCCTACCCCGGACGGGCCGCTCAGGACAGTCAGCCGGCCGCTCACCCGGACGCGAAGGCCTTGAGCAGCGCCTCGCGCTGCTTGGCACCGAGGCCACGGACCCGCCGTGCTGGGGAGATCTCCAGGGTCTCCATGAGCTTTTGCGCACGCACCTTGCCCACCCCCGGCATCGCCTCGAGCACGGCGACGACCTTCATCTTGCCGACGGCCTCGTCGCTGCCACCACTGTCGAGGACCTCAGCCAGGCTGGTCCCGCTGGACTTGAGGCGGACCTTGAGCTGCGCCCGGGCCTTGCGCGCGGCGGCCGCCTTCTCCAGGGCAGCAGCACGCTGCTCGGGCGTCAGAACAGGCAGGGCCACGCGGTTCTCACCTCTTGGGCATCGGCAGGACAGGCTCGGAGCGGGAGGACGCGCGACCGTAGCGACTTGACGCTCCCAGGGCAATGCGGGCCGGCCCGTTGGGTGTCACAGCAGGGACGCCGCGATCTCGGCGGCGGCAGCGCCCGGGTCCGCGGCCCCCGTGATGGGGCGTCCGATCACGAGCAGGTCAGCGCCGTCCGCGAGGGCCTGCGCAGGGGTGGCGACACGAGCCTGGTCTTGCGCGTCGGCTCCCACCGGCCGCACGCCAGGGGTGATGAGAACGACGTGCGGGCCGACTTCGGCGCGAACGGCGGCGACTTCCCTCGGGCTGCAGACCAGGGCGCCGGCGCCGGCGCCGACGGCAAGGGCAGCGAGTCGGCGTACAGCGTCCAGGGGCGGACCCAACAGGCCGACCGAGGTCAGCACGTCCGCCGAGATGCTCGTCAGGACCGTCACCGCCGCGATCGTGACGTCAGGAGCCGCCTCGACGGCGGCCCTGACCATGTCTGCCCCACCGCTGGCGTGCACGGTGAGGTACCGCGGCTTCAGGCGCGCCACACTGCTCGCCGCCCCCGCGACCGTGTTGGGGATGTCGTGCAGCTTCAGGTCCAGGAAGAGCTCGACCCCGCTCCCGCCGAGGACGGCGTCGACGACGGACGGACCGCAGCGGCAGAACAGCTCAAGCCCGACCTTGACGACCGCGACATGCGGTGTGACGGCTTGTGCCCACCGGGCGGCGGTCTCGACGTCCGGGGCGTCGAGCGCCACCGCGATGGGGGCGCGCAGCGCTGAGCTCATCAGTCTGTTTCAAAGGCAACGGGCGGGTGGGCGACGACTTCTGGCTCGTCACCTATCGGGTCAGGGTCCTCCGGCACGTGGAGCACCGCAGGCTTGTGCGCCAGCCCGATAGCGTCCTCGAAGCGCTCGAAGCCGCGGTCGGCGAGGGCTCGCGCGAGCTCATCGAGCACCCGGATGGGAGCCGTCGGATCGCCGAACACCGTGGTCCCGACGCTGACCGCGTTGGCGCCCGCAAGGACGAACTCCAGGGCGTCGAGACCGGTCCGGATGCCTCCCATGCCCAGGATCGGGATGTCGGGCAGGGCCTGCCGGATCTGCCAGACACAGCGCACCGCGACGGGCCGGATCGCCGGTCCTGACAGCCCCCCGGTGACGCCACCGAGGGCGGGCCGCATGGTGTCGGTGTCGATGACCATGCCCAGCAAGGTGTTGATGACCGAGAGCCCGTCAGCGCCCGCGTCGACACACGCCCTGGCGATGCTCGCGATGTCGGTGACGTCGGGACTGAGCTTGGCGAAGACCGGCACCCCGGTAGGGGCTGCCCGCTTCACCGCCGAGATCACGGACGCTGCGGCCGCGGGGTCGCAGGCGAAGACCTGGCCGCGGTCCTCGACGTTGGGGCAGCTGATGTTGACCTCGATCATCGCGAGGCCGGGACGTCCGCGGAGCTTTGTCGTCAGCTTCGCGTAGTCCTCCACGCTGCCGCCGGCGATCGACACGACCGTCCGGGCCCCCCGGGAGGCCAGCCATGCCAGGTCCTTGTCGAGGAAGGCGTCGATCCCCGGCCCTTGCAGGCCGATGCTGTTGAGCATCCCGCTCGGGGTCTCGGCCATCCGCGGAGTGGCCCTGCCCGAGCGCGGTGCCAGCATGATCGACTTGGTGACGATGGCCCCGAGCTCGCTGATGTCGAAGAACTGGTCGAGCTCCTGACCGGCCGCGGCGCAGCCGGAGGCCGTGAAGACCGGGTTCGGAAACGTCACCGACCCGAGCCGGGTCGACATGTCGAGCGTGGGCGCGGTCCTGGCCTGGTGGGCCGGGCGCAGGGTGAGCTCGCTCATCGGTGGGAGCCTCCGACGGCGTTGAGGGAGCCGACCACGTCAGGGGGCAGCGTGCCGATGTCGTCCCACCGCACCCGGTCGCCGAGGAACACCGGCCCCTCGACGCAGGACCGCACCATCCGGGTCTGGCCGTCGTCGCCGATGACCGGAAGTACGCAGGTCATGCAGACCCCGATCCCACAGGCCATCGCCTCCTCGACCGCGACCTGGCAGGGGATCTGGCGCTCGCTGGTGATCTCGGTGACGGCTTTCAGCATGGCCATCGGTCCGCAGGCGTAGACCACCTCGGAGCCCGTCCTGTCGAGCACCGCGGGCAGGACGTCGCTGACCCGTCCTCGCCGGCCCATCGAGCCGTCGTCCGTCGTGACCTCGATGCTGGACGCAATCCGCTTCGCGTCGAGCTGACCGAACAGCCGGTCTGCGGTTGCGGCGCCGAGCACGAAGTCGACACGACAGCCCCGCTGGCGCAGCGTCGCCGCGAGAGACAGCAGCGGCGCACTGCCGTAGCCCCCGCCGACCAGCGTGGCGGTCGCCGGATGCGTCGGCAGTTTGAAGGGCTGGCCGAGCGGCCCCACCAGGTCGAGTTTGTCCTGCGGACGCCGGGCGGCGAGCCACGCGGTCCCCTTGCCGTGGACCGAGAAGATGAACTCCACCGTTCCGCCGTACACCCCCCGGGCCTTGACGTCGTAGATCGCAAAGGCCCGCCTGAGCAGCATGCTCGACTCCGGACCCCCCACCTGTACGGCAAGGAAGTGACCCGGCCGGGTCAGCTCCGCCATGCCGGGAGCGACAACCGTCATGGCGTGGTACGCGCCCACCTTGCGCATGGACAGGACCTCACCCTGCACCTGGACCGGCATCAGACCTCCTTCGCCGTCGTCGGGATCGCTGTGCTGACTCTGCTGCCCGCACCCGAGGCTCGCAGAGCCGCGTGGTGCTCCTGCAGGGAGGTCACCCCGATGTCGCCCCGCACGAGTGCCTCGATGCCCTGTACGGCGGCAGCGGCCCCCTGGATCGTCGTGATGCAGGGGATCCCGCGGGTGACCGCAGCCGTCCGAATCTCGTAGCCGTCGAGCCTGGCCCCTACCCCGAACGGCGTGTTGAAGATCAGGTCGATCTCGCCGGCCAGGACCATCGGGACGACGTCATCGCCCAGGCCGTGGGAGTGCTTGCCGACAACGGTGGCCTTGACCCCGTTGCGTCGCAGCACCTGCGACGTCCCCTCCGTAGCGACGATCTCGAAGCCCAGGTCGGCCAGCCGCTTCACCGGGAAGATCATCGCCCGCTTGTCGCGGTTGGCGACGCTGACAAAGACGCGGCCCTTGGTGGGCAGGTCCCCGTACGCCGCGGACTGTGACTTGGCGTAGGCCGTGCCGAAGACGGCATCGATACCCATCACCTCACCGGTGGACTTCATCTCCGGTCCAAGGATCGTGTCCTGTCCGCGGAATCGGCCAAAGGGCAAAACGGCCTCCTTGACCGAGATCGGGGCGTCGAGCGGGAGAGTGCCCCCGTCGCCGACGGCAGGCAGCATGCCCTCCAGGCGCAGCTCGGCGATGGTGGTGCCGAGCATCACCCGGGCGCAGGCCTTGGCCAACTGGACGGCCGTGGCCTTGCTCACGAACGGCACGGTGCGGGACGCCCGGGGGTTGGCCTCGAGGACGAACAGGACGTCATCTTTCAGGGCGTACTGCACGTTCAACAGGCCGCGCACCCCCACGCCCCGAGCAATAACTTCCGTGCTGTGCCGGATCCGCTCGAGGTCGGCCCGGCCGAGGGTGATCGGCGGGAGGGCACAGGCCGAGTCACCGGAGTGGATTCCGGCCTCCTCAATGTGCTCCATGACGCCGCCGACGTAGAGCTCGGTGCCGTCGTACAGAGCGTCGACGTCGATCTCGATCGCGTCCTCGAGGAAGCGGTCGACCAGCACGGGGGTGTCGGGGCCGACGATGGTGCTGCGGTCCATGTAGTCGCGGAGCATCTCGTCGCTGTAGACGATCTCCATGCCGCGCCCACCGAGCACGTACGACGGTCGGACCAGCACCGGGTAGCCGACGTCGGTGGCGACGGCGGCCGCATCCTCATAGGAGGTGGCCATGCCGCTCTTGGGCGAGGGCAGGCCGCCCTCGGTCATCACCGTGCCGAAAGCGTCGCGGTCCTCCGCGAGGTGGATCGCCTCCGGACTGGTGCCGACGATCGGCACGCCACAGTCCTTCAGCTCCTGGGCCAGCCGCAGCGGGGTCTGGCCACCGAGCTGTACGACGACGCCGACGAGCTCACCACCTCCCAGGCGCGCGCTCTCCCGCTCGGCGTGGACGACCTCGAGCACGTCCTCAACGGTGAGCGGCTCGAAGTAGAGCCGGTCGGAGGTGTCGTAGTCGGTGCTGACGGTCTCCGGGTTGCAGTTAATCATCACGGTCTCGAAACCCGCGTCATGCAGGGCGAAGGACGCATGCACGCAGGCGTAGTCGAACTCGATGCCCTGACCGATCCGGTTAGGACCGCTGCCGAGGATGATCACCTTTCTCTTCGACGACGGCTGCACCTCCGTCTCGTCGTCGTAGCTGGAGTAGTGATACGGCGTCTGGGCCGCGAACTCGGCCGCGCAGGTGTCGACCGTCTTGTACACCGGGCGCAGACCGAGCGAGTGCCGGAGCTCGCGCACCTCGCGCTCAGTGCGGCCGGTAACGGCAGCAATCTGGCGGTCGCTTGTACCGAGCCGCTTTGCGGTGCGCAGCAGGGGTTCTGCGAGCTCCTCGGTCTCGAGCCGGTGCCGCAGCTCGACGAGCTGGAGCAGCTGGTCGAGAAACCACGGGTCGATCTTGGTCGCCTCGAAGACCTCCTCGACGGTGGCGCCGAGGCGGAGCGCCAGCTCCACCTGGTGCAGCCGCCCGTCGGTCGGCGTCCGGATCGCCGCCAGCAGCCGAGCCTGCGTGGTCTCAGGGTCAGGCTGGCTCCAGAAGCCGCTGGGGCTCTGCTCGAGCGAGCGCATGGCCTTCTGCAGTGCCGCCAGGAACGACCGGCCGATGCTCATCGCCTCGCCGACGCTCTTCATCGTGGTGGTCAGCTCGGGGTCGGTGCCGGGGAACTTCTCGAAGGCGAAGCGGGGGATCTTCACGACGACATAGTCGAGGGTGGGCTCGAAGGCCGACGGCGTGCTCTGCCCGTTGTCCCGGGTGGTGATGTCGTTGGGGATCTCGTCGAGGGTGTAGCCGATCGCCAGCTTGGCTGCGATCTTCGCGATCGGGAAGCCGGTGGCTTTGGACGCCAGTGCGCTGGACCGACTGACCCGGGGATTCATCTCGATGACGATGACCCGGCCGTCGGCGGGGTTGACAGCGAACTGGATGTTGCACCCGCCGGTGTCCACGCCCACTGCCCGGATGACGTCGATCGAGATGTCACGCAGCTTCTGGTACTCGCGGTCGGTCAGGGTCATCGCCGGTGCTACAGTGATCGAGTCACCGGTGTGGACGCCGAGCGGGTCGAGGTTCTCGATCGAGCAGATGACGACGACGTTGTCGTTCTTGTCGCGCATCAGCTCCAGCTCGTACTCCTTCCAGCCGAGGATCGACTCCTCGAGCAGGACGCTGGACACGATGCCCTCCGCCTTCGCCGTGGCATGCAGGCCCGAGCCCCCGATCCG
>JAYUBO010000184.1:0-2943 GCA_043740815.1 Frankiales bacterium | reverse complement strand
GTGACCGAGGAGCACCGCCGTGCCGGCCAAGTGCTCCAGGAGGCCCTGCTCCAGCGCGGCTGGCGCAACCCGTCGTACGGGGCGACCTGGGCCGACCCTCACCCCGACGATCTTCCCCTTGTGGTGGCCATCGACGGCGCGTCGGGCACCGTTTGAGGAAGATCGCCGAGGGATGATCGCCGTCGAGGCGCTAGCGTCCGTGCGGTGGCGGCGAAGAAGACCGAGCGGTTGCTCAACCTGGTGATCTGCCTGTTGGCGACCCGCCGATACCTCACCGTGCAACAGATCCGCGAGGCGGTTCCCGGCTACGGAGCGGGGGAGGGGGTCGCCGAGGAGGAGGCGTTCCGCCGGATGTTCGAGCGGGACAAAGAGGAGCTGCGCGACCTCGGGATCCCGTTGGAGACCGGGTCCAACTCGGGCTGGGACGACGAGCCCGGCTACCGCATCGCCCAGCGCGACTACCAGCTGCCCGAGATCGCGCTGGAGCCCGACGAGGCCGCCGCCCTCGGCCTGGCGGCCCGGCTCTGGCAGTCGGCGCCGCTGGCTGGCGCGACGGGCAGCGCTCTGCTGAAGCTCCGCGCTGCCGGGATCGAGCCGCCCGAGAGTGCGACCGGCCTCGAGCCGCGGATCGGGGCGACCGAGCCGGCCTTCGAGTCCTGCCTCGCAGGCGTGGTCCAGGGCCAGGTGCTGCGCTTCGTCTACCGCACGGCCGGACGGCCGGCTCCGGAGTCCCGGCAGGTCGAGCCGTGGGGCGTCGTGTCATGGCACGGCCGCTGGTACCTCGTGGCCCATGACCTCACCCGACAGGCAACCCGCGTGTTCCGGCTGTCCAGGATCACCGGCCCGGTGACCCCCGAGGGGCCGACGGGCGCCGTCCTGATCCCCGAGGGGTCCGACCTGCGGGCCATGGTCGTCGAGAGCGCCGGAGACACCCCGACGACGACCGCGCGAGTCCGGGTGCGCACGGGCAGCTGCTGGGAGCTGCGCCGCACCGCGACAGCCACCGCCCCTGACGGAGAGGGCTGGGAGATCGTCGAGCTGCCATATTCCGACCACCGTCGCTTCGCTGACAGGGTGGCCGGCTACGGCGCTGACGCGGTCGTGCTTTCCCCGGACGAGGCCCGCCTGTCCGTCGTACGGCGCCTGACCGCCCTGGCCGACGACACCGCCGCCGAGGAGAGCCCGTGAGCGGCACGCTCGAGGAGCTGCCACGTCTGCTGGCGCTGGTGCCGTACCTGCTCACGCGCCCCGGTATCGCCTTCGCCACCGCCGCCGCCGACTTCGGGATCACCGAGGACCGGCTGCGCAAGGATCTGAACCTGCTGTGGGTCTGCGGCCTGCCCGGGCACTACCCGGGTGACCTGATCGAGATCGACTTCGAGGGCGACACGATCACGCTGTCCGACCCGCAGGGCGTCGTGCGGCCGCTCCGGCTTTCGGTGGATGAAGCACTCGCGCTCGTCGTCGCCCTGCGCACACTGGCTGAGACGCCCGGCCTGGCCGACCCCGAGCCGGTCCTGCGGGCGCTCGCGAAGGTCGAGGCTGCAGCCGGGGCCGCCGCCGCCCCCGCCGGCCGGGTCGCGGTAGCGCTCGAGGGGGAGGGCACCGTTCTGCCGCTCGTCCGGGAGGCCCTGGCCCGCCGGAAGGTTCTGCGCCTGGTCTACTGGACCGCCGGGCGGGACGAAACCACCGAGCGCGACGTCGACCCCGTGCGGCTGCTGGTCGTGGAGGGGAGCAGCTACCTCGAGGGCTGGTGTCGCCGCGCCGAGGGGATGCGGGTGTTCCACCTCGGACGGGTGCAGCAGCTCGAAGTTCTGGACGAGGATGCCGCGCCACCGGGGGACGCGCCGTCTCGCGACCTGTCGCAGGGGCTGTTCCAGCCGGCGCCTGGCGACACCGTCGTCCGCCTCGCCCTCGAACCGGGCGCGGCCTGGGTGGCCGACTTCTACCCGTGCGATGCCGTGGAGGAGCTCGGCGACGGTCGGCAGGTCGTCACGCTGCGCACCTCTGGCACGGCGTGGATACGCCGGTTGGCGCTCTCACTCGGGGCATCGGGTCGGGTCCTGGAGCCCGCCTGGCTGGCGCAGCGCGTCCGTGAGGACGCCCGATCGGCGCTGGCCGCCTACGCCGATCGATAGCGGGGACTAGTCACCCTGAGTCATCTGCGGCAGATGGGGGTCAAGCCCCCGCTCGCGTCTGCCGAAGGCCTCGTTGTCGCCCACTGACGGAGCGCACCAGCGAGAGGAACGGCCATGACGACCATCAAGGCTTCCTGCCCCACCTGTGGTGAGGTCGAGCTCACGCCTGCTGACGTGTCCCTCATGGTCTGCAGCCACGCTCCGCTGTCCTACTACGCCTTCGAGTGCCAGAGCTGTGGCATCGAAATTCGCAAGCCGGCCGACGACCACGTCGTGTCCCTGCTGGTCTCCGGCGGTGTCCCAGCCACGGTGTGGGACCTGCCGGCCGAAGCCCTGGAGAGCAAGCCCGGCCCGGTGCTGTCCTACGACGATCTGCTGGACTTCGCCCTCAGGCTCGGCGAGACCGACCTGCTTGCCTCGCTTGTCGATCGCGCCGTCGCGTGAACCCTGCCCCGACCCGGTCGGCACGCTAACGTCGGTGCGTGCTCTGGATCCTGCTCGACGTACTGATCGGTGCGCTGTCGACGGTCGTGGTTGCTCTGGTCGGTTGGGTCCTGTACAAGCAGGTACGCCGGCTCCTGCGCCAGGTGTCCAGCGCCGCCGCTACCCTCGGCTCGCTGGCCCCGCCGCGCCTCGTGCAGCCTGGCTCCCACCTGAACGACACCGACCCGTCACAGCGTCAGCGACGATAAACTGCGTTTCCCGACGTAGGGTGTGATCAGTCCGATAGAGGAGAAACTGTGAATTTCCCTGGTGGCTGGGAGCTTGTCCTGGTTTTGCTGGTGGTGCTGGTCGTCTTCGGCTC
>JAYUBO010000183.1:0-23928 GCA_043740815.1 Frankiales bacterium | reverse complement strand
ACCAGCCGTCCAGAACCTCCACCGATTGCGCTAGACGGGCCGGACAAGAGCGCGCAGCACGTCCACGTCGACACCGACGAGGCTGTCCCGAACAACGGTCCGCGGGCCGGGCAGCACCTGTACTCCCGGGACGCTCGGGACGGCGAGAACACCGCAGCCTGCTGCCTCCCCCGACAACACGCCCGCGACCGAGTCTTCGAGCACCACGCACGTAGCCGGGTCGACGCCGAGCCGACGCGCAGCGGTGAGGTACGGCTCGGGGTGTGGCTTGCCGTGCTTGACCTCGTCGCCGCAGACCGTGAGGTCAAACGGACCGAGCCCGCCGACAAGCACCGCGTCCACGAGCACCCGGTACGACGAAGAGACCAGCGCCACCGGCACGCCCGCCGTCCGCAGCGCCGACAGCAGGTCGTTGACGCCGGGGAGCGTCGCAGGGCGGCTGGCGAACAGCGTCACCATCCGGTCGAGCAGCCACGCGGACGCCCAGCCGGCGAGCTCGATGCTCTTGCCGTAGTGCTCGAGGATCGTGGGGATGGCCACGTCGAGCCGGGTCCCGACGATCGCAGCCTTGAGCTGGTCGTTCCACACACCGCCGAGCTTCGCGGCCAGCTCGACCTCGGCAACGGTCCACACAGGCTCGGTGTCGACGAGCAGCCCGTCCATGTCCCACAGGACAGCGCCCAGCGGCTCCGTCACGCGCTGGCGACTGCCTGGAGGTCGACCTCGTCCTCCGCCATCGGAGATATCGACCGTGCCGGGCGTGGTGGGACCGGCGTACGGCGAAAGCGCTCGCTGACGGCGGCGCGCAGAACCCGGAAACCGTCCCGCCAGGTGTTGAGTTTGCTCTCGCCATGCAGGCGGGCGAGCTCGAAACTGGGCACCTCGACGACCTGGAGTCTCCCGCGGGCGATGCGGGTGTTGATGATCGTCTCCACCTCGAAGCCGTCGCCCCAGAGCATGCGATCTAGTTCCACGTCGCCTGGCTGCAGGCCCAGGGTTGGCAGGCATCGGGTCCAGAAGGCGTTGTAGCCGTAGCAGAGGTCGGTGTAACCGGTCCGGAACAGGACGTTGACGACGAGGTTCAACCACTGGTTGCCAACGCTGCGCAGCCGGGTGAGGTCGCTGCTCCCACCGCCGGCGGCGAAGCGGGTGCCCTTGGCGAAGTCGGCGCCGCCGAGTAGCGCTTCGACGTACCTGGGGATCTCCTCTGGATCAGCCGAGCCGTCGGCGTCCAACATCACGACGATGTCACCTCGGACAGCTGCGAAGCCGCACGCCAAAGCGTTGCCCTTCCCGCGTCGGTTCTGCCTCACGATGCGCACATCCGGGCGGCAGACCAAGGCGACCTCCACGGTGCCGTCGCTACTGCCGCCGTCGACCAAGATGACTTCGAACACCTGCTCGGGAAGCCTGGCAAGGACATGCGGCAGGTTGGCGGCCTCGTTGCGCGCGGGGATGACAACGCTGATGCGGGGGACGGCGTGGTCCTCGAGGACCACCAGGCGTCGGTCCTGGTCCATGGTCACGTTGCGAAACGGCACAGGGTCCCTCGTCGATCGGGGGCTCGGTTTCGCCTCTTGCTCCCTGCTGGGCCATGGCGACCAGGTCGCCCAGCAGATCTGCGCTTTGCCCGTACGGTTCGTGCCTCGCCCTGCCTGACCTGTCGTTCAGCAATTCGTGCGGGTGGTGAGGAGCGGTCGCGGGGCCCCTTGTCACGCCATTGTGGTGAAGAACGAGCTACCAGCGACCTGGTGACGGGAAACCTGCTTTCGATCACACTAACGGACCTGAGTCGCTCTGCGTCGTTGTATCGGTGACGTTTTGGGCGGTGGCGGCAGACTGTGGGCGATGGGGTCACCAGAGTGCCTCACAATGGTGGCGCCGGCGTGCAAGGCGCGCCCTGATGACCGTGCGGAGGATGCCGCTGTGACCTGTCGCTGTGACCCCCGGGTTGCTCGCGGAGGGACCTCCGGGTGACCGCCGAACACGCGGTGCCGGTCACGACCACTGTCACTCCGGCTGTCACTGCGACCGTCACTGTCGTGATCTGCACTTACACAGCCAAGCGCTGGAGCAACCTGGCTGCCGGGGTGGAGGCCGTCCTGACCCAACTCGCGCCAGGGGATGAGCTGGTCGTCGTGGTCGACCACGCACTCGACGTTCTGGCTCATGCCGAGCGGCAGCTCACCGGCTGTCGGGTGCTCGCCAACTCGCACGGACAGGGGTTGTCCGGCGCGCGCAATGCCGGCGTCGATGCAGCTGTCGGTGAGGTGGTCGCGTTCCTCGACGATGACGCCCTGCCCGGGCCGGGCTGGCTGACCTCGTTGCGGCACCGGTTCACCGATCCGACAGTCACCGGGGTGGCCGGAGCCGTCGAACCGGACTGGGAGGGTGGGCGGGCTCCGCGCTGGTTCCCGCCCGAGTTCGGCTGGGTGGTCGGTTGCGACTACACGGGTCTCGCGGGCGACGGCGCCGAGGTGCGTAACCCCATCGGCGCGAGCATGGCGCTGCGACGGGCGCCGGTGGTGGCCGTGGGCGGCTTTTCGGAGCTGGTCGGGCGGGTCGGCGCGCTGCCCGCCGGCTGCGAGGAGACCGAGCTCAGCATCCGCCTTGCCCAGGCTGACCCTGCGGTGCGGGTCGTCCGGGACACCAGCAGTTCAGTTGCGCATCTGGTGCCGACCGAGCGCCAGCGGCTGCGGTATTTCCTGTCCCGCTGCTTTCACGAGGGCCGGTCCAAGGCCGTCTTGTCCCAGCTCGTCGGCACCCAGCGGGGCCTGGCCTCCGAACGCGCCTACGCGACCCGGACGTTGCCACTCGCTGTGCTGCGGCATACCGCAGCAGCCGGCCGGGGTGACCTTGCCGGGCTCGCACGGGCAGCGACGATCGTGCTCGGCCTGGGAACGACAGCCTTTGGCTACCTCAGCGCCCGGGCAGGCTCGTGACCGCACGACCGAGGTCAGCCTGGGTGCCGGAGCCGACCCTGGTGCACCAGGTCGAGCTGTCCGAGCCGGTCGCCGATGTGGCGACCGACCATGCCGCAGCTCGGGTCCTCGTGCGGCTGCACGGGATGCCCCTTGGCTTCGTGGACCTCCCCGTCGCCAACGGGGTGCTGACGGCTTCGGCCATCCAGGCAGCCGCCGCCGATCAGCTCGACGTCGCGGGCCACCTCGTCGGCGACGGCCTGAGCGACGTACACGCTTCCCTGCCTGAGGGCGGTCCGGTCTGTCGCGCCGGCGGGCCGTATCCCGCACCGCCGGGCGTGTCGGTCGTCCTGTGCACCCGCGACCGCGGGGACCTCCTGCGTACGGCGCTGACGTCGGTGATCGCGGCCCTCGGACCGGCCGACGAGGTCGTCGTCGTCGACAACGCGCCCGGCACCTCGGCGACCCGCACGGTAGTGGAGAACCTGGCCGACCCACGGCTGCGGTACCTGCTCGAGGCGCGCCCGGGGCTGTCGGTCGCGCGCAACTCGGGTGCCCGCGCCGCCCGGGGCGCCCTGATCGCCTTCACCGATGACGACGTGGTGGTGGACGCCGACTGGGTTGCGGGCCTCACCCGTGGCTTCACTCGGGCGGCCCGGGTCGGCTGCGTCACCGGGTTGGTCCCGTCGGCCGAGCTCGAGACCGCGGCGCAGCACGTGTTCGACCGCAAGGTGCAGTGGTCCTCAACCTGTGACCCGCGACTGTTCGACCTCGACGGCCACCGCGACGGAGGCGTGCTCTACCCGTACAGCGCGGGCATCTTCGGGACGGGCGCCAACTTCGCTGTCAGTCGGGCTGCCTTCGAGGCGCTCGGCGGCTTCGACGAGATGCTTGGTGCCGGCGCGCTCACCCGTGGCGGGGAAGACCTCGACTGGTTCGTCCGCACCCTGCACCATGGTTTCGCGCTGGCGTACGAGCCGGGAGCGATCGTGTGGCACCGGCACCGACGTGACCTTGCCGATCTTCGCGAGCAGCTGTACGGCTACGGGACCGGCCTGACGGCGTACCTGTTCAAGCACGCCCTCACCCGACGAGGCGCTGCCGACCTGTCCCGGCGGCTGGCCCGGGGCGCGGTCCTGATGGGCCGGGCACGCAGGGCCTCCGCCGAGGCGGGTATCGACAGGGCGCTGCTCCGCCGCGAGCTGGTGGGAATGGTCCACGGTCCGGTCCTCTACGCCCGCGCCCGTCGCACGGCCCGCCGAGGCCGCTGAGAGTGGGCCGTCGGCGCCGCACGCGACGGCCCAGTCGACCTCTCTCGCCGTGTGGGCACCGCGGTGGCCCGGCCAGCATGAGAGCGCGACGTGAGACCCGTCGTGCAGCCTCGGAGTGGCTCCACGTTCTGTGCTGATGAGTCCTTGTGGACGCGGGTACTCTGTAGGTACGGTCGAGAGGCGCTGCGACGGGTGCACACCCGCCACGCTCGTCCGCAGGACTAGCTCAAGGGTGCCTCCGAGTTCGGAGGCTCACGTGTCGGAACCGCAGATTCGCCCTGACGTGACAGAGGCGCTGCGAGCGCTGCTGCTCGAGCGGATCTTGTTCCTCGACGGTGCCATGGGCACGATGATCCAACGGCACACTTTCAGCGAGGCGGAATACCGCGGCGAGCGCTTCGCGGCCTGGGACAGTGACCTGCAGGGCAACAACGACCTGCTGACACTCACCCAGCCCGAGACGATCAGCCACATCCACCGCGCCTACCTCGAGGCCGGCGCTGACATCGTCGAGACCAACACCTTCAACGCCCAGCGCATCTCGCTCGCCGACTACAACATGGTCGACCTCGCGTACGAGCTGAACTACGAGTCGGCGCGGCTGGCCCGGGTGCAGTGCGACGAGGTGACTGCCGCCGACCCGACGCGGCCGCGCTACGTCGCCGGCGCACTCGGCCCCACCAACCGGACTGCGTCGATCTCGCCCGACGTGAACGACCCGGGAGCGCGCAATGTCACCTACGAGGAGCTCGTCGCGGCCTACCTCGAGCAGGCAGGTGGCCTCGTCGACGGCGGCGCCGACCTGCTGCTCATCGAGACCATCTTCGACACCCTCAACGCCAAGGCAGCGATCTTCGCCATCGAGACCTTGTTCGAGCAGCGTGGCCGACGGTGGCCGGTCATGATCTCGGGCACCATCACGGACGCCTCCGGACGCACCCTGTCCGGCCAGGTGACCGAGGCCTTCTGGAACTCCGTCCGGCACGCGCGCCCGCTGCTGGTGGGCCTGAACTGCGCCCTCGGGGCCGACGAGATGCGCCCCTACCTTGCTGAGCTGGCGCGGGTCAGCGACTGTTTCGTGTCCTGCTACCCCAACGCAGGTCTGCCCAACGCTTTCGGAGAGTACGACGAGGCGCCCGAGCAGACCGCCGCCATCGTGCGCGAGTTCGCCACCAGCGGATTGCTCAACCTGCTTGGCGGGTGCTGCGGCACCACCCCCGACCACATCGTGGCGATGGCCAAGGCCGTCGCCGGGACAACCCCGCGGGTGCCGTCAGAGCTGACGTCAGCCTGCCGGCTGTCCGGGCTCGAGGCGGTGACGATCCTGCCTGATTCGCTGTTCGTCAACGTGGGCGAGCGCACCAACATCACCGGCTCTGCCCGCTTCCGGAACCTGATCCGTGACGGCGACTACAACGCTGCGCTGTCGGTGGCGCGCCAGCAGGTCGAGAGCGGCGCGCAGGTCATCGACATCAACATGGACGAGGGCATGATCGACGGCGTCGCGGCCATGGACCGCTTCGTCAAGCTCCTTGCCAGCGAGCCCGACATCAGCCGCGTACCGCTGATGATCGACTCCAGCAAGTTCGAGGTCATCGAGGCCGGGCTGCGCTGCGTACAGGGAAAGCCCATCGTCAACTCGATCTCGATGAAGGAAGGCGAGGACAAGTTCCGCCGTGAGGCGGCCCTGTGCCGTAAGTACGGCGCGGCCGTGGTCGTCATGGCCTTCGACGAGCAGGGACAGGCCGACAACCTCGACCGACGCAAGACGATCTGTCGGCGCGCCTACGACATCCTGGTCGACGAGGTCGGCTTCCCTGCTGAGGACATCATCTTCGACCCGAACGTGTTCGCCGTAGCGACCGGTATCGAGGAGCACGCCAACTACGGGGTCGACTTCATCGAGGCCACCCGCTGGATCAAGCAGAACCTGCCGGGAGCGATGGTCTCCGGAGGCGTCTCCAACGTCTCGTTCTCCTTCCGAGGCAACAACGCCGTGCGTGAGGCCATCCACGCCGTGTTCTTGTTCCACGCCATCGCGGCCGGCATGGATATGGGCATCGTCAACGCCGGCGCCCTGGTCCTGTACGACAGCATCGACGAACGCCTCAGGGAGCGGATCGAGGACGTGATCCTCAATCGTCGTCCTGACTCCACCGAGCGCCTCCTGGAGATCGCGTCCGAGTTCGCCGGCGACGGCATGAAGGCCGAGGTCACCAACGAGCAGTGGCGCGAGCTGCCCGTCGACGAGCGCATCACCCATGCCCTGGTGAAGGGCATCGACGACTACGCCGAAACCGACACCGAGGAGCTGAGAGCCCTCATTGAGGCGCGCGGCGGCCAGCCGATCGAGGTCATCGAAGGCCCTCTGATGGCGGGAATGAACGTGGTCGGGGACCTCTTCGGAGCGGGCAAGATGTTCCTGCCCCAGGTGGTGAAGTCGGCCCGAGTCATGAAGAAGGCTGTCGCCTACCTGATCCCGTTCATCGAGGCTGGCAAAGCGCCCGAGGATGCCGGACGCAGCAATGGCCTGGTGGTCATGGCGACGGTCAAGGGCGACGTGCACGACATCGGCAAGAACATTGTCGGCGTCGTCCTGCAGTGCAACAACTACGACGTCATCGACCTCGGGGTGATGGTCCCGGCGCAGAAGATCCTCGACGCTGCGAAGGAGCACAACGCCGACATCATCGGGCTGTCCGGTCTCATTACGCCATCCCTGGACGAGATGGTGAACTTCGCCTCCGAGATGGAGCGGCAGGGACTCACCATCCCGCTGATGATCGGCGGGGCCACCACCTCGCGGGCGCACACGGCGGTCAAGGTGGACAAGAAGTACCACGGTCCGGTGGTCTGGGTGAAGGACGCCTCGCGGTCGGTCCCGGTCGTCGCCGCGCTGCTGTCAGACGATCAGCGGCCCCAGCTCCTGGCCGACCTGCAGGAAGACTACGACTCCTTGCGCGAGCGCTACGCCGCCCGATCCGAGGCCAAGGTGATCGTGCCGATCGAGAAGGCCCGTGCCAACCGCACCCCGCTCGCCTGGGACGGCTACGTGCCTCCTCGGCCGGCTCACCTGGGTGTCCGCGTCTTCGACGACTACGACCTCGCCGAGCTGCGGCCGTACATCGACTGGCAGCCTTTCTTTAACGCCTGGGAGCTCAAGGGTCGTTTCCCCGACATCCTCAACAACCCGGCCTCTGGCGAAGCCGCCCGCAAGCTGTACGAGGACGGTCAGCAGATGTTGGACCGCCTCGTCGAGAAAAAGTGGCTGAAGGCTTCCGGCGTCATCGGCCTGTTCCCCGCCAACGTCGTCGACTCCGACGACATCGAGGTCTACACCGACGACACCCGCACGCAGCTACAGGGCACCCTGCGTCAGGTCCGGCAGCAGACCGAGCACCGCCTGGGCATCCCGCACCGCTCCCTCGCCGACTTCATCGCGCCCCAGGACACCGGGCTGGAGGACTACGTCGGAGCGTTCGCGGTGACCGCCGGTCTCGGCAGCACGGAGAAGGTCAAGGAGTTCAAGGACGGCCTCGACGACTACAACGCCATCCTGCTGGAGTCCCTGGCCGACCGACTCGCCGAGGCCTTCGCCGAACGCCTGCACGAGAGGGTCCGCACGCAGTTCTGGGGCTACTCCCCCGAGGAGAAGCTCGACGGAGAGGCACTTCTGAAGGAGCAGTACCTCGGGATCCGGCCCGCGCCCGGCTACCCAGCCTGCCCCGAACACACCGAGAAGCAGACCATCTGGGAGTTGCTCGACGTCCAGGTCAACACGGGCATCGAGCTGACCGAGAGCATGGCGATGTGGCCTGGCGCTGCCGTCAGTGGTCTGTACTTCTCCCACCCTGAGTCGCAGTACTTCGTTGTCGGCCAGCTCGGCCGCGACCAGGTCGAGGACTACGCGAAGCGCAAGGGCTGGACGGTCCGGGAGGCCGAGCGCTGGCTGTCCCCCAACCTCGGATACCGCTCCGACGACGAGTAGCACCCACGGGTACGGCGCTGACCCCACGATCGCGCGCCCCGGGGAGAGCAGGCGGGGTAGGTTGCCCGTCAGGTCTACCTGAGGAGGGTCTGCGTGAGCAGCAGCTACACCACCGTGCTCGTCGGCACCGACGGGTCGGAGTCGTCGTTCCTGGCGGTCGACCGTGCCGCTCGGGTGGCTCGCGATTCTGGAGCGACACTGCTGCTGGTGACGGCGTACCGCCCCATGAGTGCCCGGGAGGTGCAGGACGCGCGGGACGCGCTCGGTGACGAGGCCTACAAGATGTCCGGCTCGACGCCGGCCGAGGACGTGCTGCGCGACGCCGCAGATCGGGCGAAAGCCTTCGGGGCCGACAAGGTCGAGACCCTCGCGGTCGAGGGTGATCCCGTAGACGCGCTGATCGCCGCCGTCGACAGCCGGGGTGTCGACCTGCTCGTGGTCGGAAATCGGGGCCTCAACAGTCTCGCCGGTCGCCTGCTGGGTTCGGTCCCGGCCAACATCACCCACAAGGCCGCCTGCGACGTGTTGATCGTCCACACCACGGGCAAGACCGCGGGCAAGGGCGCGACCACCAGCAAGGGCACTAGGAAGTCGTGACCCTGCCGACCCGGCCCGCCGGCGTCGAGCCCCTGCGCAGCCCGGTCATGATCGCTGCGTTCGAAGGCTGGAACGACGCCGGTGATGCTGCCACCGGGGCCGTCGAGCACCTGGCAGACGTGTGGGACGCCGTTCCGGTCGCGGCTGTCGATCCCGACGAGTACTACGACTTCCAGGTCAACCGGCCCACGGTGTCCCTCGAGGACGGCACGACCCGGCGTATCACCTGGCCGACGACCCGCTTTCTGGTGTGCCGGCTGCCCGGATCCGAACGCGACCTGGTCTTGGTGCGCGGTGTGGAGCCGAACATGCGCTGGCGGGGCTTCTGTGAGGAGGTCCTCGCGGTTGCCCAGCAGCTCGGCGTTGCGCAGGTCGTGACGCTCGGAGCGTTGCTCGCCGACTCCCCTCACACCCGGCCGGTCCCGGTCAGCGGCACCTCCTCCGACCCGGGGCTGTCTGCCCGGCTCGGCCTGGAGCCCTCCCGATATGAGGGGCCGACCGGCATCGTCGGCATCCTCCAGGAGGCCTGCGAGCGGGCCGGGCTGCCGAGCGTGTCGTTCTGGGCCGCCGTTCCTCACTACGTGGCCCAACCACCTTGCCCGAAGGCCACCATCGCCCTGCTCCGGCGGGTCGAGGACCTGCTGGACGTGACCGTCCCGTTGGCCGGCCTCCCCGAACAGGCCCGCTCCTGGGAGCGGCAGGTAGACGAGCTGGCCGCGGAGGACAGCGATGTCGCCGACTACATCGCGACGCTCGAGGACCGCGAGCCCGAGGAGGACCTACCGGAGGCCTCCGGGGAGGCCATTGCCAAGGAGTTCGAGCGCTTCCTGCGGCGGCAGGACCCCGAGTCGCTATGACAGGCCCAGGCACGTCCGGCAAGGCACCGATGACGACCGGGTGAGCCCACCCCTGATGCCTTCGCGTGGGTCGGCCGCCGACCGCCGCATCGACGGACAGGACACGCTCGCCTGCCGCACCTGCAGCCACCCGCGCGACGGCCATGAGCACCACCGACGTGGCACCGACTGCTCGCAGTCCGGCTGCGGTTGTCTGCAGTGGAGGCGGCCCCGCTTCCGGGCGTTCGGACGCTGGACAAGATCCGGCGACAGGTCCTAGAGCAGGACGCCCAGCAGAGCATCCACCAGCTCCCGCACCAGCGCTGGCGACGCACTGTCGTCGCCATCGGCCACGCACCAGGAGTCGACGGCGGCGAGGGCAGCGGGGGTGTCGAGGTCGTCGTACAGGGCAGCGCGCACGGCGGACAGCACGCCGTCGCCCGACGGGCCGGTGGGGCGGACCACACCCGAGCGCCAGGCCTGCAGGCGAAGCTCTCCGGCGGTGAGGGCAGCGGCGGTCCACTCGCGGTCGGTGCGGTAGTGCGACCCGAGCAAGGCCAGCCGGAGGGCACCGGGCTCGGTGCCCGCAGCGACGAGCTTGCTGACGAAGACCAGGTTGCCCAGGGACTTGCTCATCTTCTCGCCGTCCAGCCCGACCATCCCGGCGTGCACGTAGGCACGAGCGAACGGGTGGACGCCGGTGGCAGCCTCGGCTTCCGCCGCGGACAGCTCGTGGTGCGGGAAGGCCAGGTCGGACCCGCCGCCCTGCACGTCGAGGGTGTCGCCGAGCCGGCTGAGGGCCATGGCCGTGCACTCGACGTGCCAGCCGGGCCGGCCGGTACCGAGCGGTGACGGCCAGCCGGGCTCGCCGGGGCGCTGCTGCATCCAGAGCAGGCAGTCGAGCGGGTCCTTCTTGCCGGGCCGGTCGGGGTCTCCGCCACGCTCGGCCGACAGCTGGAGCATGTCAGCCAGCGGGAGGCCCGTCACCTCACCGAAGTGCTCGGCGGCGGCCACGCTGAAATAGACGTCGCCGTCCACGTCGTAGGCGGCGCCGGCCTCCTTCAGGCGGACGACGAGCTGGGCGATCTCGTCCATGGCCTCGACGGCTCCGACGTACCAGGTCGGTGGCAGCACCCGCAGGGCCGTCATGTCACTTCGGAACAGGTCGGTCTCGCGCTCGGCGACGTCCTCCCAGCGGACCCCGTCGCGAGCGGCCCGTTCCAGCAGCGGGTCGTCGATGTCGGTGACGTTCTGCACGTAGCGGACCTCGAGACCCTGGTCGCGCCAGATCCGCACCAGGGTGTCGAACGTCAGGTACGTCGCGGCGTGGCCCAGGTGCGTCGCGTCGTACGGCGTGATGCCGCACACGTAGAGCCGAGCAGTGCCGTCCCGCGGCTCGACCGGGACGAGGCTGCGGGTGGCGGTGTCGTGGACCCGCAGCGTGAGTGCATGAGGCGGGGTTGGGAGCTTCGAGACGGTCGCCGTGGGCCAGGACTGCATGGGCCGCAGCGTAGTCGCGCTCCGCTGCTACCCGGCGGGGCTCGAACACAACAGGGGGAGCTGCGTTGACGTACGCAAGGGGTGCCTCACGCGCTGAGCGGTCAGAACGGCGGCCACGGGATCGCGGGCCAGTCCTCGGACGGCTCGGGGTGGATCCCCGATGCGAGCAGCCGGTCGACGCGCTCCACGGTCCGGCGTACCTCTCGACGGGTCAGCAGGGTGTGCAGCACGTCGGCCAGCGGGCCCTCGAGCTCGGCCCGGATCCGGCTGAGCACCTCGACCGCTTCGTCGGTGAGAGGTAGCGAACGCCACTGCCACAGCAAGGTCCTGAGCTTGTCCTCCGGCGAGAAGCAGATCCCGTGGTCGATCCCCTGCACCCGGCCGTCCTCACGGGGCAGCAGGTGACCGCCCTTGCGGTCGGCGTTGTTGACGATCGTGTCGAGGACCGCCATCCGGCGCAGGTCCGGGTGGTTGCTGCGGGCGAGGACCTGCAGGTTCACGCTCTCGTCGGTGTCGACCCACAACTGACACATCCCCGGCCCGAACGGCCCGTCCCGCAGGACGGTCGGGGGCACCACCTCCCAGCCTGTAGCTTCGCTCACGAGGTACGTCGCGACCTCACGTCCGGCGAGGGTCCCGTCGGGAAAGTCCCAGAGGGGTCGTTCGCCCCGGACCGGCTTGTAGACACAGGTCGCGGTCACCCCGTCCAGGGTGCTCGTGCAGAACAGCGTCGCATTGCTGGCGTCGAGCAGCCGTCCCTCGACCGAGAGCTCCCCCTCGCGCAGCAGCCGCAGAGCGCCCGCGAGGTCGATCTCGCTCAGCGGCGGTGGCCATTCTGGCGCGGGCAGATGTGGCCCTCAGGGTCCAGCGGCAGGCTGCACAGCGGGCACGGCGGCCGGCCGGCCGCGACGACCCGCTGCGCCCGGGCGATGAAGGCGCGCGCCATGTCCGCGGTCAGCCGGACCCGCAGGGCGTCCGGGCCCTCGTCGGTCTCGGTCAGCGGCTCGACGGTCGCCTGGTCGTCGTCCTCAGGCTGCGCGAGGGCCTCGACGACCAGCCGCTCGGTCTCGGTCTCCCAGGCCAAACCCATGGTGCCGACCCGGAACTCCTCCTCGACCGGGGCGTCGAGCGGGGCGGTGTCCTCCAGCTCGCGCGGGGCGGTCGCGGGAACCTCGGCGTCGGTCTGCCGTCGGACCGTGTCGAGCAGCTCCTCCAGCCGGTCGGCAAGAACCTGCACCTGGACCTTCTCCAGGGAGACGCTGACGGTCCGGCCGGCGCCGGAGGCTTGCAGGAAGAAGGTCCGGTCGCCGGGCTGGCCGACGGTCCCCGCCACGAAGCGCTCGGGCGGGTCGAACAGATGCAGCTGACGGGGCACCCTTGAAGCCTAAGCGTCCGCGCCCGCGCCGCCACCGACGACGGCGTCGTCAGCCTTCTTGCTGCGCCGCTTCTTCGGGTGCGGCAGCAGATCCGCGACACCCCCTCCGGTGTCGTTGACCCGGACGACGAACGGCCGGAGCTCGCCGTACCGGATGATCGTGACGGAGCAGGGGTCGACCATGATCCGCTGGAACTGGTCGAGGTGCAGCCCGAGGGCGTCCGCGACGATGGCCTTGATCACGTCGCCGTGCGAGCAGGCCAGCCAGATAGCACCGGCGCCCAGCCGCGCGTTGTGCTCTCGCACTGCGGCCACGGCCCGGTTCTGGGTCTCGCGCAGCGGTTCGCCCTCGGGGCCGGGGAACACGACCGCGCTCGGGTGTGCCTGGACAACCTTCCACAAGGGGTCCTTGGCGAGCTCCTTCAGCGACCTGCCCGTCCAGTCGCCGTAGCGGCACTCCCCCAGCCGGTCCTCGATCTCCACCTGCTGCTCGCGTCCCTCGGCAATCGCAGCGGCCGTGTCGAGGCAGCGGTCGAGGGGGCTGCTGATGACAGCATCGAAACGGACGGGCGCGAGCCGCTCAGCGACGGCTTGGGCCTGCTTCTGGCCGCGCTCGTCCAGGTGCAGCCCCGGCGTCCAGCCGGCAAGGACGGGCCCCGTCAGATGCGTCAGCCCGTGCCGCACCAGGACCACAGTTGTCATGGCTGCCAACCTATCCTGACCCGCTGCGTCCTAGCCTTTCCGCTGTCACGAACCTGAGTCCCTAGGACGCAGGGGGATCCTCAGGCGCCAAGGATGTTGACGGCTCGGGCGGCGACGAGGGCGATCGTGAGCAGCGAGATCAGCCCCTGCCCGCCCATCAGCAGTTTTGCCCTGCCGGTCAGGGGCATCGTGTCGGTAGGGCTGAAGGCCGTCGAGGCCGTCACCGACACGAACAGGTAGTCCACGAAGCTTGGCTGCCACCCCGCGGGTGAGGCGTCCCGCGCATCCCCGTCTTGCGGGAACCACAGGTCCGGGTACGGCGGAGCGGGCCGCGCACCCGCTCGGCCCAGCGGGCCGCCGCGGTCGGTCTCCCAGTACGCGAGGGCGAAGACCACCACGTTGGTCAGCCATACCCCGGTCGCGGCCGCCAGGATCGAGCGACCGGTTCCGTGCCCGTTGACCAGTTCGTTGATCAGCCGCACGAGCGACCAGGTGTTGCCGACGGCGATCAGCAGGATGAAGCCAAGGGAAAACCAGCGCAGGTCCTTGGACTCCGTCGTGAGCCGGTTGGGGTCGGCAGCGATCAGTCCCGCCAGCAGCAGCGCCTCGACGGTCGGCAGCAGCCACGAGGGACCAGGCAACAGGCCGGGCGCGAGCAGGGGCTGGGCAGCGAGCGCACCGGCGACCGCCACGGCCGCGGGCCAACGGGACTCGCCGGTGGTCACAACCAGCCGCGCTTCTTGAAGTACACGTACAGCCCCCCGCTGATCCCGAACAGCAACGTAAGGGACGTGTAGAAGCCCCACTGCTGGCCGAAGCCCGGGTACGGCACGTTCTGGCCGTAGAAGCCGGTGATGGCGGTGGTGACGGCGAGGATCGCCGCCCACGAGGTGAGCGAGCGCATGACCTCGTTGAGGCGGTTGCCCTGCAGGGTCAGGTTGGTCTCGAGGATCGTCGAGATGAGGTCCCGCAGCGACTCCGTCCACTCGGTCGCTCGTAGGACGTGGTCGTAGACGTCCTGGTAGTAGGGCTGCATCGGCTCGTCGACAACGCCCAGGTCCCGGCGTAGCAGAGCGTTGACGACCTCCCGCATCGGCAGCACGACCCTGCGGAGAAGCACCAGTGACTTGCGCACCTCGAAGCTGCGGCGTTGGAGCTCGCGCGAGCGAGGGTTTTCGTCGAACAGCACGTCCTCGAGGGAGTCCAGTTGCTCGTCAAGGACCTGCACTGCCTCGAAGTGCCCGTCGACGACCTGGTCGAGCAGCCCGTGCAGCAGGTAGGAGACACCCGAGCCGGCCAGCTTCTTGGCCGAGTCCCAGCGGTCGAGCAGGACACGGACGTCGAGCCCGTCGCTCTTGCGGATCGTGACGAGGGCGTTGGGTGCGATGAACGCGCCGATCTCGTGCACCTCGAGCTCAGCGGTCTGCTCGTCCAGGGTGGCGACGTAGGCGGCGAGGTAGAGGTGGTCGTCGTAGGCGTCGAGCTTGGGTCGCTGCCGCGCGTTGACTGCGTCCTCAACGGCCAGCGGGTGCAGGCCGAACTCCTCGACGACGACCTGGAGATCCCCATGCGAGGGCTTGAGCAGGTCGAGCCACACGACGGTCCCCTCGACCTCGAGGTGGTCGCTCACGAGGGCCACGTCGAACCCCTCCCCGACGAGGACGCCGCCGCGGTAGGCCCGGGTGTGGGCGACGCAGGTCGTGCCGTTCGATGCCTTGCACGCCAGCGGACCTTCGGTCACGGTCACGACCCGTTCACGGCGACCGCGATGACAACCCCGACCCCCACGAGCACCCGGTAGGGCACGAAGGCGGAGATCTTGTGGGTGGACACGAAGCGGAGCAGGAACGCGATCGAGGCATAGCCGACGATGAAGGAGACCAGCGTCGCGACGGCCGTTGCCGTGGTACCGGTGGTGTTGCCGGTGGCGTTCTTGAGCCCGAGGGCGCCGGCCCCGAGCAGCGCCGGGATGCCGAGCAGTAACGACAGTCGGGTCGCGGACACGCGGTCGAGGCCGCGAAGCAGGCCGGCCGAGATCGTCGCCCCGGACCGGGAGACCCCGGGCACCAAGGCGAGGCACTGGGCGAGCCCGATCAACAGCGCGTCCTTGACGGTGAGGGAGCGCTCCTCGCGGTCCTGGGTGGCCCGCTTCTCGGCGAACACGAGCACCACCGAGAACGCGAGCAGGCCGATGGCGACACTGATGAGCTGTTCGTCGATGCTCCTGACCACGTCCTTCAGGGCGAAGCCCACCACGGCGATGGGCAGCGACCCGACCACGACGGCGAGGGCGAAGCCGAAGTCGCGCTCGGCCCGCTTCGGGGCCGAGGCCAGCCCGCTAAAAAAGGACGTAACCAGCCGGCGGATGTCCTTGAGGAAGTAAAGGACGGCAGCCAAGATCGCGCCGGTCTGGATGACGGCGGTGAAGCCGATCAGGGAGTCCTTCTGCTCCTGCGTGCTCATGGGCAGGCCCAGCAGCCGCTCAGCGATGAGCAGGTGCCCCGTGCTGGAGACGGGCAGGAACTCGGTGAGCCCCTCCACCACACCCAGGACGATCGCCTGTCCGATGTTCACACCGTCCCTCTCCTCAGCCGCGCGGCAACCGCCAAGGCCAGGCCGAGACGGTAGAGGGCCGAGCCTGACACGAACCTGCCCGACCCCCTGTCCAGCCACGCCGCAGTCGCGTACGACGTGACGCCCGCGAGGGCGGTCGGCAGCAGCGGGGGCAGGCGACCAGCCCGTTGAACGCTCAGCGCGGCCGCCCCCGCTGTGACGGGCAGCGACATGAGCATCGAGTAGCGGAAGGCCTCTCGGCGCGGAATGCGACTGGCTCGCAGCGCCGTGAGAGTCGCCCCTGCACGGGACACTCCGGGGGCAAGCGCGACGACTTGGGCAGCCGCGGCCGTGGCCGCCTCACGGTTCCCGACGGAGCGGTCCTGGGGCCGACGGTCGGCGAGCCAGAGCAGCCCGCCGGCGCCGGCCAGCAGGGCTGCCGTCGATCCTGGGCGGCCCAGCCGGACCTCGACGGCGTCCTGCGCGAGCAGACCCGCGACCCCTGCCGGGAGGCTGGTCAGCAGCAACCGAGTCGCCGACGGTCGGTCAAGGGACATCAGGTCGCGACGTAAGGCAAGGGTCACACCCAGGCAGGAGCCGGCGTGCAGCGCCGCGGTGAAGCCGGTTCGGTCCCGAGGCGGCGGCCACCGCAGCAGCCAGGGCAACAGGGTGAGCTGGGCGGAGGAGGACACCGGGACGACCTCTGCGACGCCCTGTACGACGCCGAGTGCTGCCTGCTGCCAGGGCGCGAGCCCCGGGCTGGTCAGCTGCCGACGCCCGAGAGCTCGAGCGCCTCGACGGCCGTGCGCAACGCGGCCTTGCGGCCGTCGAGGGTGGGCGCGGCCGGTGAGACGGTGAGGGTCGTGACGCCGCTGGCAGCGAGCACCTGCATCCGCTCCGCCATCCGCTCCCTGGACCCGAGCAGGGCCGTCTGGTCCAGGAACTCGAACGGCACGGCCGCTGCGGCGTCGTCGTACTTGCGGTCCAGGTAGAGGTCCTGCACGGTCTTCGCGGCGGCGTCGTAGCCCATCCGGACCGCGAGCTGGTTGTAGAAGTTCTTCTCACGTGAGCCCATGCCGCCGACGTAGAGCGCGGCATACCACCGGATGGGGTCGGCGCAGGCTCGGACGTCGTCGCCGACGACCATCGGCATCGACGGCACGACGTCGAATCCCTCCAGGGTCTTGCCGACCTTCGCCCGGCCGGCGGAGATGCTCGCCAGGGACTCGTGTGCGTAGTCGGGGCTGAAGAAGATCGCCAGCCAGCCATCGAACTTCTCGCCGGTCAGCTCGAGGTTCTTCGGGCCCACCGCAGCCAGATAGGTCGGGATGTGGTCGCGGACGGGGTGGACTGTCAGCTGGAGCGCCTTGCCCGGCCCGTCGGGTAAGGGCAGCACGTAGTGCTGGCCGTCGTACCGGACCTTCTCGCGGGACAGGGCCAGGTTGACGATGTCGATGTACTCACGGGTGCGCTGCAGCGGCTTGTCGAAACGGACGCCGTGCCACCCCTCACTCACCTGGGGGCCGCTGACGCCGATGCCGAGCCGGAACCTGCCGCCGGACAGTGAGTCGAGCGTTGCCGCCGTCATCGCGCAGTTGGCAGGGGTGCGTCCTGGGATCTGGAAGATTGCCGAGCCGATGTCGATCCGGGTGGTCTGCGCCGCGACCCACGACAAGATGCTGACCGCGTCCGAGCCGTACGCCTCCGCGACCCACGCGACGTCGTACCCGAGGAGGTCGGCCTCCTTCGCGAGCTCGAGGTTGTCGGCATCGTTGCCCATGCCCCAGTAGCCCATGTTGAGCCCCAGCTTCACCCTTGCCTCCACGTCGGTCAGTGGTCCGGACGGTAGCGTCCGCAACGTGAAGCAGCGTCACCTGGGCCGTAGCGGCCTCATCGTCTCCCGCCTGGGTCTCGGCACCATGACCTGGGGTGGTGACACCGACGAGGACGACGCGGCGGCGCAGCTGATCGCCTTTCGCGAGGCGGGCGGCACGTTGCTCGACACGGCCAACTCCTACGTCGGGGGCGAGAGCGAGCGGGTTGTCGGCCGGCTGCTCAACGACGTCGTGCCACGCGAGGAGGTGGTGCTGGCCACCAAGGCGTACAGCGTGACCGGCCCCGGACCCATGGGGCGGGGTACGTCCAGAGGCCACCTGCTGACCGCCCTCGACGCGTCGCTTCGCCGGTTGCAGACCGACTGGATCGACCTGTGGCAGCTGCACGCCTGGGACCCGGTGACCCCCTGGGACGAGGCGCTCGCCGCCATGGACCACGCCATGCAGTCCGGCCGGGTCCGCTACGCCGGCGTCTCCAACTACAGCGGTTGGCAACAGGGTGCCTGCGCTGCCTGGCAGCGGGCCGTTCCCGGCCGGGCACCACTGGTGTCCAACCAGGTCGAGTACTCGTTGTTGCAACGCGGCGTCGAGCGGGAGGTCGTCCCGTCCGCTGTCGACCAAGGTGTGGGGTTGCTCCCTTGGTCACCGCTGGGTAGGGGCGTCCTGACCGGCAAGTACCGCAACGGGGTCCCTGGTGACAGCCGCGCCGCGTCGCCGCACTTCAAACAGTGGATGCAGCCGTTCCTCACCGACGCTGCAGCCTCGGTCGTGGACGCTGTCCTCACCGCCGCCGACGGTCTTGGCGTCTCGCCAGTCGCCGTCGCCCTCGCCTGGGTCCGAGACCGGCCCGGCGTGGTGGCCCCGATCGTGGGGGCCCGCACCAACGCTCAGCTCCAGGCCTCTCTGGCGGCCGAGTCGGTCGTCTTGCCCGACGTGGTGCGGGAGGCCCTCGACGATGTTTCGGCGCCGCCCATCGGGTACCCCGAGCTGATGCCACGCTGGTCCTCCGAGGACCTCGAGAGCTAGGGCAGCGGCTGATGGCGGACTACGAGCACCGGGAGCTGAAGCTTCCCCGCGGCGTCAGCAGCGGCCATGCCCACGAGGTCCTGGGCATCCACGCGGAGTACGGCGGCTGGGAGCTCGCCCGCCACGCGGTCTGGGCCGACGGCCGCCGCACCGTCACCGTCCGCCGCCGCCTCCAGGCCGAGCCCCTCCCGCCGCTGCCGTCCTGAGCGCTCCGTTCCTTGGCCCGCCCAGCAGGATCAGCTGGCGTCCAGGAAGCGGTCGAGCACGCGGGTCCCGAAGCCCAGCGCGTCCACCGGGACCCGCTCGTCGACCCCGTGGAACATGCCGCTGAAGTCGAGGTCTGAGGGCAGCCGAAGCGGTGAGAAGCCGAAGCAGCGGATCCCGAGCCGGCTGAAGCTCTTGGCGTCGGTTCCACCCGACAGCGTGTAGGGGACCGCCCGCGCTCCCGGGTCCTCAGCCCGCAGCGCCCCCGCCATCGCGTCCACCAAAGCCCCTTCGAACTCGGTCTCCAGAGCGATGTCGTAGTGGACGTACTCGCGGGTGATCCCCGGTCCGATGGCCGCGTCGATCTCGGTCTCCCACTCCTTCTCGAACCCGGGCAGGAAACGGCCGTCGATCATGGCGTGCGCCGTGCCGGGGATGACGTTGTGCTTGTAGCCGGCGTCGAGCATCGTCGGGTTGGCCGTGTTGCGCAGCGTCGCACCCACGATCCGCGCGAGTGGCCCGAGCTTGGCGACGGTGGCCTGCATGTCGTCGGGGTCGAGCTCGATCCCGAACGCCTCGCTGGTCGCGTCCAGGAACGCCCGGACCGTCTTGGTGACGTGGATCGGGAACTCGTGCCGCCCGACCCGCGCGACCGCCTCGGCCAGCCGGGTGACGGCGTTGTCGTCGTTGACCATGCTGCCGTGCCCGGCCGTCCCCGCGGCAGTGAGCCGCAGCCACGCCATCCCCTTCTGGGCCGTCTCGATCAAATAGAGCCGCAGGTCATCGTTGACGCTCAGGCTGAACCCACCGACCTCGCTGATCGCCTCCGTGCACCCCTCGAACAGCTGTGGCTGCTTGTCGACCAGCCACTGCGCGCCGAAGACCCCACCCGCCTCCTCGTCCGCGACGAACGCGACGACGACGTCCCGCGGCGGCTTGCGACCGGTCTGCAGCCGGTCCCGGACGACGGCGAGGGTCATCGCGTTCATGTCGAGCATGTCGACGGCCCCCCGCCCCCAGACGCACCCGTCGGCCACCTCGGCAGCGAACGGGTCGTACGTCCAGTCCTTGGGCTGCGCCGGTACGACGTCCAGGTGACCGTGGATCAGCAGGCCGCCCCGGCTGCTGTCCTCGCCATCGATCCGCGCGACGACGCTCGTCCGGTTGCGGGCGCTTTCGAACACCTGTGGTTCGAGGCCGACGTCGGCGAGCTTGCCGGCGACGTACTCCGCGGCTTCGCGCTCCCCCTTGCCCTGCCCCGTGCCGTCGTTGACGCTCTCGAAGCGGATGAGGTCGCGCAGGATCTCGATGGCCTCGTCCTGTGGGGTGGTCATCGGTTCCTCCTGCATGAGCCGTGCGGGTGGCGGTCCGTGAACGTTAACGCTCTGTCCCCGCCGCGGCTTTCGCTATAGTTGGAGCGTCGTTCGGGGCCTCCCCGAGCGCTCCCTGTCCGGGTGGCGGAATTGGTAGACGCGCTAGCTTGAGGTGCTAGTTCTCAGTGATGGGATTGGGGGTTCAAGTCCCCCCTCGGACACCGCAGTTCTGCACGCCGACCTCCTCCAGCGTGACGTTTAGCCGAGGAGCGCCGGCCACGGCGACCTCAAGGTGGTCGGGGAACAGCGCGACCTCCTCGAGCAGCTCGTGGACGAGGACGCGCCGTTCGTCCTGCGTGGCCTCCTTCCAGACCGCCTCGACGTCGAGAGCGGCTAGCAGCGCGGCGACTTCCTCGAACTTCTGGACGACGTCGTCAGCTTGCCGAACAGACTCCTGTTCGCGCGTTTGCTCTGCCGTGGCGATGTCGATGAGCTGGCGGAGCCGCAATTCTTCCTCCGCGTAGAGGTCAGCGCCGATCTTGTCCGCGTAGTGCAGCTCGAGCAGTTTCCGCCGCTTGGCTTCGAGCTGGGCTACCCGAGCGTCCCGGCACGCCTCGTCACGGGCCGGTGCCCGGCCCTCCGGGCCTACCGCTCCGCCCGCCCCGATCTCGCACCGGATCGCCTCCCGCAGCGCAGCGTCGTCCCCAAGCAGCCGCATCCCGAGGACGACGGCATGTTCCAGGGCCCAGGCCGCCCGGCGCGGCATGGCGCAGCCCTGGCCACGATGCTTGCAGCGAAACACCGGCTCGCCGTTCTGCCGGTACTCGACAGCGGCCAAGCGACCACACATGCCGCAACGAACCCGACCAGACAGGATCTCGCGGCTTAGTCGCCGCCTGCCGGGGATGAACCCGCGGTGTGCGGCCGCGAACTCATCAGCGCTTATCAGCGGTTCGTGTGACCCGGGGAACCACTCGCCGTTGTAGAGGACTTCGCCGAGATAGATGCGCGATTGCAGGATGAGCCGCGCCGTTGAGTACTTGACTCCGGTGCGGTCCTCGATGCGCTGGTGGCTGAGCCCCTCGGCGCGGAGCCGAAAGATCTCGCGCACCAGCGGCGCCTGCTCGTTCGGCACCAGGACGCCGTCGCGCATGTCGTAGCCGGTCTTGGCTCGGTTGATCCAGCGTCCCTGACGGATCGCCTGATGCATGCCCATACGGACGTTCTCGCCGAGCTGCTCGCGGTAGAACTGCGCGAACGAGCCCAGGACGTTGTAGAACATGCGCCCCGTGGCTGTGGACAAGTCGAGCCGCTCGGTGAACGAGTGAAGCGCGACGTTGCTCTGACCAAAGGTGTCCGCAAGTGCGATCAAGTCGCCGAGGTTGCGCGAAAGGCGATCGAGGCGCCACACCAAGATGTGCCCGACGTGGCCGTTGGCGACCATCTCGAGCACGCGCTGGAGTCCAGGCCGCTCAAGGTTCTTGCCGGAGAGACCGGGATCGGAGATAACGAGGACGTCGCCCAGGTCATGCAGCTCCGCGTAGACCCTCAGTTTGTCCGCTTGACCCTTGATTGAGAATCCCTCTTCCGCCTGCTCCTCCGTCGAGACACGGCAATACGCCACCGTCAGCATCTGATCCCCTCTCGCTCGTGATCACCATACGAAGACCCACCGTTACGAGGGTCTTGGCAACGCGGTTGTAGTCGGGATCGCTCATGCCGCTAGCCCTCGCGCCTTGTCGCGCAAGCGGTCCTCGAAGGTGACTCCTCTGCGGTCGCCGTACGCCCATACGTGCTCGTGCAGCAGTTCCAGAGTGTCCTCGAGCGTTTGTGTTCCGAGAAGAGCCCCCGCCTTGGCCAGGTACCCGACCAGGCCCGGCGTCATCGTGCGCAATGAGCCCGCGTTCCGACCCTTTCGGATGCGATCGAGGCCAATCGCGTTCGCGCGAAACGACGCAGCCTGGACCTGCTCCCACTCAGGCGCGAGCGGCCACCGGGACCGCGTGTGATCGTCGCTCGGCGTCCTCAACGTTAGCCACTTGTCAGTCAGCGCGGCCCAGATCCCAGGGCCTCCCGCGAGGACGTCCGTCGCGGCGTCAAGCCCGAACTCCTTGAGTCCTTGCCGCCCAACCTCGAACTCGAGCCGCAGGACCGGTGTCTTACCGTCATACCGATCAGCCCAGACGCCGTACCACCAGTCTTTGCCTTCATCACTCACCTGCCGCGTCTTGTCGTAGATGCGCGCCACGACCGTCCCCGACTTGCGGCGCCCAAAGTCAAATCCTGTCCAATCCGCTCGGGACCCGTGGATCTTGTAGGCCGACGCGCGCCGAACGAAGCGGTCGAGGTCGTCGCGGCCCAGCGGCCAGCCCTGCCAGTCGGCGTAGACGTCCAGCCGTGTCCCCGTGAGTCGCGCCTTGGGTGCTGCCTCATCCGCCTGCTGTTGTATCCAAACGAGCGCTTCAGCCGGACCGACCGCGTGCAGGAACTCGGACAGGGGTTGAAAGCGAAGAGCAGGGATCGACAGTTTGTCCGTAATTCCCAGTCGGCTGTGCTCATGGCGCAAGCTGTACCGGTACAGCAGCCAGCCCCTCGGCTCTACGACCCAGCCACCGTCTCCGAAGTCGATGGGAACCGGCTCCCCCAGTTCCTCCGCCGCCGATCGGTGCGCTGGGAGCGCTCGCAGCAGACTTGGGCTGACGGTGCCGTGGCCGGAAACGTAGAGCGCGTCGATGCCTGATGCGACCTCCACCAGAGAACCCTCGTTCGTTCGAGGTGCGGGGTTCACTCCACGGCTATTGTCCATAATTCTGGACCATAGCCCTCCTGGGCCTAGTTGTCCAGAATACTGGACAATAATTAGCCCTGGTTGGTCTCGTGCTGCCGCTCGAGGGTTGCGCTGGGCGGCGCCGAGCGCTGTTTAGCCAAGACCGGCTCCAACCCTCGGCGGTACTTCTCTGGCCACGTGCTGGCGGCCTGTTGTACCTGCTGAACAAGCCCAGGCTCCAGTTCGGACGGATCGCATCCGTAGAACTCACGGAACTCGTGCAGCTGCTTGTAGGCGGTCGACTTTGGCCAGAGCCCAGAGGCGATCATGGCCTCGGTGCCACCCATGGCGTTGTAGGCGAACCAGAACCCCAGGAGTCGTTGTACGCGGTGACCGACGAGCTTCGCGTTCGTCTTTGGGTCCCCCAGCCGAGACATCGCCGTCGCGGAGTGCCTGATCTCAGCCGGCAGGAAGGCACCGGTTCTGGCGCCAGGCTTGGGCGTGATGTCGGGTGGCTTGCGCTGAGCCTTTGTCCGGTCGGCCATGACCGACAGTCTACAGCGCTTTTGGACAGAATTCTGGACCATGCAGTTTGCGGGTGCTGTGTTACAGAGCACGCACCCGCTCGCGGCGTCACGGTGGGCAGGTGGCTAACGGCACCCAGCTTCGCTTCGCTTCGCGAACGTTCGTGCGTTTTACGGATGATTTGCTAGAAGACGGGATCCAGCGGGATCAGTTGTGGGCGACGCCGTGTCAGTGGGGTGTGGCCCGGGCCCCACAGCGAAAAATACAGCCCACTTGCCATGATGACCAGCAGCTGTCCCACCGCCCACCGCAGCTGGCTGGTGTTGTACGACAGCGGGTCTACGCGCAGGTAGACCCGCGGCGTGAGCAGCACCGCAGCGGCGGCCAAAGCCGTTAGGAACGGCACCAGCCGGCGGTGTTGGGCGAGGATCGCCACGAGCGCCGGCAGTCCAAGGACGCCGTAGTGGATCTCATCAATGCTGCCTGCCAACGCCGGCGCCAATGCCAACGCCCCG
>JAYUBO010000182.1:0-3561 GCA_043740815.1 Frankiales bacterium | reverse complement strand
AGACTGGACGCCGGCTCGGGGCCGGACGCGGGCCTCGAGGCCGCAGCGGCGCCGGGGCTGGACCGGCCGTGGTGGGAGACCGATGCCGGGCCGCTGGCGGGGCGGCCGGGCTTCGAGCAGCGGTGAGCCTGTTCGACGAGCTCGACGTCGCGCGGGCCCCTCGGGAGGTGGTCGCCGTCGGGGGCGTCATCGATCCGCCCACCCTACGAGCCGCGTACCGCAACGGGGTCTTCCCCTGGCCGGCCTCCGAGCTGGACGCTGGCGCCCACGACAAGGCTCTCCGCAAGCTCGTCCGCAAGGGGCAGGTCCCGCTGCTGCCCGGCACCCCCGACGGGCCGCTCGTCCCGTGGGTGTCGCCGCACCCGCGGGCGGTGCTGCTGACCGCACGCTTCACCGTCCCGAAGTCGGTGCGCCAGCTGGCCCGTCGGATGCCCTGGACGACCACGGTCGACGCGGCCTTCGACGAGGTGGTCGAGCGCTGTGCCGACCGCTCCGGCGGCACCTGGATCACCGGGGCGATGGTGCGCGGCTACCGGGCGCTGCACGCCGAAGGGGGCGCGCACAGCCTCGAGGTGTGGGACGGCCCGCGGCTGGTCGGCGGGCTCTACGGCGTCCTCAGCGGCCGGGTCTTCAGCGGCGAGTCGATGTTCTTCCTCCAGAGCGGGGCCTCGAAGGTGGCCGTCGTGGACCTGTGCCATCGCCTCGCCGAGGCCGGCGTACCCGTTCTGGACACTCAGCAGGAGTCCGACCACCTGCTGGCGATGGGTCAGGTACTGGCCTCACGCCAGGACTACGTCGCCACCGTCCGGGCCCTGCGCGACCAACCCGCCACGATCCCGCGCGGACGCCGTCCGCTCTAGCGGGAGCGCCAGAGCAGGACGAGCCCGCGGTCGTCGCTGGCGTCCAAGGCGGCCTCTTCGACCAGGACCTCGCCACCGCCCTCGAAGCCGCGCGTGACGAGGCGCTCGGCAACGCCGAGGAGCTTGTCGATGCCGACCGAAAGGTCCCGACCGGGGACCTCCACGAGCCCATCGGTGTAGAGCAGCAAAGCGTCGCCCGGGCGAAGGGTGCCGGTGGTCAAGACGTAGCTCACGTCAGGGAGCAGCCCGAGAGCCGGCCCCTCTGCCTCGGCAAGCCCCCAGTGCCCGCTGCCGGCGTCGAAGTGGGCGACCGGCGGGTGCCCGGCCGAGCCCAGCGTGTAGGCCCCGGTCAGCAGGTCGACCGTCAGGTGTACGGCGGTCGCGAACCCCTCGTCCCAGTCCTGCCGGACCAGGTAGGAGTTGGCCGCGGTGAGGTAGTCCTGGGGAGCCTTGCCGCCGAGCAGGCCACCGAGGGCACCGGACAGCAGCAGCGCCCGGGTGCCGGCCTCGACGCCCTTGCCGCTGACGTCGACCAGGGCCACCTCGAACCGGTGCCCTGTCAGCGCGGAGACCACGAAGTCACCCGCGAACGGCCCGCCGCCCGCCGGCTTGACCACGGCCTCGGCCCGGTAGGGGTCGGGCAACGCCGGAAGGGCTCCCTGCAACAGCAGGCGGCGCTTGAGCTCGAGCAGGACGGTGTCACCGCGGAACCCACCGAGGCCGGTCTCGTCGCGGGAGCGGGCGAACTCGTAGCCGACGAGCCCGGCGAAGCCCACGACCAAGACCGCTCCAGGGGGGGAGTAGGGGCCCTTTTCGAGGGCGAACGACAGGGCCACGCACACGGCGACGAGGGCGACCAGTCGAACGAAGGACCGGCGGCCGAGCAGCAGGGCGCCACCGAGCAGCGGGACGATCTGGACACCTGGGGGCAGCCAGCGGGTGCCGACCACGAGGCCCAGGCCGAGCAATGCGACCGACGTGATCATCAACCCGGCCTGCGCCAGCGGCTCCGGTGGCGGGTCCGTGCGCAGGCGTGAAACCAGGGCCGGGACCGCAAGCAGCACCGAGCGAACAGCCCTCGCGGGGCCGCTCCGGGTAGGCGTCGTGGGCGAGGTCATTGCGCGGCAGCGTACCTGGGTATCCCCTTTGCAGGGCGCACCGACGATCTTGCTCAGGGCCTTTGCTGCGCGTCAGGCGGGCTGGCAGTGCGGGCACCAGAACAGGTTCCTGGCGGCCATCACCTGAGTCCGGACTTCGGCCCCGCAGCGCCGGCACTCGCGCCCCGCCCGGCGGTAGACGTAATGCGAGTCCTCGCGGCTCACCCGGCCTGAGACACGTGTCCGGTCCTCGCGGGCGGTCGTCACGATGCGGCCCGCCTTCACCCCTGCGCGCATGACGGTCCGGGTGTCCTCCCACAGCGCTTCCCACGTCCCCTGGGAGACGTCACGGCCGGCCGTGAAGGGCGACAGTCCCGCCCGGAAGAGCAGCTCGGCACGGTAGACGTTGCCGATGCCTGCCAGGACCGCCTGGTCCATGAGCAGCTGCCCGATCGAGGCCTTGCTCCGGCTGATCCGGGTCCAGGCCCGCAGCTGGTCGCCGTCGCGTCGAAGGGGGTCCGGCCCGAGGCGGGCCAGGACGGCGGCCTTCTCCGGTGGGCTGTAGACCTCGCACGCGGTCGGGCCGCGCAGGTCCAGCCAGGCGTCACCGGTGGTCATCCGGACCCGTAGCGCCCCGCGCGGCAGCGGCGGCGACCCGAAACCGGTGGTCCACTTCCCGTACAGCCCGAGGTGCACGTGCAGCAGCACCTCGCCCTCGAAGGCGTAGAACAGGTGCTTGCCGTAGGGCTCGATGGACTCGAGCACCCGCCCGGACAGCAGCGCGGCGCCGGCGTCGAAGCGCCCTTGCGGGCTCGACAGGGACACCTCTCGGCCCAGCAGGAGCGCGCCGTGGTCCCGGGCGAGCCGGTGGATCGTGTGGCCCTCAGGCACGGGCGGCTTCGTACGCCGTGAGCAGGTCGATCCGGCGCTGATGGCGTACATCGCCGCTGAAGGGCGTGTCGAGGAACGTCACGACCAGGCCGAGGGCGGTCGGGAGGTCGTGCATCCGAGCCCCGACGCTCACCAGGTTGGCGTCGTTGTGCTGCCGAGCCAGCTGGGCCGTCTCGGTGCTGTACGCCAGCGCGCAGCGGGCCCCCACGACCTTGTTGGCCGCGATCTGCTCGCCGTTGCCCGAGCCGCCGAGGACGACGCCGAGGCTGCCGGGGTCGGCGACGGTGGCCGCTGCGGCCGTCAAGCAGAACGGGGGGTAGTCATCCTGCCCGTCGTACCCGCTCGGGCCGTGGTCGACGGGCTCGTGGCCGAGCTCCACCAGGTGGGCCTTCAGCGCCTCCTTCAGCTCGAAGCCGGCATGGTCACAACCCAGGTGCACGCGCATGCCGCAAGTCTGCCAGGGTTGCCCAGGTGACCTCGGTGCTGGGCGTGGACGGCTGCAAAGGCGGCTGGGTCGGGGCCCTCCTGCTCGGTACGACGGTGAGCTGGCGCTTCTGGCCCACAGCCGCCGCGTTCCTGTCCGAACCGGTGGACGTCATCGCGGTGGACATCCCGATCGGCCTGCCCGCCCGAGGGGTCCGGGCGTGCGACGTCCTGGCCCGCCGGGGGCTGCCGGGCCAGGGGTCCTCGGTCTTCCCGGCCCCGGTCCGTGC
>JAYUBO010000181.1:0-5851 GCA_043740815.1 Frankiales bacterium | reverse complement strand
CCCCGCCCCGGTCTCCACCATCAATCCGGCGGTCCTGAACGGCTCGTCAGCAACCGTCAGCTACGTGCTGCCGACCACTGACCCCGACCTGTCCGGCGTCCTGGTCGAGCGGCAGGGCACCCCGGCGCGGGTGTTCTACGTCCCGGCACCGATCGGGTCGTTCGTCGACACCGGCCTGACCATCGGCAGCACCTACACGTATGTGATCAAGGCCGTCGACCGGTCGGGCAACGCCAGTGCCCCGACATCGCGCCAGCTGACCGCGCTCAGTGTCGCCCCCTTGTTCGCCTCACCGACCTCCGGCACCACGACGAGGGCCCCGTTCCCGGTCGTGTTCGGTCGTGGCAACCCCGCCTCGGCCCTGTTCACGGTCGACTACAGCACCAACAGCGGTGCCTATGCCCACTGGGTCATCGCCAAGCCCGGCGCCTCCCGCACCTTTGGCGCACCCAGCACCGGCGCGTTGGCCACCACCAGTGCAGTGGGCCGGACCTACCGCTTCAAGGTGCAGGCCACCGACGCCTTCGGCAACAAGACCAACCTCGTGACCACCGCCGGCGCCACCGTCCCGACCGACCAGACCCGCGCGATCTACAGCACCGGTGCCGTCACCTCAGCGTCCTCGGACCGTTGGCTCGGCACCGCAACCCTGCTCAAGCCCGTCGCAGGGGCCACCGCCCGGGTCTCCCTGCCCGGCTACCGGGTACAGGTCATCGGTGAGAAATGCCCGACCTGCGGCATCGTCGACGTGTACGCAGGCAGCACCCGCATCGGGGCCTACGACTCCGTCGCCTCCAGGCGCCTGGTCCGCCAGGTGCTGTTCACCTACACCTTCCCCTCCGCAGCCACCCGCACGATCACGCTACGGAACCGCGGCACCAGCCGACGCTCCAACGTCATCCTCGACGGTTTCGCAACCTGGAACTGAGCCCGGAGCATGGCGCCGAAAGCGCCAGTGCGGCACCGTCGTAGGGGGCGTTCTCAGCAGGGGTCGGTAGGTTGACGCGATGACTACCTCGGTCCAGGCGCTGCCCGCGCTACTCGACGGCAAGCACCTCGTGGAGACGTTCGGCCTGGTCGGCATCTTGCTGATCATCTTCGCCGAGACCGGGCTGCTGCTCGGGTTCTTCCTACCCGGCGACTCACTGCTGTTCGCGGCCGGCTACGCGGCCACCGGCAAGCTGAGCGACAAACTGCACCCCAACATCGTGCTGGTCTGCCTGGCCGTCACCGCCGTCGCCATCCTGGGGGCCCAGGTCGGCTTTCTGATCGGCCGCAAGGCCGGGCCGGAGCTGTTCGGCCGCGAGGACTCCAAGCTCTTCAAGAAGCACTACGTGACCAAGGCCGAAGCTGTCGTCGAGCAGTACGGCGCGGGCAAGGCCATCGTGCTTGCCCGCTTCCTCCCGATTGTGCGGACCTTCCTCAACCCGTTGGTCGGCGCCGGAGACCTGCCCGCCCGGACCTTCACCCGGTGGAATGTCGTCGGCGGCGTCCTGTGGGGCGTGGGCGTGACCCTGCTCGGCTACTTCCTCGGGCAGGTGTCGTTCATCGGCAAGAACCTGGAGTTCTTCGCGATCTTCATCGTGATCATCTCGGTTGTGCCCATTGCGCTCGAGATCGTCAAGAACCGCAGGCGGGCTCAGGCCAACCCGAGGTCCTCGAGCGAGTAGGCGAAGCGGTAGGGAACGCCCTGCGCCTGGATCTTCTCGCCCGCGCCGGTCGCCCGGTCCGCGATCGTCGCGACCCCGACCGCGGTGGCTCCTGCGGCTCGGACAGCGGCGAGGGCCGCGAGCGGCGACCCGCCCGTGGTCGAGGTGTCCTCCACGACCAGCACCCGGCGGCCGGCGATGTCGGGGCCTTCGATCTGCCGCTGCATCCCGTGCGCCTTCGCCTGCTTGCGGACGACGAACGCGTCCAGCCGGCGCCCCTGGGCTGCCGCTTGGTGCAACATCGCCGCCGCGATCGGGTCGGCCCCCATCGTCAGGCCGCCGACGGCGTCGTAGTCGAGGTCGGCGGTCAGCTCGAGCATGACCTTGCCGACCAGCGGAGCGGCCACCGCTGACAGCGTCGTACGCCGCAGGTCCACGTAGTAGTCGGCCTCGCGGCCCGACGACAGAGTCACCCTGCCGTGGACGATGGCCTGGGAGCGGACAAGGGACAGGAGGTCATCGCGGTCGGTCACAGGCCCGGAGCCTATCGGGGATGCCGCCGGCGGCTCAGCGGGTCAGCCCGTCAGCGAGCAGGGCGGCCTCAAGAGCCGGCGGAAGGCCAGGCGTGGGCAGGTGCGGCGGCGGCACGGGCATCCCGTCGGCCTGGACCCAGGCCCAGGTGTCGGCGACCGTCGCGGCCATCGGTCGGGTCCGGAGCCCGGCAGCGACGGCTGCGGTGGTGTCGCCGGTCATGAAGCCGGTCCACTCGCCGCCCTCGGGCACCCAGCAGGGGAGCTGCGTCCAGGGCTCGACTCCCGCGGCAAGCACCCGCTCCTGGTCGACCCAGACGAGCTCCGCGGTGGATCCCGTGGTCTCGACGACAGCGTCGAGCAGGGAGCCGAAGGAGTGCAGCCCCGGGGGGCAGGTCAGGTCGAAGGGGCCGCAGATGCCGGCCTCGAGGCCGTCGAGGGTCCAGGCTGCGAGGTCCCGGACGTCGACGTACTGCAGCGGGCTCTGCGGCCGGCCAGGGGCTACGACCCGACCCCCGCGCGAGCATCGGCTGAGCCACCAGGGGAGTCGGCCAACGTTTTCCCACGGGCCGAGGATCAGCCCGGCCCGTGCGAGCAGCGCGGTGGGGAAGCTCTCCTGTGCGGCCAGCTCCCCGCCGCGCTTGTCGGCGGCGTAGTCGGTGGCAGCCGCCGCAGGGTCAGCCTCGACCGTGGCCCACGACTCATTGCCCAAGAGCGGGCGACCGTCGACGTAGACGCTGAGGGAGGAGACGTAGGCCAGGCGCCCGACCCGACCCCGGAGCAGGCTGGCAGCGGACCGGACGACGTGAGGAGCGCCCGCCCAGGTGTCGACGACGGCGTCGAAGCTGCGGTCGCCGAGAGCAGCCTCGAGTGCGACCGGATCCGTGCGGTCGGCGGCGAGGTGAGCGACGTCGGCCGGGAGGGCAGCGGTCAGGCCGCGGTGCATGGCTGTGATCTGCCAGCCACGGGACAGGGCGTCGAGGACGACAGCCCGCCCTACGAAACGAGTGCCACCAAGGACCAGGAGGTTCATGACCCCAGGGTGTCAGGTGCCGGCGTTCACGGTCAGGTCGTCGCCGACGCGGTCCACCATCACGTTGGTGCCGTCGCGGATCTCACCGGACAGCAGGGCCTTCGCAAGCCGGTCGCCGATCGCCTTCTGCACCAGCCTGCGCAGTGGCCGGGCGCCGTACACCGGGTCGTAACCGGTCAAGGACAGCCACTCCCGGGCTGCCTCAGAGACCGTCAGGGTGAGCCGTCGGTCAGCGAGCCGGGCCGCCAGCAGCGAGACCTGCAGGTCCACGATCTGGCTGAGCTCTGCCGGTCCGAGGGCGTCGAAGACGACGATGTCGTCGAGCCGGTTCACGAACTCCGGCTTGAAGGCTTTGCGGACAACCTCCCTCACCTTCTGCGAGCGCTGGTCCGGAGTGAGCAGCGGGTCGGTCGAGAACGCCGAGCCGAGGTTGGACGTCAGCACGAGGATGGTGTTGCGAAAGTTGACGGTGCGTCCCTGCCCGTCCGTGAGCCGGCCGTCGTCCAGAACCTGCAGCAGGACGTCGAAGACGTCCGGGTGGGCCTTCTCGACCTCGTCGAACAGCACCACGCTGTACGGCCGGCGACGGACCGCCTCGGTCAGCTGACCGCCCTGGTCGTAACCGACATAGCCGGGCGGCGCCCCGACGAGGCGGGCCACGGAGTGCTTCTCGCCGTACTCGCTCATATCGATGCGGGTGAGCGCCCGCTCGTCGTCGAACAGGAAAGCCGCGAGGGCCTTCGCCAGCTCGGTCTTGCCCACGCCGGTCGGGCCGAGGAACAGGAACGAGCCGGTCGGGCGATCGGGGTCGGAGATGCCCGCGCGGGCCCTGCGCACGGCGTCGGAGACGGCCTGGACCGCCGTGGTCTGGCCGACGAGCCGGGCCCCGAGAGCTTGCTCCATACGCAGCAGCTTGGCGGTCTCGCCCTCGAGCAGGCGGCCGGCGGGGATCCCGGTCCATGCGCCGACGACCTCGGCGATGTCGTCGGCGGTGACCTGCTCGTTCACCATCGCGTCGTCGGCGGGCGCCGCCACAGCATCGAGTTCCCTTGTCACGGAGGGGATGTCGCCGTACTGCAGTCGCGAAGCAGTCTCGAGGTCACCGTCACGCTGGGCCCGCTCGAGCTGCGACTGGAGCTCGACGAGGCGCTTCTTGAGCTCACCGACGTGGTTCAGGCCTGCCTTCTCGCGCTCCCATCGGACCATGAGGCCACCGAGCTGCTCGGCCTTGTCGGCGAGCTCGCGCCGCAGGGAGGCGAGCCGGGCCGCGGAGGCCTCGTCGCTCTCCTTCTGCAGCGCCAACTCCTCCATCCGCATCCGGTCGACGGCCCGCTGGAGCTCGTCGATCTCGACCGGGCGACTGTCGATCTCCATCCTGAGCCGGGACCCGGCTTCGTCCACGAGGTCAATCGCCTTGTCGGGAAGAAACCTCGCCGTGATGTAACGGTCGGACAGGGTGGCCGCGGCAACCAACGCCGAGTCGGTGATCTCGACCCCATGGTGCCCTTCGTAGCGACCCTTGAGCCCACGCAGGATCGCAATGGTGTCCTCGACGCTCGGCTCACCGACAAGCACCTGCTGGAAGCGCCGCTCGAGCGCAGGGTCCTTTTCGATGTTCTCGCGGAACTCATCGAGGGTGGTCGCGCCGACCATCCGGAGCTCGCCGCGAGCCAGCATCGGCTTGAGCATGTTGCCGGCATCCATGCTGCCCTCGGCCTTGCCGGCACCGACGACGGTGTGCAGCTCGTCGAGGAACGTGATGATCTCGCCGTCACTGTCCTTGATCTCGGCCAGGACGGCCTTGAGCCGCTCCTCGAACTCACCGCGGAACTTCGCGCCCGCGATCATCGCTCCGAGGTCGAGCGACACCAGTCGCTTGTCGCGCAGGGACTCCGGGACGTCGCCGGCGACGATCCGCTGCGCAAGCCCCTCGACGACGGCGGTCTTGCCGACGCCGGGCTCACCGATCAGGACAGGGTTGTTCTTGGTCCTGCGGGAAAGCACCTGGACCACCCTGCGGATCTCGGTGTCGCGTCCGATGACGGGGTCGAGCTTGCCGTCACGAGCGAGCTGGGTCAGGTCGACGCCATACTTCTCCAGTGCCTGGTAGGACGACTCCGGGTCCTGGGACGTCACCCGTCGGTTGCCGCCCCGGACCGTGGCGAACGCGTCGAGCAGGGCCTTGACCGAGGGCAACCCAAGGGCCGGTTCGGCTGCCAGGCCGACGACCAGGTGCTCGGTCGAGACGAAGTCGTCCTGCTTGTCGGTTGCGGCCCGCTGGGCGGCTTCGAAGGCGTACAGCACGCCCCGGCTGAGCTGCGGAGCACTGCCGCCGACCGCCGTCGGGAGCGCAGCAAGAAGCTTCTCGCCCTGCGCCCTGATGGCGACCACGTCCCCGCCGGCCGCCTCGAGAAGCGGACGGGCGATGCCGACCGGCTGGTCGAGCAGGGCGAGCAGCAGGTGCACAGGGGCGACGTCGGGGTGGCCGGCCTCGGTGGCACGGCTCACGGCTGTCGAGAGGGCTTCCTGCGACTTGGTGGTGAGGCGGCCGGCGTCCACGGTGCTCCTTCGGGGCTGACGGATGGTCCTGTCCAGGCAACGCCCAACAAGTTGAGCCTGTTCCACTCAGGTCTGCGGAC
>JAYUBO010000180.1:0-13957 GCA_043740815.1 Frankiales bacterium | reverse complement strand
CGGGTCGATGACGCGGGGATCGGCTAGAAAGGCAGCTATGCCAGCTCCGGTCGTCGCCATTGTCGGCCCGACCGCCGCCGGCAAGTCCGACCTCGCCGTCGCCCTCGCGCACCGGCTCGGCGGGGAGGTGATCAACGCCGACTCGATGCAGCTCTACCGCGGCATGGACATCGGTACGGCGAAGCTGACGGCCACCGAGCAGGACGGCGTCCCCCATCACCTGCTCGACATCTGGGACGTACGGGTGACGGCCACCGCAGCGGCGTACCAGGGGCTGTGCCGGGCGGCGATCGGGCAGCTGCAGGCCCGTGGGGTGCGGCCCGTCGTCGTCGGCGGGTCCGGCCTGTACGTGCGGGCCGCGCTCGACGCGATGGAGTTCCCGGGAACCGACCCGGAGCTTCGTCGCGAGCTGGAGCAGGAGCTGGCCGCCCATGGGCCGGGCCCGCTGCACGCCCGCCTCGCCGCCCTTGATGCTGAGGCCGCGACCCGCATGGAGCCGTCCAACGGTCGTCGCGTCGTGCGGGCTCTGGAGGTGGTGCTGCTGACCGGGAGCATGCCCGGTGCGATGACGTCCTACGACATGCACGTGCCCACCGTCTACGTCGGCGTCGACCGGCCCGACCTCGCCGATCGGGTGGCGACGCGGGTAGACCGGATGTGGGACCAGGGTCTGCTGACGGAGGTCGCCGGCCTCGAAGGGCTGCGCGAGGGCGTCACCGCCAGCCGCGCGCTCGGCTACGCGCAGGCGCTGGCGCAGCTCGACGGGACCCTGGACGAGGCAACGGCGAAGCAGCTGACGGTCGTCGCGACCCGACGGTTCGTTCGGCGTCAGCGGGCCTGGTTCCGGCGCGACCCGCGAGTGCACTGGCTCGACCCGGACCACGACCCGCTCGCGCAGGCGCAGGCACTGCTGCTGACGACCGGCTAGCGCCGGCAAGGGGCCTACGCTCGCCCATGTGGCACGTGCAGCACCACGAGGTGAGCAGCTGTGGGGTGGCGTCCCGGTGGCCCGTCCGCCGGTGACGGTCCGCAACCCCCGCTCGCCGTCGTGCGTCCCCACGCCGGACCCTGCCTCGGTCACGACGGCACAGCGAGCAGTCCTGCGCGCCGGTGAGCGGTGGGTGCTGGTGGGCTTGGCCGTGGTTGTCGTCCTTGCCCTGGCGCGCGTCAACCAGGTGCACGCCTCCCGGTCGGAGGGGTTGTTCGCGGTGACGACGACGCCGGTGATGGTGGATGCCTCCGGGCGGGCCCTGGTGGAGGGGCTGGTGGTGTCCTCGCGAGGCAGCGAGGACCGCGTCATCCAGGGGGTCTCGGTCGATCATGGCTGGCAGGTGGTGCCGGGAGGGTTCGAGGGTGCTCTGGCAGCCGGGGGGACCAGGGCCCTGACCCTGCGTCGGGCGGTCGACTGCACCGGTCCGGTCCGGCCGCCCGGTGAGCTGACCGTTCGCCTACCCGGGCGTACGGCGTACCTGCGGCTTCCTCGGGTAGCGGTCAGTGACGCCGACGTGTGCGGTCGCCTTCGGGCCGAGGCGGCGCTCAGGGTCAATGCGGCCAGCATCTACCGGGAAGCGGGGCGCAGCTTGGTCGCGCTCCGCCTCGGCAACATGAGCCTGGCGGCGGTGAGCGTGCGGGCCGTGACGTTCACCGGCTTCGTCCTGACCCCCGACCGACCGCTACCGGCCACACTTCCTGGGCGCGCACCAGGCGTACTAGATGCGGCAGCGCTGGCCGACCTGCCGCTCACCCTGCGGGCCGGCGTTGCCGACTGCGCCGTTGCTCATCGGGTGATCACCGACGCTGAGTCCAACAGCTCCCCCGACGTGCTTGAGGTATCCGTGGACGGCAGTGGCGGCCCAGCTGTGACCCGCCTCATCGTGCGGGGCCTGGAGGACTTCATGGCCCAGCAGCTGCGCTCCGAGTGCCCCTAGCGGGGCGTGCGGTGCCATACCTCGCGCAGGTCGAGAGTACGCACGCCGGCAGTACCGACGACGACGGAGCTCAGGGTTGCGGCAAGCAAGGACGGCAGGACCGCGTCGCCCCAGACCAGGTGCCCCGCCCCGAGAAGGCAGGCGCCGCCCGCGATGGCGACAAAGGGCACGCCGAACCGGCGTGGTGGGAACGCCCGCCCGAGGCAGCGCCGTAGCCCTACCTGCTTGAGCAGGTTGTGCACGGTGAGGCTCAGCGCAACGGCGAGGGCCGCCCCGAGGGCGCCGTACCGGGGGATGAGCACGAGCCCGAGACCGAGGTTGACCACGACCGCGAGCGCGTTCACGACAAGGGTGAACCGCAGCAACCCGAAGACCCGGGTCGTGAGTCCGTTGAAGCCGACTGCCGCGCTGACGTAGCTCCCTACCGAAAGCAGGACGAGGTAGGTCGAGCTCGTCGCGTACCGCTGCCCGAACAGCAACGTCGTCACGGGCTCGGCGAGGACGGTGGTGACAGCGAGCACCGGGAAGGTGAGCACGGCAATCCAGGTGGTCGTCCGCCAGTAGAGGTCCGCGACGGCGTCGAGGTCACCGCGGGCGTGCAGCCGGGAGGCCGCCGGGGCGTAGAGCAGCGTGAAGCTGGTGAACACCAGCAGGTTCAGGGCGGCCAGCGGCGCGATGACGCGCAGCGCACCCACGGCGGAGGCGTCGCGGTAGTGCCCGAGCAGCACCCCGTCCACGCTGGTGAAGCAGACCGCGACCAGGTCGGTCGTGAGCAGCGGCAGGGTGTAGCTGAAGACCTGACGCCAGGGAACGACGGGGCGCAGCCCACGCATCCGCTTGCGCAGGCCACGCTCGTCCAGGGCACTCCACAAAGCCCGGCCGTAGAGCAGGAGCCCGACGGAGCTGGCCACGACATAGCCGAGTGCGAGGGTCCGGACGTGGCTGCCGGTAAGGACGAGGACCGCGACGACCGCGAGCTTCAACGCGGGCTCGAGCAGGTATTGACGGACGAAGATCGCGCGGGCCTTCCCCAGGTAGGCGAGCAGCCCGGAGACGAGGTCGTCGCCGCCCTGCAAAGGTGCCAGGACGATGAGGATCGCGAGCAGGCTGGAGGCCAGACGGTCATCGAGCAGGTGCCCGCCAGTGAGCGCCTGACCGGCGAGCACCGTCACCACGAGCACACCCGCCGAGGCCAAGATGGTCAGCGACACCAGGCGAAGCAGCCCCAGGACGCGGGCGTCGTCGCCGTCATGGTCATAGCGACCCAGGAACAGCCCGAGGCTGCGTTGTAGCCCGAAACCGCAGAGCAGCTGCCCCAGGGCGACCCACGACATCGCGTACGCGAAGGCACCAAAACCGGGTGCGCTCAGCGACCGGACGATGACGACCTGCGTGAGGAAGCCGAACCCCAGCGACACGACCCGACCGGTGAGCAGCAGCGCCGAGCCCCGCAGGTGGGCTGACGCCTCCCGGCCCAGGTCGGGAGCCTGCTCACGCCTGCCGGGGGCCTCTGAGCTGTCGGGGTCACTCACGGTGATGCGCCCTTCGCATTTCGAGGCCAGCGAGCGGGGCCAAAGGCTACAGTCGGTGAGTGGGACCGGGACGGCCCGCCGCGCTGGACGAAGGGGGGATCGTGCATCGTCTTGCGTCGCGACTGCTGATCGTGGGGGGGCTGCTCGCGACCGGGTTGCTCGCGCCGCCGGCCGGTGCGCACGCTGCAACGGGCGACGTCGGGTTCCGGGACCAGGCGTTCAGCGGCAGCGGTGCCGGGTCGCCGACGGGCGAGAAGCCCGAGAGCAAGCTCTGGTACGCCGTGGGGACGTGGTGGACCGTCATGCCCGGCACGGGCACGGGCACGGGCTACCACCTGTTTCGCCTGACCGGCCACGTCTGGGCAGACACCGGCACCGCTGCTGACGACCGCCTGGGAACCCGCTCCGATGTCGTCGTCACCGGCAACCGCCTGTACGTGGCCTCGCACGTGTTCGCCGGGACGAAAAGCACCGACGACACCCGCCGGTCCCCGTCGCGGCTCTACCGCTACAGCTACGACACCACGACCGGCAGGTATACCTCCGTCGGCCCGCCGACGACCATCAACGACACCAGCAGCGAGACTTTGACCCTCGACCGCGATACCAGGGGCGTGCTCTGGGTCACCTGGATGGACCACCAGGTGCCGAGGGTGGGCTACTCCGTGAACGACGGTGTCACGTGGACCGCAACCTTGCTGAGGGATCCGACAGGCACCGCGCCGGACCCCGACGACATCTCGACCCTGGCCGCCTTCGGGACCTCCGTCGGGGTGCTGTGGAGCAACCAGCGCACCGGCGCGTTCGTGTTCGTCGAGCACCACGACGCCGACCCGCCCACGAGCTGGCAGCCACCGGTCGTGGTGGCCCAGGGCGCTGGGCTCGCCGACGATCACCTCAACCTCAAGGGCGACCGGGCCGGCCGGCTCTACGCCGTCGTCAAGACCAGCCGGAACGACCTGCCGTCGCCCGTCCCGAGCGACCCGCAGGTCCTGCTGCTCGCCCGCAACCCGACGAGCGGCGCCTGGGCGAGGCCCGTGACCGTCGCCACCGTCGCCGACTGCCACACCCGACCGGTCCTGGTCCTGGACGACCAGCATCAGTTGCTGCACGTCTTCCTCACCGGTCCGACGACCGGGTGCGCTTACTCCGGCGTCACCGGCACGATCTTTGAGAAGACCAGCCCGCTCGGCTCGCCGTCCTTCCCACCCGGCCGCGGGCTGCCGGTGATGCGCGACGCGGCCAACGACGCGCTCAACAGCACGACAGCGCTCAACAACGTGACAGCTGCCAAGAACCCGGTGACGTCGACGACGCGGGTCGTCGTCCTGGCCAGCGAGGTCCTCACCGGCACGCCCGTCAGCGGTGTCTACTGGCATTCCGAGCAGCCGGCGGCCAAGCCGACCGCCTCCTTCACCGCCACCCGGCTGACCGGTGCCGCCCCGCTCCCGGTGACGTTCAAGGACACCAGCAGCGACAGCCCGACGTCCTGGTCGTGGACCTTTGGCGACGGGGCGAGGTCGACGGTGCGCAACCCGTCCCACACCTACCGGACCGCGGGCAGCTACACCGTGACCCTCACGGCCCGGAACAGCGTCGGCTCCGGGACCGTCGTACGCACCGGCTTCATCCGCGTTGCCAAGGCGGGCGGGTGACCAGCCAGGCGCAGCCGACGGCAACACCTGTGAGCGGGCCGGCTCCCCTGCTGGCACAAGCCTTCGCCGCCCTTGACGACGCCGGTCTCGACTGGGCGCTGCTGCGTAGGGCCGACGAGCTGGCCGACCCCCAGGGGGACGTCGACGTGCTGGCCGGGGTACCCGACCTGCGGCGGGCCGACGAAGCCTTCGCCGCCGCCGGCTGGCTGCGGCTGGCAGCGCCGGGCAGGGGCTCCCACCGCTTCTGGTTCGGCTATGACGAGCGGGTCGACCGGTGGCTCAAGCTCGACGTGGTCACCCGGATCGAGGTCGGGGTGTGGCACGAGCTGCGGTTGCCCCTCGGTCCGGATCTGCTGGCACGACGCTGGCATGACGGGTCGGTGTGGCGGCTCGCCGGCCAGGACGAGCAGTGGCTTCGGCTGCTGCACGAGGTCTGCGACAAGGGCCGCCCCGGGCTGCCCTGGGTCGAGGGCCTGACGACCCGAGGGCCGGTTCCCGCGGCGTTCGACGCGGTCGTCGGCGCCGGTGCCGCGGAGCGTCTGCTGGAGCAGCTCGCGCCCCCACGGCGGACGCCCGCGGCCGCAGCCGAAGCGGCACGGGCCCGGCTTGCCCGCCGGCTCAGGTCGGGGCGCCGTTGGCCCCTCGGCAGGGGCCGCATCGTGCAGGTGCTCGGTCCCGACGGGGCCGGCAAGACGACTCTGGTCGGCTCGCTGGTCGAGCAGCTGCCCGTCGACGCCATGCCGGTCTACATGGGCCTGTGGCGGCAGACCGCGACCGAGCGCCTGCTCGCGCCGCTGCCTGGAGGGACGACCGCGACGCGGGTCGCCCGGATGGCACGCAAGGTGCTGTGGGTCCGCTGGCAGGCTGCCCGTGGCCGGCTCGTCGTGCTTGACCGGTCCGCCTATGACGCGCAGCTCGCAGACGCCGACCGCAGCGCCGGTGGGCGCGTCCTGGCCTGGTTGGCGTTGCGCTGGTCACCCGCGCCGTTCCTGGTGGTGCTGCTCGACGCGCCGGGCCAGGTGCTGTTCGGCCGCAAGCCCGAGCACCCGGTGGACGTCCTGGAGCAGCGCCGTCAGGACTACCTCGCCCAGCACCCCGGAGCCCTCGTCCTTGACGCCTCCCGCTGTGCCGACGAGGTCCGCCGGGCCGCCCTCGCGGGGGTGTGGACCCGGCTTGCCCAGTTGTCGTGACGGCCACCCTGCACCTGTGGCGACGCCTCGACTGGCGCTTTCTGATGCCCGAGCCGCTGGCCGGCACGCTGCTCGTCGCGGGCCGTCCGGACAAGCTCCTGCTGGAGGCGCTGCCACTGCTGGCCGCGGTGACGGTCCTGCGCGAGCCGCTGCCGGCTGACACCGTGTGCGCGGCCTACCTCGTCGACCCCCGGCCCGCCGACCTGGCTGCGGCGGTCGCCGTGCTGCGGCCCGGAGGCGTCCTCTACGCGGAGGTCTCCCGACGATCCCGGCGTACCAGCCCGGCTGCGTGGGGGAGGGCCGCACGGGGGCTGGGGCTGTTGGACGTGCAGGTGCACTGGCACGCCCCGGACTTCGCCGCCCGCACCAGGATCGTGCCCCTCGACGACCGGGCCGCCGTCCTCGACACACTGTCGCGGCACGACGGGGTCCGGGCTGGTGCCTTGCGCGCGGGCCTGGCCGGCGCCGTCTACCGGCTGGGTGCGCTGGGGGACGTCATCGGCCACGGGTCCGTCCTGGGGCGACGGGCATGAACCTCTTGGAGCGCCTGGCCGCCGAGCACCTCCCGCTGGCCCGGCCACGCGTGGTCCTGGTGACACCGTCCTATGACACGTCCCGGTACGTCGTGGGGTTGGTGTTCGACGGGTCCCGGCTAGCAGCCGTCATCAAAACCTGTCGGCAGCCCGGTGACGACAGCGGCCTGCGTCGTGAGGCTGCGAACCTGGCCCGCCTGCAGCAGCTCGGCGCCGGCGAGGACGCACCCCGGCCGCTGGCGTTGCTTGCTGTCGGGGACTGCACTGGACTGCTGGAGACCGCCCTGCCAGGACGCCCGCTCGGACCCGAGCGGGTACGCGCCGACCGGGACCTGCTGGTCCGCACCGGCACCGCCCTGGTCGAGCGGCTCCCCGTCACCGGCACCCACGCGTCCACCTGGTACGACGACCTTGTGGCTGCCCCCGTTGAGGCGCTCAGGACCGCCTTCCCCGGGCTGGTGGACGACCTCGTCGGACCGACCCATGACGCGCTGGCCGGCCTACGCGACGCCTGCCTGCCGGCCGTCTTCGAGCACGGCGACCTGAGCCACCCCAACCTGCTGCTCGCCGCTCCTGAGCGGCTCGGGGCGGTTGACTGGGAGCGCTCGGTCGAGCACGGCGTGCCGGGGCACGACCTCACCTACCTGCTGGCCTACGCCGCCGAGGCCCAGGCGGGGGCCGCCACGCTGCCGGAGCGGATGGCTGCCATCGCCACCGCCCTGGTCGACGATGCCGGCTGGGCCAGGCCCCTGCTTGCCGGCCACCTGGCGAGGCGTGGTGTCGACCCGACGCTGCTGGACGCGTTGCTGCTCGCCACCGCGGCCCGGGGGGCTGCGCGGCTCGCCGCTGGCGTGGTCGGCACCCGTGGGCCGGACGAGCCGGAGCGGCTGGCGTTGGCCCGCCGTGACCGCGACATGGTTCTCTGGCACCTGCTTCTCGACCGGAGGTCACCGGTGACCGACCTGCCGTCCCGGTGAGGCTCCTGCTCGTCGCGGAGGACGTCCCGAACCGCGACCCCCACTCAGGTGACGGCAGCTCGATGATCAGCTACGAGCTGCTGACCCGGCTGCCTGCGGACGTGGACGTCGAGCTCCTCAGCTTCCAGGGTGCCGTGCCCGTGCCGGCCGAGGTCGCGGCCCGTTGCCTGCGGGTGCACCTGCTCGGCCGGCGCACCCGCCCTGCGGCACTGCTGCGGTCAGCCGGCTCGCCGTGGGAGGTCGGTGCCTGCGAGCGGGCCACCGACGAGGCCGCCGACCTGGTCGCCGGCCTGTCCGATCACCACGACGTGACGCTGCTGCACGGACCCCATGTGGCCTTCCTCGCCGCCTCCGTCAGCGGACCAGCGGTGCTGCAAGTCGTCGACCCATGGTCGATCCGCACCCGCATGGAGTCCGCGATGGCCGGCCCTGTCCGCCGCCGGTTCCTGGGCATGCAGGCCCGGCGGCTGGAGAAGGCGGAGCGGTCCCTTCCCGAGCAGGTCACCCTGCTCACGGTCGGGCCCGCGGACGCGGCGTCGTGGAGTGAGCTACTGGGACGGCCGGTCACGGCGGTCCCCAACGGCGTGACGGTCGCGTCTGCTGTCCCGCGTGCGACGGTCCCCACGGTCTGCTTCGCCGGGAGCCTGGACTACCCGCCTCACGTCGACAGTGCGCGCCGGCTCGTCCTGGCGGTGGCTCCGCTGGTCTGGGAGGTGCTCCCGCAGGCCCGCTTCGTGCTCGCCGGCCGCCGTCCGACGGCCGAGGTGCTCGAGCTCGCAGGCGACCGGGTGGAGGTACGGGCCGACGTGCCATCCCTGCCCCAGGAGCTCGGGCGGGCCCACGTCGCGGCCTTCGCCGACCGCTTCGGCGTCGGGGTCCGCAACACTGTCCGCGAGGCCCTGGCCGCCGGCGTCCCGGTCGTGGCAACCCCCGTTGCTGCCCGCGGGATCGCCCCCGGCGCTGGCCTCGGGGGTGGCCTCGTCCTGGCAGGGACCGACCAGTCGCTGGCCGAGGAGGTCCTGCGGGCCCTCACCACCGGAGTCGACCACGTCGCCTCCGGAGGGGGCGGTCGGTCCTGGGAGCAGATGGTCGGGTCTTACGTCGGCCTGCTGACCGCGGCGGCGCGGCTGCCGCAGGCCGGCCCCCGCTGACGCCGTACGCTCCGGTGGTGCGTTTCTTGAAGGGGCACGGCACGGAGAACGACTTCGTGCTGTTGCCCGACCCCGACGGCAGCCTGGTGTTGACCCCCGAGCTGGTGCAGCGGCTGTGTGACCGGCGCGCAGGCATCGGCGCCGACGGGGTCCTGCGCGTGGTGCCGACGGCGTACGTGCCCGAGGCCGCTGCCCTGGCCGACCAGGCGGAATGGTTCATGGACTACCGCAACGCCGACGGCTCGATCGCGCAGATGTGCGGCAACGGCGTGCGCGTCTACGCCCACTACCTGGTGAGCGCTGGACTGGCCAGCGCGGGCGGGTTGCGCCTCGCGACTCGCGGGGGGGTCAAGGAGGTCACGGTCAACCCAGACTCCGTGGTCGTCGACATGGGGCTCGCGGTGGTCGGCGACCCGGTCGACATCGACGGCGTACCAGGCACTTTTGTCGACATGGGCAACCCGCACGTCGTCGTCCACGTCGCGTCGGTGGCCGACCTCGGGGTGCTGGACCCTGCCCGCAAGGACCTCAACGTCGAGTACGTCGAAGTCCTCGCCCCCGACCACCTTCGGATGCGGGTGCACGAGCGGGGCGTCGGGGAGACGCGTTCGTGCGGCACCGGTGCCTGCGCGGCGGTGGTCGCGAGCTTGCTTCGAACCGGTACGCCGCGCGGGTCCGCGTTCCTGGTCGACGTGCCGGGCGGCCGGCTGGTCGTGACGTGGCAGGAGGACGGGCACGTCCTGCTGGAGGGTCCCGCCGTCCTGGTCGCCGAAGGAGAGCTGCTGACCTAAGCCCGGGGGCTGACCGTCGAGGGGTGCGAACACGGCAACGCCGCGGACGCTGTCAGCAGCTGGCGGCGAGCAGGGAGCCGACGGCCAGCCCGGTCGGTTCCGCGGCCGTCGGGTTCTGGAGAAACACCTCGGTGGTGGCCCGTTCGGTGCCGTCCCCGACCACAACCCGAAGGGTCTGCAGAGCGGCGGGGGTCAGGGCCTGCAGCTGCTCCTTGGTGATGTGCTGAGGCGAGCCGAGCGGCAGCGAGGTGCCGTCCGAGGCGGGGGTGAGGACCTGCTGGGTGTCCAGGCGGGCGGCGAGGCACGCGGCCACCCGCAGGTGCAGGAGCACGTCCTGGTGGGTGGGGGCACCTGGGCCGGCCGGGTCGAACCGGAGCGGCAGGGGCGCGTCGAGGGTGACGTGGAAGCCCTGACCTGCACCCAGCGAGATCAGCTCGCGGGGAAGGGCGGTGAGGTTCTTGAACCGGACCTGTACGGCGAGCTCGCGGCCGTGCAGGGCCACGGACCGCACGACCGCCTCGAGTGAGCTGTCCAGGGGGTAGAGGGCGCAGGTGCGCTGCTGCGCGAACGCGTACCTCGCGGCGAACCCGCTGTCGGACGTGTCGATCCGGAGCGTCCTGTGCTGCCCCCGCGCAGTCGTGACGGTCATCTGTACCGATCTGGGCCTTACCACGGGCGGACGGCTTGGGCACTGCTCCGGCAGCGGCACGCTGACCTCGAGGCGCTCGCCGTGCTGCACCGTGAGGTCCAGCGGGTGGGCCGGGGAACCGGCGACGTCGACCCGCTCGGAGGTGACGTGCAAGGCCTGCGGGCCGTCGTTGCGCAGCAGCAGGAGCGCCCCGTCCTGGGTGCCGGGGAACTCGACGTCGGCATCCACCAGCGACAGCCGCACGGAGCGCAGGTCCTGCCTGTCGCGCGCTGCGTCGAGGCTCAGGTGACGCAGGTACAGCGCCGGTGGAGCACTCGCTGCAGCGAACAGGACCGCACCGATCAGCGCCCGTCGCTGCCAGCGGGAAGGGCGCCAGGATCGAAGCGCTGAGCTCCTGCGTGCCGGGGTTTCGTGGCCCAGCGCGTCCAGCGGCCTGACCGGATGGTTCGGGTCGTTGATCGTGACGACCGGAGCGGGGGGAGGGTCCACCTCTTCAGGCTGGCGCCAACAGATGTCGCAGCGCAACCTCCAAGGATCCGTCGCGACCCGCTGGCCGTCGCCCACCGCCCGCCGGGAGGTTGCACCACAAAGCCGATGCTGCCGGGACAGCTAAGTGCAACCATGGTGTGGAGCGGTCTTGGTGGGCCGCAGGGAGAAGGTGGATGTTGACGGAGCAGTCGAGCAGGCGCCCGCGCCCCCAGCCTGCTGACGCGACGATCCACCTCGACCCGACCGGTGGCTTCGAAGCCGACGGAAAAGATCGTGACTGGCACGACCTCGAAGGTGAGGGTTTCGATCTCGAAGAGCGCAACGCACTCCGACGCGTCAGCGGTATCCGGACCGACCTCGAGGACGTCACCGAGGTCGAGTACCGCCAGTTGCGCCTCGAGCGGGTCGTGCTCATGGGGGTCTACGACCGAAGCGACGACGCCGACACCTCAATGTTCGAGCTCAAGGCCCTCGCCGAAACCGCTGGCTGCGAGGTCCTCGAGGGCCTGATCCAGCGCAAGGACAAGCCGGACCCCAAGTCCTACGTCGGGTCTGGCAAGGCCGAGGAGCTGCTCGAGGCCGTCCTGGTGAGCGGCGCGGACACCGTCATCTGCGACGGCGAGCTCACCCCCGGTCAGCTGCGCGCACTCGAACAGATCGTCAAGGTCAAGGTCATCGACCGGACCTGGTTGATCCTGGACATCTTCGCCCAGCACGCGACGTCCAGAGAAGGCAAGGCGCAGGTCGAGCTGGCTCAGCTGACCTACATGCTTCCTCGCCTGCGTGGCTGGGGTGAGTCGCTGTCCCGGCAGGGCGGCGGCGCCGGTGGCTCGGGTGGTGGCGTCGGCACCCGCGGTCCAGGTGAGACCAAGATCGAGACCGACCGTCGGCGGATCCGAAACCGCAAGGCGAAGCTGGCCGGCGAGATCAAGCTGATGAAGACCGCGCGGGACGTCAAGCGTCAGGAGCGCAAGCGCCACCAGATCCCTTCGGTCGCGATCGCGGGCTACACCAATGCCGGCAAGTCCTCCATCTTGAACCGCCTCACCGGTGCTGGCGTGCTCGTCGAGGACGCGCTGTTCGCGACCCTTGATCCCACGGTCCGTAAGGCTCAGACGCCGACCGGGCGCGAGTTCACCTTCACCGACACCGTCGGCTTCGTACGCCGCCTGCCGCACCAGTTGGTCGAGGCCTTCCGCTCGACGCTGGAGGAGGTCACCGACGCCGATCTTGTCCTGCACGTCGTCGACGGCTCGCACCCCGACCCGGAGGGTCAGCTGTCCGCCGTACGCGGGGTGTTTGCTGACATCGGCGCCGGGGACGTGCGCGAGATCGTCGTCGTCAACAAGGCTGACGCCGCGGATCCCCTTGTCCTGTCTCGGATTCAGCGTCACGAGAAGCACTGTGTGCTCGTGTCTGCCAAGACCGGAGCCGGGCTACCGGCATTGCTGCAGATCCTCGAGCAGGAGGTGCCGCACGCTGAGACGCTCGTGACCGTGGTGCTGCCATATGTCAACGGCTCGCTGGTGTCGCGGATCCACTCCGAGGGGGAGGTCCTCACTGAGGAGCACCTCGAGGAGGGCACCCGGCTCGAGGCACGGGTCAAGCCTGCCCTCGCGGCCGAGCTCGACCCCTATCTCGTGGCCTGAGCAGGCTTGAACCGACCCGCACCGTGACCCCAGGTCCGCGGCTGGTGACGTAGGGACGCAGGAGCTAGTGGTCGGTGACGGAGCCGTCGGCGCTGCTGGAAGAGCTGCCGCCCGAACCGGAACTGCCGCCCGAACCGGATCCCGAAGAGGAACTCTCGCCACCGGACCCGCTGGACGGGCCGCTACCACTGGCGTCCTGGCCGGACTCTGGCCGGTCGACAGAGCCGCTACCGGACCCCGAGTCGTCCGAAGATTGGTGCGTAGGTGTGACCCGGGGGTGGGCTGGACCGCTCGATCCCTGCTGGTCACGGCCGTCCCGTGACTGGCCTTCCGACCCCGTTTCGGACGCCTGCGAGTCAGTGGGGTGCTCGCCCGACTCGGCGGCGACGGGGGTGGAGGCGGGGGTGGAGGCGACCTGGGCGGGGTGGGTCGGCTCAGGCGAGGGGGAGGTCGTGACCTCCGAGGGGTCAGACGCGGTGGACGGTGAGGGCTCGACGTCGGGGGCCACCGGAGGGCGCGGGACGTGCAGCGGCGTCACCGCCTCGACGACGTCGGCGACCGCCGTCTGCGCGGGAGCGGGCAGGTCGCCGGTGGCCGCGACACCCAGGAGCACGGCAAGACATCCTGCCCCGGCGAGCGACAACTGCAGTGGCAGGGCCAGTGAGCGACCGCGCCAGGAGACCGCGCTGCGCGTCCAGGTCACCGCCCCTCGTGTCCACGAAGAAGAAGCGACCGGCAGGTAGGCAGGGGCTGCCGTCGGGTCGAAGCCGTGCTCGAGCAGGGCCGCGAGCGCGGTCGACGGTGTGGGGACGGGGAGGTCTGTGAGGGCGCAGACCTGCCCCATCAGTGCGGTGAGCTCCGGCTCTGTGGGCACGTCGTATCCGGCCAGCAGCGCGTCTGCGGTCCGGTCGTCGAGTGTGCGTCGGAGGGTCACAGCTGTGTCATCGTCGCCGGAGGTCACAGGGTTACGCCCTCCACTCCGTCGTGCGTCTCCAGTTCGCGCCGCAGCGCGAGCAGTCCGCGCCGTTGGAGCTGCTTCACGGCGCCCGTCGACTTTCCGACAGCCGTGGCGACCTGCTCGACCGTGAGGTCACCGAGGACACGTAGCGTCAGGACGCTCCGCTGGTCCGGGACGAGTCCGTCGAGCAGGCGTCGTACCCGTTCAGTCTGTAGGGACTGGATCGCTTCGTCCTCGGACGAAGCACTGGTGCGCGGGTCGGTGGACGTTTCGTAGGTCGCCGTGGGCTCGCGTCGACCGCGCTTGCGGAGGTCGTCTACGAGGCGGGCGTGCGCGACCGAGAACGTGAACGTGCGCAGGCCTGTTGCTCCGCCCGTGAGGGACGGCAGCTTCGCGAAGACGGTCAGGAAGACCTCGCTGGTGAGGTCCTCGGGTTCGGCCGCGCCGCGGATCTT
>JAYUBO010000179.1:0-3035 GCA_043740815.1 Frankiales bacterium | reverse complement strand
AGCCGGGGCACCGGGATGATCTCTGCGGCGGTGCCCAACCTTCCGTGGATCACCGGACTCCGCGCGGCGCCATGATCATCTGGACACTCGCCGGCGTGGCAGGTGGCGCCGGGGTCAACCGCCTAGGCGAGGGTCCAGCCCTGGCCGTCCTTGGTGTCCTGCACGACGACGCCGAGCGCGGCGAGCGCGTCGCGCAGCCGGTCGGAGGCGGCGAAGTCCTTGCCGGCCCGGGCGGTGGCCCGCTCGTCGAGCAGTGCGGCGGCGCCTTCGGGTAGCGCCACGACCGGAGCGGCCTGGCCGACAGAGCGAGCCAGGTCGAGGCCGAACAGCCGGTCGGCCCAGGCGAACGTCTCGAACTTCGCGCCGGCCGGCACGTCGTCGGCCTTCTCCAGCCGCCGCAGCACCTGCAGCGCCCGCGGGGTGTCGAGGTCGTCGTCGAAGGCGGCCAGCACCTCGTCGGCCCACGTCTGTGCCAACGCGGCCGACGGCGACTCCGCCCAGGCTGCGACGGCGGACCGCCAGCGGTTGAGCGTCTTGTCTGCGGCCGCGATCGTGTCCCAGGACAGGTTGGCCTGCTGGCGGTAGCGCGAGGACAAAAAGGCCAGCCGCAACGCGAGCGGGTCGAAGCCCCGCTCGACGACGTCCGCGACGAGAACCACGTTGCCCGTGGACTTGGCCATCTTGCGGCCCTCGAACAGCAGGTGCTCGCCATGCACCCAGTGCCGCACGACCTCGTGCCCGGCCGCCGAGTCGGACTGTGCCCGCTCGTCCTCGTGGTGCGGGAAGCGTAGGTCGATGCCGCCGGTGTGGACGTCGATCACTGGCCCGAGCAGCTCCAGCGACATGGCCGAGCACTCGATGTGCCAGCCCGGGAAGCCGTGCCCCCAGGGTGACGGCCAGGTCATCTCGCGTGACTCCGACGCCAGCTTCCACAGCGCCCAGTCGGCGTGGAACCGCTTGCCCGTCGCGGTCGACTCGCCGGTCGCGCCGTGGCCTGCACGCAGCTCCGACAGCTTGTTTCCAGAGATCGCGCCATAGCCCTCGAACGACTCGGCCGAGAAGTAGACGGTGCCATCGTCCCCGACGTACGCCTTGCCCTTCTCGATGAGCGTCGCGATCAGCGCAACCATCAGGTCGATGCAGTCTGACGCCCGCGGGTAGGCGTCGGCAGGGTGCACCCCCAGTAGCGACAGGTCGCGGTGAAACGCGTCCTCGTAGAAGCGCGCGATCGCGAACGGGTCCTTGTTCTCGGCCCGCGCCTGCACGAGCAGCTTGTCCTCACCGTCGGCGTCCACCGCGGTGTCGTCCTGCAGGTGCCCCACATCCGTGATGTTCTGCACCAGCCGGACCTGCAGCCCCACCAGCTCCGCGGTACGCCGGATCAGGTCCGTCAGCAGGAAGGTCCGGAGGTTCCCCACGTGGGCGTAGCGGTAGACCGTGGGACCGCAGGCGTAGACCGTGAGCTGTCCGGGGGTCGACGGGACGATCTGCTCGACCGATCGGGTCCGGGTGTCCATGAGGCGCAGCACGTCCGAAGGCTAGTCCGGCCGTTGGCGAGCCTCTAGTTGAGCCGTGCCCTCGCGAGCCTGGCCTGACGGCGGGCAAGCTCTGCCCCGGCCGCGTCGGCGTCCTCCACCACGCAGGCGTACAGCTCAAGGTCGTCGGCCCCGCCGAGGTGGTCACCGAGCCGGACGAGCAGCTCGCCCCGCTCGCGGCGGAGCGCCACCGGGTGCCGGGGGAGCAACAGCGACAGCTCGGTGGCCCAGAGCCGGGTCCGCGCTGTGTCCAGCGAGCGTTCCTTGCGGGAGGTGAGGGCCCGGATGTTGGTCAGCACCCGCAGTATCAGCTCGGCGGGCGTGAGCGCCGGCTCCCGAGGTGCCTGCACCTGGCAGCCACCATCGAAGGGGTCGACGACCACGTCCTCGAGCGCGACCATCACCCGCCCCGGCAGCCCGAGTGGTTGGGCTGCGAGCTCGAGGCGGGCGGCAACCTCGCACCAGACGATCGACAGCAGGATCGGCAGGCCTCTCCTGCGGCGCAGCACCTCGTGCAGCAGTGAAGAACGCAGGTCCTCGTAGTCCTCAGCCCTGCCGCCGAAGCCGGCGACGGTCCCGAGGGCGTGCTCGAGCCCGCGGGCCGGGCCGAGACGCAGGACGTGGGGTCGGGCAGCTTCCGCGAGCGCGTCCAGCGCGGCCAGGGGAGTGTCGAGGTCGAGATCAGGCTCGGACTCGCAACCGATGAGCAGGCACGCCATCGCCGCCGACGCGCCCTCCGGGCTGCCCACCGGACGGTTGCCGTCCGAACGCATCAGCTCGGCGAATCGGGCGCGGGTCGCCGACGTCATCGACGCCGCTGCGGAGCCGGTGGGACCCGCTTGGCGGCCACGACCGTGGCAGCGGCCACCTCCGCGATGGTCCCGTCCCGGCGCTCGACGCGGACGAGGTCCTCGGTCCAGGAGAGCAGGATTCCCAGGAGGTCGCCGTAGCCGCCCTCGGGCAGCGATCGACGCAGCGAGATCCGGACGCCCGCATCGCCGGGGCCGACGTCGATGACGTACCGGACCCCGGTAGGGCGGGAGGACTCCACTCCTGGGAGACTACGGTGGCCTACCACGCGCCCTTGAAAGGAACACCTGCAGTGACCTACGTGATCGCCGAGCCCTGTGTCGACATCAAGGACAAGGCGTGCATCGAGGAATGCCCGGTCGACTGCATCTACGAGGGCAAGCGCTCGCTCTACATCCACCCCGACGAGTGCGTCGACTGCGGTGCCTGCGAGCCGGTCTGCCCCGTCGAGGCCATCTACTACGAGGACGACACCCCGGCGCAGTGGAAGGACTACTACCGCGCCAACGTCGACTTCTTCACCGAGACGACGACCATCGGCAGCCCAGGTGGCGCCTCGAAGGTCGGGCCCGTCGACCTCGACCACCCCGTGGTCATGGCAGTTCCTGTGGGTAAGAACCTCGAGGACGTCTGACCGTGCAGGGCTGGGCAGCCAAGGCAAACCTCCCGGTCTTTCCCTGGGACCAGCTC
>JAYUBO010000178.1:0-3907 GCA_043740815.1 Frankiales bacterium | reverse complement strand
CAGATCGACCGCTTCGCGCGGTCGCTGCTCGCCGCCGCGAGGGGCGAGCCGGCCCCGGAGGACGGCTACGGCGGCGTCTACGTCAGCGAGATCGCTCAGCAGGTGCTGGCGCTGGTCCCGGGTGCGCTCGAGGAGGCCGACCCGCAGGAGGTCTTCCGCAGTCACGGAGTGCAGCTGATGTTCGCCGCGATCAAGGAGTCGCTGCACGACTTCGGCGTCGACTTCGACGTCTACTTCCACGAGAACTCTCTGCACGAGTCCGGCGCCGTCCAGCGCGCGGTCGGGCGGCTGGACGCGCTCGGTCACATGTATGACGCGGACGGCGCCCGCTGGCTGCGCACGACAGAGTTCGGCGACGACAAGGACCGGGTCGTCATCAAGAGCGACGGCGAGCCGGCGTACATCTCGGGCGACCTTGCCTACTACCTCGACAAGCGCGAGCGTGGCTTCGACCGGGTCATCATCATGCTCGGCGCCGACCACTCCGGCTACGTCGGCCGGCTCATGGCGATGTGCGAGGCGTTCGGCGACGTCCCTCGCGTCAACCTGCAGATCCTGATCGGGCAGCTGGTCAACCTGGTCAAGGACGGCGAGCCGCTGCGGATGAGCAAGCGGGCCGGCACGGTGATCTCGCTGGAGGACCTGGTTGAGGCGATCGGCGTCGACGCCGCGCGCTACGCGCTGGTCCGGTCCAGTGCCGACAGCCAGATCGACATCGACCTCGACCTGTGGGCCTCGGCCAAGAGCGACAATCCCGTCTGGTACGTCCAGTACGCCGCGACCCGGGCCGCCTCTGTGCTTCGGCACGCCGCCGACCTGGGCCTCGCGGCAGGGGGAGACGTGGCCTTGCTGACCCATCCGCGCGAAAGCGAGCTGATGCTTGCGCTGGCGGAGTTTCCGAGCGTCGTGGCGTCCGCGGCGGAGCTGCGCGAGCCGCACCGGGTCGCGCGCTACCTCGAGGAGAAGGTCGCCAAGTCCGCGCAGCGGTTCTGGGACGAGTGCCAGGTGCTGCCCAAGGGCGACGCCCAGGCCGAGCCGACGACCGCCCCCCGGCTGCTGCTCTGGCAGGCCACCCGGGTCGTGCTCGAGAACGGTCTCGGCCTGCTCGGCGTCAGCGCACCGGAGCGGATGTGAGCGTGCTGTCGACGGCCCGGCAAGAGTCCGACCTGGTGCCCACGGTGTGGCCCGCGACAGCGGCCCGTTCCGAGGTGGGCGTCTTGACCCTGGGCGGCCTCGACGTCCGCGAGCTGGCCACCGAGTTCGGTACGCCACTGCTGGTCCTCGACGAGGACGACCTGCGGGCCCGCTGCCGTGCGTGGCGCGACGCCTTCGACGGCTGGCCCTCGGGTGCCGACGTCGCCTACGCCGGCAAGGCCTTCCTGTGCAAGGCGGTCGTGAAGATCGTGCAGGAGGAGGGCCTGGGCCTCGACGTCTGCACCGGCGGGGAGCTCGCGGTCGCGCTCGCCGCCGGCTTCGACCCGGCCCGAATGTGGTTCCACGGCAACAACAAGAGCGTCGACGAGCTCGAGCGGGCTGTCGCGGCCGGCGTCGGGACAGTCGTCGTGGACTCCTTCGAGGAGCTCGTCCGGCTCGCCGCGGTCGCCTCCCGGGCAAAGACCCGGCAGCGCATCTATGTCCGCGTCACTCCCGGCGTCGAGGCGCACACCCATGAGTACGTCCAGACGGGCCAGGAGGACCAGAAGTTCGGGTTCTCCCTGGCCAGCGGCGCCGCCGCGGAGGCCTGTCGCCGGGCTGTGACGCTGCCCTCGCTCGACCTGGTCGGGATCCACTGCCATATCGGCAGCCACATCTTCGACACCCACGGCTTCTCCCTCGCCGCCCATCGGATGGTCGGTCTGCTCGCCGCGATCCGGGATGAGCACGGCACAGAGCTGCCCGAGCTCGACCTCGGTGGTGGACACGGGATCGCCTACACCGCAGCTGATGACCCGATGTCCACTGCTGACCACGCCGCAGGACTGCGAGCCATCGTCGAGCGCGAGTGCGCCGCGGCCGGGCTGGGCGTGCCACGCGTCGTGGTCGAGCCGGGGCGCGCCGTGGTTGGCCCCACCACCGTCACGGTCTACGAGGTCGGCACCGTCAAGGACCTCCCCGGCCTGCGCACCTACGTCTCCGTCGACGGCGGCATGTCCGACAACATCCGCACCGCCCTGTACGCCGCGCGCTACACCGCCGTCCTCGCCTCGCGCAGGTCCATGGCGGAGCCCAAGAACGTCACGCTGTGCGGCAAGCACTGCGAGAGTGGCGACATCGTGGTCCACGACGTACCGTTGCCCGCCGATCTCGCGCCCGGCGACCTCGTCGCGGTCCCCGCCAGCGGGGCCTACCACCGATCGATGGCGTCCAACTACAACCACGTCCCCCGCCCGCCCGTGGTCGCCGTCTCACGTGGCGTCGCCCGGGTCATCGTGCGCCGCGAGACCGAAGCCGACCTGCTCGCCTTGGACCTCGGGTGAAGCCCCTCGGCACCCGCCTGGCGGCCCTGTTCCTGACCGCGCTGCTCGGGGTCCTCGTTGTCGTGGGTCTGGTGCTCGCGCAGCTGGGGTGGGCGGCCGAGGCGCCGTACCTGCTGGTGGTGGTCGTGGGGCTGGGACTGCTGCTGCGCAAGGCCCGCGCCCTGCAGCGCGCAGCGACCGGGCAGCACGCGGACGGCCGGACGTGCAGTTGCTGCACCGGCACCGTGTTCGACCCGGTGGAGGTCCGATGAGCCGGCCGTTGCGGGTCGCGCTGCTGGGCTGCGGCACCGTCGGGTCGGAGGTCGTGCGGCTCCTGCAGACCAACGGTGAGGACCTCGCCGCCCGCATCGGCGCGCCCCTGGAGCTGGCCGGGATCGCCGTACGCCGGCTTGGGCGCCGCCGCGACCTCGACGTCGACGAGGCGCTGTTCACCACCGACGCGGCGGGCCTGGTGGCCCGCGAGGATGTGGACCTGGTCGTCGAGGTCATCGGTGGGATCGAGCCTGCCCGGTCGCTGCTGGTGAGCGCGCTCAAGGCAGGCAAAGGCGTCATCACCGCCAACAAGGCGCTGCTCGCCGAGGACGGCGCGGCGTTGCACGCTGCCGCACTGGAGGGCGGCGCCGACCTCTACTACGAAGCCTCGACGGCCGGCGCCATCCCGATCCTGCGGCCGCTGCGCGAGTCGCTGGCCGGCGACCACGTGAGCCGCGTGATGGGGATCGTCAACGGCACCACCAACTTCATCCTCACCCGCATGGACGAAGTCGGCATGGGCTTCTCCGAGGCGCTGGACGAGGCCACCGCGCTCGGTTATGCCGAAGCCGACCCGACCGCCGACGTCGAGGGCTTCGACGCCGCCGCCAAGGCAGCGATCCTGGCCGGGCTGGCCTTCCACACCCGGGTCACCGCAGCGGACGTGCACCGCGAGGGCATCGCGGACGTCACCGCCGCTGACGTCGCGAGCGCGAAGGCGATGGGGTGCGTGGTGAAGCTGCTGGCGATCGCCGAGCGGGAAGGCGACGGGGTGGCCGTGCGGGTGCACCCGGCGATGATCCCGCGCAGCCACCCGCTTGCGAGCGTCCGCGAGGCCTACAACGCGGTCTTCGTCGAAGCCGCCTCCGCCGGCCAGCTGATGTTCTACGGCAGAGGAGCTGGGGGGGCGCCCACCGCCAGCGCCGTCCTCGGCGACCTGGTCGCGGTGGCTCGCAACACGCTGTCGGGTGCACGTGGCGCCGGCGAGTCGGCCTACGCCGACCTGCGGGTCAAGCCGATGGGCGAAGTGGTCACCCGCTTCCACATCAGCCTCGACGTCGCCGACAAGGCAGGTGTCTTGGCCGCGGTGGCCAACACCTTCAGCGCCCACGACGTGTCGATCCGCACCGTGCGCCAGGAGGGGCACGGCGACGACGCCTCCCTGGTCGTGGTCACCC
>JAYUBO010000177.1:0-7547 GCA_043740815.1 Frankiales bacterium | reverse complement strand
CTGCAGGAGCGTGGGCGATCCCGCCGACGAAGGCAAGCCCGGCCAACACCGAGGCGGCTCGTGAGACGAAGCCGTCGAGCGGGAAGCTGAAGGTGTCCGCGAGAAGCAGTGCGACCTCGTCCGCGCCGGACCCTCGCTCGGGCAGCCCGATGACTGCCGCACCTTCGTCGGAGGGCATGACCTCAAGGTGGAAGGTGCGGAGCACCGCTCCGGGCAGCACGCCGACCCAGGCACTGACGGCCGCGTGGCCCTCGATCCCTTGCCCGCCACCGATGACCCCGCCGGCGCTGCACCCCAGGGTGGCGGTCGCCCCGGTGAGCGCACAGGCCCGCTCCCCTGCGGCGGCGGCCTGCTCGGAGGTGCCGCCTGAGACGAACACCAGAGCCAGGTCAGGCGGCCGGCCTGCCAGCGGCGCAAGGGCGGCCGCGACCGCCTGCTCGGCTGCCTGAACCAGGTCCGCCGACACACCCACGCCATCACCGAAGCGACCCACAAGTCCAACCTATGCCCGCCCCGAACCGGTCTGGTGCGGGATCGGCGGTCCCGACGTAGCGTGAGTGTGGTGGATGCACCCGACCTCACGACCCTGGCCCAGCTGCGCGATAGTGGCCATCAGCAACGCACCGTCAAGGCGGAGGTGCGCGACAACCTGCTGCTGCGCCTTGCGGCCGGCGAGCCGACGTTCCCCGGCATCCTCGGCTATGACGAGACCGTGCTGCCGGAGGTCGAAAGGGCCCTGTTGGCCGGGCACGACCTGGTCCTGCTCGGCGAGCGGGGCCAGGGCAAGACCCGCCTGATCCGCACCATGACCGGCTTGCTCGACGAGTGGACGCCGGTCGTCGCGGGCTGCGAGATCAACGACCACCCTTACGCGCCGGTGTGTGTCCGATGTCAGAACCTGGTGGCCGCCAAGGGCGACAGCACGCCGGTCGCCTGGAGACACCGCTCCCTGCGGTACGGCGAAAAGCTTGCCACCCCCGACACCTCCGTCGGCGACCTGATCGGTGACGTCGACCCGATCAAGGTGGCGCAAGGGCGCACTCTCGGCGACCCCGAGACGGTCCACTACGGCCTGGTTCCGCGGACCAACCGCGGGATCTTCAGCGTCAACGAGCTCCCCGACCTCGCCGAACGGATCCAGGTCGCGCTGCTCAACGTGCTGGAGGAGCGCGACATCCAGGTCCGCGGCTACACCCTTCGTCTGCCGCTGGACCTGCTGCTGATCGCGTCCGCCAACCCCGAGGACTACACCAACCGTGGCCGCATCATCACTCCCCTCAAGGACCGCTTCGGCGCGGAGGTCCGCACGCACTACCCGATCGACCTGGTGCACGAGCTCGACCTGATCCGGCAGGAGGCGCAGCTGACCTGGCCCGGTACGCCGGTCACCGTCCCGGAGCACCTGCTGGAGATCGTCGCCCGCTGGACCCGCCTGGTCCGCGAGGCGCCGCAGGTTGACCAGCGTTCCGGGGTCAGTGCCCGGTTCGCCGTCGCAGCCGCCGAGACGATCGCGGCCTCCGCTGTCCGGCGGGCCGCCGTCAACGGTGAGTCCGAGGCGGTTGCCCGGGTCTGTGACCTCCCATCCGTCGTACCCGCCTGTCGGGGGAAGGTGGAGTTCGAGGCGGCCGAGGAGGGGCGCGAGCTCGAGGTCCTCGCGCACCTGCTCCGCAAGGCAACCGCCGACACGTTCCGTGCCCAGCTCGCGGGGCTGGACCTGTCCGGGGTGCAGAGTCGCTTCGACGACGGCGGAGTCCTCGAGACCGGCGACCTCGTGCCGGCCGCTCAGCTGCTCGCGGATCTTGGCACCGTGCCCGGGCTGGCCCAGCTGCTCGACCGGCTCGGCATCGTGCAGGAGTCGCCCGGGATGGCCGCCTCGGCGTTGGAGTTCGCCCTGGAGGGCCTGCACCTCAACCGTCGGCTGGCCAAGGACTCCGTCGGCCACCGCACCGTCTACGGCCGATGACGCGCGAGCCGCTTCCCCTGGGTGTACCCGACACCTACGCGCTTCGGCGGCGGGTGCTGCTCGTCGGGGTGGTGTCGCTGCTGCTGTTCCTGGTGGTCTCTTACACGATCGCCTGGCTCGGGATCTCCGACGCCTGGCTGCTTATCGCGCTCGCCCTGATCTACCTGGTTGTCGTCCGACCGTTGATGAAGCCGGTCCGCGAGGCGCTTGCCCTGCGCCGCCGGCTGGCCTACGACGCCTACCTCGACGACCATCACCGCAAGGACGGGGCCTGACCAGATGGGCACCCTGCCATGAGCTCCGCCGCTTTCCGGTACGGCGCCTGGGACGGTGGCCGTGACCCGCTCGAGCCACCGTTCGACGTGGCCCAGGCCGTCGACGAGATCGGCGAGCGGGTCCTCAACGGGCAGTCCCCACGCCAGGCGCTGCGGGAGCTGATGCGACGCGGCACCGAAGGCCTGCGGGGTCTCGACGACCTGCGCCGCAAGGTCGCGAAACAGCAACGGGAGGCGCGCAACAAGGGCCAGCTCGACGGCACGCTGCAGCAGGTCAAGGAGCTGCTCGCCGAGGCCGTCGAGCTCGAGAAGGCGGCGCTGTTCCCCGACCCGTCCGACTCCGCCCGGATGGCCGAGATGGAGCTCGACACCCTGCCCAACGACACCGCCCGTGCGGTCCAGCAGCTCAAGCCGTATCAGTGGCGCAGTGCGGAGGCCCAGGCTGTGTACGAGCAGATCGAGGATCTGCTCCGCAGGGAGGTCCTCGACAGCCAGTTCAAGGGGATGAAGGACGCCCTCGAGAACGCCGGCCCTGAGGACATGCAGCGGATTAAGGACATGCTGGCCGACCTCAACCAGATGCTCGACGCCGATGCCCGAGGCGAGCACAACCAGGACGACTTCGAGCAATTCATGGCCAAGCACGGGGACTTCTTCCCCTCCCAGCCAGGCACTCTCGAAGAGCTCGTCGACGACCTGGCCCGTCGGGCCGCGGCCCAGCAGCGGCTGATGGACTCGCTCACCCCGCAGCAGCGGCAGGAGCTCGGGGAGCTCATGCAGGGCGCCATGGACCTTGACATGCAGTCCCAGATGTCCCAGCTCGGGGACGCGTTGCGCAACGCCCGGCCCGACCTGCCATGGGGGGGCCGGGAGCGGATGTCGGGTGAGCAGGGCATGGGGATGGGCGACGCGACGACGGCCCTCGAGGAGCTCGCCGACCTCGACGACCTCGAGTCCGCGCTCGGCCAGGACTATCCCGGCGCCTCGCTCGACGACATCGACGAGGCCGCAGTGCAAAGGGCCCTGGGCAGGGGAGCCGTCGACGACATCCGTGCACTGCAACGCATCGAGCGCGAGCTGCAGCTGCAGGGCTACCTTGTGCGCGACGCCAACGGTCGTCTGGAGCTGTCACCACGGGCCGTCCGCCGGCTCGGCGCGACCGCCCTGCGCAAGGTCTTCCATCAGCTCGACGCCAAGGGCCGCGGGGGGCACGACGTCCGCGACGCCGGCGCAGCGGGGGATCTGACCGGGTCGTCGCGGCAGTGGGAGTTCGGCGACGAGCAGCCGCTGGACGTCGTGCGCACCGTCCGTAACGCCGTGCTGCGCGGGCCATCCGGCAGTGGCGTGACGCTGCGCGTCGAGGACTTCGAGGTCGTCGACACCGAGCGGCGCACCACCGCGGCAGTAGCCCTGCTCGTCGACTTGAGCTTCTCGATGGAGCTACGTGGGACGTGGGCCGCGGCGAAGCAGACGTCCCTCGCGCTGCACTCCTTGGTCACGACGCAGTTCCCGCAGGACGCGATCGAGATCATCGGCTTCAGCGACTACGCGCAGGTCCTCACAGCCGAGCAGCTCGCGGGCCTCGATCCCCAGCGGGTGCAGGGCACCAACCTCCAGCACGCCCTGATGCTGGCCGGACGTTTTCTCGGCAAGCACCCCCAGGCCGAGCCGGTCGTGCTGGTCGTCACCGATGGCGAGCCGACCGCCCACCTGACCCGCGACGGGTACGCCGATTTCTGCTGGCCACCGATGCCGGAGACCCTCGAGCTGACCATGGCTGAGGTCGAGCGGATCACCAAGCGGGGCGCCACGATCAACGTGTTCATGCTCGACGACGAGCCCCGGCTGGTGTCCTTCGTCGAGCACCTCGCGGCACGCAATGGCGGCCGGGTGTTCGCCGCCGATCCCGAGCAGCTCGGGGAGTACGTCGTCAGCGACTACCTTCGCGCCCGCCGTGGTCGCCGGGGTCGTTAGCCCGATCCAGGCCTCGCTGTGGGCTAACGTCGGCGACGTGCGCTACTTCGGCTCGTACGCCCTGCTGCTGTCCCTGCACCTGGTCGGTGTGCTCGTGATCATCGGATCGCTCGGGCTCGTCACCTCCACCGCGGGCCGCCTGGCGCGCGACAATGACGGCCCCGGCCTGGTGCGTGCGCTGCGGTCCACCCGCATCTACTCGATCGGCAGCCTGTTGGTCGTCGGCCTCGGTACCGCCATGTTGGGCCGCGACCCCACCCATATCCCGCGCGGAGCGGGTTGGGTGTCAGCGTCGTACGCGCTCTGGTTGGTCGCGACACTGATCAATCTTGGCGTCATAGCCCCGGCACTGCGGGGCGCGGCCGCCGAGGTCGCCGAGGGCCGTTCCGCCCAGCGCTTCGTCGCACGGCTCGGCGCAGCTGGCGGCCTCAGTGCCCTGTGCTGGGTCGCGATCGTCGTGCTGATGGTCTACAAGCCTGGGCAGTGAGCCTCGCTGTCCGGGAGGTCAGCGGCGCCGACACCGTGCCGCTGCGCCGCGACATCCTGCGCGCCGGCAGCCCCCTGGCTGTCTTTCCCGACGATCACGACGCCTTCCACCTCGGCGTGTACGACGGCCTGACCCTCGTCGGGTGCGGCAACCTCCGGCTCGACCCCGCTCCGTGGGCTCCGGACGTGCCCGCCTGGCGGATCCGCGGGATGGCCACGGCCAGCAGCCACCGCCGGCAGGGCGTGGGCATGCTCGTGCTCGAAGGCCTGCTCGCTCGCTGCCGCAGCGCGCCCCCGCTGCCCGGCGAGGTGGTGCTCTGGTGCAACGCCCGCACGCCCGCGCAGCGGTTCTATGAGCGAGCGGGCTTCCTCACCCGCGGCCAGTCGTGGGTCGACCCTGAGATCGGGCCCCACATCGTGATGTCGCGCTCCGTCACCTGAGGCGGGTCTGGGTTAAGCGGGTGGGTTGTCGAGGGTCCAGCCGCGGACGGGGTCGCCGGCGACCTGTGGGCTCTGCCGGCCGTACGGCGTCTGGCGCAAGGTGATCACCTGCGCGTAGTACGTGGCGTAGCGCAGCACCTCGCCCACGGTCGTGGCGCCGTTGTTGTCGGCGTCGGCCCGACCCTGCCCGAGGCCGACGTCGAAGAGCAGGCCGGCCCACACGGACTCACCCCACGGCGGGTACTCATACGACTTCTGCGAGGACGTCGAGCTGGTGGACACGAGCACCCGGCGGGAGGGGAGGTGCTCGATGAAGCCGCCCGACTCGCAGCCTGCCACGTCGACCCAGAGCTTGCCGGTGCCCGAGCCGAGGACAGCAGCCACCGAGGTGTCCGGCACGAAGTCGTTGTCGTACGGCCAGAGCTTCTCGTGCCCCCCGGCCTGCTTCACGTGCCCGGAGAAGTGGAACAGCGTGAACGTCCCCGGGACGCTCTTGGACGCCAGCCACGACATGCCCGAGCGGATCGCGGCGCCGGTCGCCTGCTCATTGGTCACTACCCGGATGTTCTGCGGCAGCCAGCCGGCCGCGAGCAGCGCAGCCCGGACGCGGGTCGCGTCGTTGGCGCCACCGATCGTGTCGTGGGTCGGCTTGAGGTAACGGGTGACCCCCGCAAGGAACGCGTATCGAGCCTGAGGGGCGGCGAAGGACGTGGGCGAGATGTCGTGCTGCGGGCCGGGCGGCGGTCCGAGCGAGCTCTCGACACGGACCCCCGCCGGCGCCCGGGACGCCTCGGTAAGACGTTTTGCCGGGGTCCTGAGGTCCGGCTCGGGACCGTTCACCGGCGCATCGACGAGCACCGACGGGTCGGCGTGCGACGTCGTCCCCCTGTCGATGCTGCCGGACTGGACGACGGCGACGCCGATGATCAGCACCAGGGACGCAGACCACGCCTTTGACGCGGTGAACCAGGCCGTCCTGCGTCGACGTCCACCGGGCTGCACCCCACCAGGGTCGGCACCAGAACGGGATAAATCAAGCGAGGGCGCGTTCGAGGTCAGCGAGCAGGTCGTCGGCGCTCTCGATCCCGACGCTGAGCCGGACCAGGTCCGCCGGCACCTCGAGCTGCGACCCGGCAACGCTCGCGTGGGTCATCCGTCCCGGGTGCTCGATCAGGGACTCGACGCCGCCGAGGGACTCGCCGAGGGTGAAGACCTCCGTGCGCCGGCAGACCTCCAGCGCCTTCGCCTCCCCACCGGCCAGCCGGAACGAGACCATCCCGCCGTACGCCTTCATCTGCTTGCTGGCGACGTCGTGCCCGACGTGCTCCGGCAGCCCCGGGTACAGCACCTGGCTGACGGCGCTGCTGCGGCTGAGCAGCTCCACGACGCGGCCGGCGTTCTCGCAGTGCCGGTCCATGCGTACGCCGAGTGTCTTGATGCCACGCAGCACCAGCCACGAGTCGAACGCGCCCGGCACCGAACCCATGGCGTTCTGGTGGTAGCGGAGCTCCTCACCGAGGGCGGCGTCCCTCGCGACGAGCCCGCCGCCGATGACGTCACTGTGCCCCCCGAGGTACTTGGTCGTGCTGTGCACGACCACGTCCGCTCCGAGCGCGAGCGGCTGCTGCAGGTAGGGCGACGCGAACGTGTTGTCCACGACCAGCAGGGCATCGGCCCCCTGCGCGACCGTCGCGAGCCCCGCGATGTCCGCGATCCCCAGCAGCGGATTGGTCGGCGTCTCGCACCAGATCAGCCTCGTCTCGGGCCGCAGCGCAGCCTGTACGGCGGACAGGTCACCCAGCGCCACCGGGGTGTGCTCGATGCCCCACTTGCTGGCCACCTTCGCAAACAGCCGGTACGTCCCGCCGTAGGCGTCGGCCGGCACGAGCACGTGGTCACCGGGCTTGAGAACGGTCCGCAGCAGGGTGTCCTCGGCCGCCAGGCCGCTGGCGAAGGCGAGCCCGGTCGCGCCGCCCTCCAGGGCTGCCAGACAGGTCTCGAGTGCGGTCCGCGTGGGGTTGCCGGACCGGCTGTACTCGTAGCCCTGGTGCTGGCCGACCTCCTGCTGCACGTAGGTGCTGGTCTGGTAGATCGGCACGACCACGGCGCCCGTCGTCGGGTCGGGGTCCTGGCCGGCGTGGATCGCGAGAGTCTCGAAGCCGTGCCGGTCGGGAGTCCAGTCGCTCATGGTGACCAGGCTACGTCCGGGCCACTGGGCGGGCCGGCTGGCTGGCAGCGGCTCAGGCGTGGGAGAGGAAGGCGAGGACGTCCTGGCGGGTGACGACCCCGGTGGGCCGGCCGTCGGCGATGACGACGGCCGCATCGGCCTTTTCGAGGGCGACCATGGCGGCCTGGACGGGCTCGCCGGCGCCGACCATCGGCAGCGGTGGCCCCATGTGCTGCGACAG
>JAYUBO010000176.1:0-5875 GCA_043740815.1 Frankiales bacterium | reverse complement strand
TCGGCCTGAGCTCGCCTGTTCAGCTCACCCTTTCGCGTGCGCGATCGGCCCACCCGGTGGCTTGTGACACAGTCTGGCTGCCAGCTGGACGACAGTCGTCCTCACGGTTTCCGCGAGGTCACCGGTTGGTCACGATCCAGGCTCAGCCTGATGTTCTTGCTACCCCCCAAGCTCCTTGCGCCCCTACAGTCGCCGCACAGCCCTTCGTCAGGCCTGCTCCCCTGATCGGGGTGGCACCCGCCCTGACACCCAGTGTGAGAAGAGATCCCGTGACGGCTCCGCTCGACGTCGACACCTCGGCTCTGACCTCGACACCGGAGGCCGTGCTGCAGGGGGGAAAGGCCTCGGCCATCGAGGGACGTTCGCTGGGGCAGATCGCCTGGATGCGCCTCAAGCGCGACAAGGTCGCCCTGGGGGGCGCGGTGGTGATCGTGCTGCTGATCGCGATGGCCGTGCTGGCGCCGGTGCTCGTGAAGCTGTTCGGACACCCGCCGAACGAGTTCCACGACGAATTGCTGGACCCGACCTTCCAGATCCCCAAGACGAAGTTCGGGGGGATCAACAGCCACTACCTGCTCGGCGTCGAGCCTGGCAACGGCCGTGACGTGTTCAGCCGGATCGTCTACGGCGCCCGGATCTCGTTGCTCACGGCCTTCCTGGCAACCATTGTCTCCGTCGGAATCGGGACCGTCCTCGGCGTCACCGCCGGCTACTTCGGCGGCTGGATCGACAGCCTCATCGGCCGCACGATGGACATCCTGTTGGCCTTCCCGCTGCTGCTGTTCGCCATCAGCCTCGGTGCCGTGCTGCAGAGCGGCAACGGACTGTTTGGCCTGACCGGCACCAGCCTGAGCGTCGCCGTCCTTGTGTTCATCATCGGCTTCTTCAACTGGCCCTACATCGGTCGCATCGTCCGCGGCCAGACACTCTCACTGCGGGAGAAGGAGTTCGTGGACGCCGCCCGCAGCCTCGGCGCGACCAACCGCCACATCCTGTTCAAGCAGCTGCTCCCGAACCTGATCGCCCCCGTGCTCGTCTACTCCACGCTCATCATCCCGTCCAACATCTTGTTCGAGGCGGCGCTGTCCTTCCTTGGCGTCGGCGTCAAGGTGCCCACACCGTCCTGGGGCAGCATGCTCTCGGACGCCGTCCCGACCTACCAGATCGATCCGACCTTCATGATCGTCCCGGGTGCCGCACTGTTCATCACGGTGCTGGCGTTCAACCTGCTGGGCGACGGCCTGCGCGACGCGCTGGACCCGAAGGCCGGCCGCTGACCCGTCGCCTGGTTCCGCCCACAAGGCGAGAGGGCGACGTGCACGACGGACCGGGTCGCCGACCCGGTCCCGCAAGAACACCGAAGGGAGCACTGCCCACGATGTCCCGCACTTACCTGCTCAAGACCGGCGCAGCGTTTGCCGTTCTTGCCCTCGGTGCCGCCGCCTGTGGTGGCAGCTCCGGAGGATCGAAGAACAGTGACGCCAAGGGCGTCTCGGCGAGCTACAACGCTGCGATCGACAAGGTCGTCAACCCCTCGGACAAGAAGGGCGGCACGCTCAACTACGTGGCGTCCAGCGACTTCGACTCGCTGGACCCAGCCCGCACCTACTACGCCTACAGCTGGAACTTCCAGCGCATCTACCAGCGCACGCTGCTGGCTTTCCAGCCCAAGGTCGGCAAGGAGGGCGCCCAGGTCACGGGCGACCTCGCCAAGAGCAAAGGTGTCTTCACCGACGGTGGCAAGACGGTCACCTACGAGCTGCGCGACGGGATCACCTTCGACGACGGCTCGGCGATCACCTCGGCCGACATCAAGTACGCCCTCGAGCGGTCGTTCGCCGAGGACGTCATCAACGGTGGCCCCGGTAGCACCTACCTCAAGCCGGTCCTCGTCGGCGGCGACGCCTACAAGGGCCCGTACAAGGACAAGGCCGGTCTGGCCTCGATCGACGCCACCAACCCCAAGAAGATCGTCTTCCACCTGTCGAAGAGCTTCTCGGACTTCGACTACCTGATGGCGCTGCCGATCAGCACCCCGGTGCCGCAGGCGAAGGACACCGGTGCGCGCTACCAGTTCAAGCCCGTCTCGAGCGGCCCGTACAAGATCGATACCTACCAGCCCAACAAGCTGCTCAAGCTGGTCCGCAACGACAAGTGGAACGCCGCCAGCGACCCGCTCCGTAAGGCGCTCCCGGACTCCATCGTGCTGACCGAGGGCCTGGAGCCTGCCGACATGGACTCGCGCCTGCTCAGCGGCGCGGCCGACTTGGAGATCGAGGGCACCGGCGTCGAGCCAACCGCCGTCTCGAAGATCCTGACCAACCCCGAGATCAAGAAGCTGTCGGACAACCCCTCCACCGGCTTCACCCGGTACATCACGATCCAGGAGAAGGTTCCCCCGTTCGACAACATCCACTGCCGCAAGGCCGTGCAGTACGCCGCAGACAAGGTCTCCCTGCAGTTCTCGCGAGGTGGCCCCGTTGCTGGTGGCGACTTCGCCGGCCAGATGCTGGTGCCGACGCTGCCTGCGTACAAGAAGTTCGACGAATACCCGAGTGGTCCCGACCACACGGGTGACCTGGCCAAGGCCAAGGACGAGCTCAAGCAGTGCGGCAAGCCGGATGGCTTCAGCACCAAGATCGCTACGGCCAACAAGGGCAAGGGCCCGAAGACGGCCGCCGCGCTCCAGCAGGGTCTGGCCCGCGTTGGAATCAAGGCTGACATCGTCGCGGTCGACAGCGCCACCTACTACACCGGCTTCATCGGTGTCCCGGACAACGTGCACAAGCGTGGGCTCGGGCTGGCCATCGCCGGTTGGGGTCCTGACTTCCCGAGCGAGTACGGCTTCTTCGAGTCCATCGTGGACGGTCGTGCGATCAAGGCCGCGGGCAACAGCAACTACTCGGAGTTCAACAACCCCGAGGTCAACAGCCTGATCGACCAGGCCCTGGCCACCTCTGACGTCTCCAAGCGAAACGACTACTGGGGCCAGGTCGACAAGAAGGTCATGGAGGGCGCCGACTACCTGCCCTTCGTGGCGGACAAGGCGCTCGACTACCGCGCGGCGCGCCTGAGCAACGTCTACATCAACGGTGCCTTCGGCGCGTACGACCTGATGAACATCGGCATCAACGGCTAGTAGCACCGCCCGCAGTTCACCTCTTTCTGTAGAAGGGCAGGTAACGGTCGTCCGCGGTCCGGGGAGCGATCCCCGGACCGCAGACGGCCGCCTCCTCACATGGGTCGTTTCATCGTCCGCCGCTTGATCGGCGTCGTCCTGCTGCTGATCATCGTCAGCATGGCCACCTTCGGGATCTTCTTCCTGGCTCCCAGGCTCGTGGGCACCGACCCGGCCCGGCTGTTCGCCGGTCGGGTCGCCGACGACGCGACGGTCAAGCAGGTCACCAAGAAGCTCGGGCTCGACCAGCCCCTCTACATCCAGTACGCCCGGTACGCCAAGGGCATCGTCGCCGGCCGCGACTTCAACAACGGCCCCGACAAGACGCACTGCAACGTCCCGTGCCTGGGTTACTCGTTCAAGAACGACCAGGACGTCTGGGCATTGATGCTCGACCGGCTTCCCGTCACCGTCTCGATGGCGATCGGTGCAGCCGTGATCTGGCTGGTCAGCGGTGTCTCGGTCGGCATCCTGTCCGCGCTCAAACGGGGAAGTGTCTTCGACCGCGCAGCGATGGGCGTCGCCCTGGCAGGGGTGTCGCTCCCGGTCTATTTCACCGGCCTGCTGGGCCTGTCGATCTTCAGTTACAACCTCAAGATCTTTCCCAACGTCCACTACGTGGGGTTCACCACGAACCCGCTGTCGTGGGCGAGCAACTTGCTCATCCCGTGGGTCTGCCTGGCCTTCCTCTACTCCGCGACATACGCCCGGCTCACCAGGGCGAACATGCTGGAGACGATGGGGGAGGACTACATCCGCACCGCCCGCGCTAAGGGGCTCCCGGAGCGCACCGTCATCGCGCGACATGGCTTCCGTGCGGCGCTGACCCCGATCGTCACGATCTTCGGCCTCGACCTGGGCGGCCTGCTGGGCGGCGCCGTGCTCACCGAGACTGTGTTCGGTTTTCCCGGCATCGGCAAGCTTGCCGTCGACTCGATCGCCACCCTGGACCTACCGATCATCTTGGGTGTGACGCTTTTCGCGGCGTTCTTCATCATCGTCGCCAACCTCATCGTCGACGTGCTCTACGCCTATGTCGACCCGCGCGTCCGCTACAGCTGATCCTGCGCCACCTTGCGGTCGGCACAGCGCGCCGAACGCGCGAGCGTGTCCCTGCTCTGTCCTCTGCGCGTACGATCGTCTCGGCTTATCGTTCCGTACCCTCGACCGTCCAAGGAAGCACCTGTGAGCTCAGCCACGCTGGAAGGCACCTCCGCGCCCCGTCCGGCGCCGACGGCGTTCCTCGAGGTGCGGGACCTCAAGATCCACTTCCCGACCGACGACGGCCTCGTGAAGTCCGTCGACGGCCTGTCCTTCAGCCTCGAGAAGGGCAAGATTCTCGGCATCGTGGGGGAGTCCGGCTCAGGCAAGAGCGTCACAAGCCTCGGAATTCTCGGCCTGCACAAGGGCACCCGGGCTCGCGTCAGCGGTGAGGTGTGGCTCGACGGCACCGAGCTCGTGGCCGCCACCAAGGAGGAGGTGCGGCGCCTGCGCGGCTTGAAGATGGCGATGATCTTCCAGGACCCGCTGTCGGCCCTGCACCCCTACTTCACGGTCGGTGCGCAGATCGCCGAGGCCTATCGGATCCACAACGACGTCTCCAAGGCGGCTGGTCGCAAGCGCGCTATCGAGATGCTCGACAGGGTCGGCATCCCGACTCCCGACAAGCGCGTCGACGACTACCCCCACCAGTTCTCCGGTGGCATGCGACAGCGCGCCATGATCGCGATGTCGTTGTCCTGTAACCCCGAGCTGCTGATCGCCGACGAGCCGACCACCGCCCTCGACGTGACGGTCCAGGCACAGATCCTGGACCTGATGCGCGACCTCCAGAAGGAGTTCGGCTCGGCGATCATCATGATCACCCACGACCTCGGCGTCGTCGCCGAGTTCGCCGATGACATCCTTGTCATGTACGGCGGCAAGGCCGTCGAGTACGGCACGGTCAACGAGGTCTTCTACGAGCCGCAGCACCCCTACACCTGGGGGCTGCTCTCCTCCGTGACCCGGCTCGACCGAGTCCGCCAGGCACGCCTGAAGCCGATCGCCGGCTCGCCACCGTCGCTCATCAACATCCCGAGCGGGTGCAGCTTCCACCCGCGCTGCCCCTACGAGCCGCAGACCGGTGGCAAGGGCTCGACGATCGTCCCCGAGCTCGTCGACAGCGGCAACGGGCACATGGTGCGCTGCCACCTGTCGGCCAGGGAGCGGACCGACCTGTTCCTCGAGCACGTGAAGCCGACCCTGTGACAGTCCTCCCCGCTGCCCGCCGTACCCGATCTTTTTGTGAGGAGACCCGAGCATGACGACCGCCAGCACGGACACCCCGGTGTCGCTGACGAAGGACGACGCCCCGTTGCTCGCCGTGCAGGGGCTCCAGAAGTACTTCCCGGTCAACCGCGGCATCATCTTCCAGCGCGAGGTCGGCGCCGTGAAGGCCGTCGACGGGCTGAGCTTCAGCGTCAACAAGGGCGAGACCCTCGGTCTGGTCGGTGAGACCGGCTGCGGCAAGTCCACGACCGGGCGGCTGCTGACCCGCCTGCTCGAGCCGACCGGCGGCACGATCCACTTCGAAGGCCAGGACATCACGCACCTGTCGCCTTCGCAGATGCGGCCGCTGCGCAAGGACATCCAGATCATCTTCCAGGACCCCTACAGCTCGCTGAACCCTCGACACACGATCGGGACGATCGTCGG
>JAYUBO010000175.1:0-6239 GCA_043740815.1 Frankiales bacterium | reverse complement strand
AACCAGCTGTTCGTCATGCTGGGACTGTTGCTCGGGACCGTGACGGCGCTGTACGGCATCTGGTTTCGCTATGGTAGGTCGTGATCGCCGCCGGGTCGGCTGCCTGTCTGCAGGCGCCACAAACTCCGGGGATCGCCCCCACCCGACCTGAAGGGACGTCGTGAGCACCCTGCTCGTCGCCTCCTCGAGTGCCGCCTTGCTCGGTCGGCTTACGGAAGGCACCACCGAGGGCGGCAAGAAGACCTTCCAGAGCCCTACCAAGAACGACTTCGACTTTCCGGGCCTGTTCAGCCACAACGGCTGGTTCACCAAGCCGATCCTCATCGTCATCTTGATGACGACCCTGGTCGCGGTGTTCTACGTCCTGGCCTCGCGCAACGCCAAGATCGTGCCCAGCAAACTGCAGTTTGCCGGTGAGTCCGTCTACGGCTACATCCGCAACGACGTCGCGCTCGACGCCATCGGCCACGAAGGCCTGCGCTTTGCGCCGTACCTCGCGACGTTGTTCAGCTTCATTGCCGTCAACAACATCGCCGGCATCATTCCGATCCTGCAGATCCCGTCCACGTCGCACATCGCTTTCCCGCTGGTGCTGGCGATCTTGTCGTGGGTCATCTTCCTGGCGATCGGCATCAAGAAGAACGGCGTGTTCAAGTACTTCAAGGACATGATGTTCCCCCCGGGCATACCGATCCCGGTCTACCTGCTGCTCGCGCCGATCGAGTTCTTCTCGACCGTTATTGTCAGGCCGCTGACGCTCATGCTGCGTCTGACATTCAACATGTTCGCCGGCCACCTCGTGCTGCTGCTGTTCGTGTCCGGTGGGGAGTATCTCCTGCTGCACTACAGCAACCACGTCGTCGGCATCCCGGTCGGCATCCTGTCGTTCTTCATGAGCCTTGTCCTGAGTCTGTTCGAGGGCGGCATCCAGCTGCTCCAGGCCTACGTCTTCACCCTCCTCACCGCCCTCTACATCGGCGGCGCGCTCGCCGACGAGCACTAGCCGGACGAGCACCAGCCGGACGCGAACTGGCCGAACGGGCACCTGCCCGCACGGCTCTTGGATCTCAGCTCACCACCCGAACCCTGAAGGGGACCAGCAATGAATGGGACGATCAACGGCAGCCTGAACATGATCGGTTACGGCCTCGCCGCCATCGGTCCGGGCGTCGGCATCGGTCTGATCTTCGCCGCGTACATCAGCGGTGTTGCTCGTCAGCCGGAGTCGCGCGGCATGCTGCAGAGCATCGCCATCCTCGGCTTCGCCCTCGCCGAGGCCCTTGCCATCATCGGCATCGGTCTCGCCTTCGCCCTCAAGTAAGTCGTGGCCTCCACCGCGGCTGTCCTGGTGGCAGCGGGAGACTTCAACCCGCTGCTGCCCAAGACGGCAGAGATCATCGTCGGGATCGTGGCCTTCGGGCTGCTGTACTTCCTGCTCAGCAAGAGCGTTTTCCCGATGTTCGAGAAGGCCTACGCAGAACGCACCGCGGCGATCGAGGGTGGCATCGCGAAGGCCGAAGTCGCCCAGGCCGAGGCCAACGCGGCTCTCGAGCAGTACAAGGCGCAGCTCGCGGAGGCGCGGGCCGAGGCGGCGCATATCCGCGACGAGGCCCGCGAGCAGGGCAAGGCGATCGTGGACGAGCTGACTGCGGAGGCTCGGGAGACCGCGGCCCGCATCACTGCTCGTGGCGAGGAGCAGCTCGTTGCCGAGCGGCAACAGGTCGTCACCCAGCTGCGCGGGGAGATCGGTCGCCTCGCGGTGGAGCTCGCCGAGCGCGTGGTCGGTGAGTCCCTTGCCGACGAGGAGCGTCAGCGTCGGGTCGTCGACCGCTTCCTCGCCGAGCTCGAGCAGTCCCAGAACGGGACGTCGGCCTGATGCAAGGCGCGAGTCGCGAGGCACTCACCGCGGTCCGAGAGCGCCTGAAGGCGCTCTCGGCCGAGGTCCCCGACGCCGCTGGTCTTGGCGATGCCGCGGAGGGTCTGCTGTCGGTCGTGCGTCTGCTCGACCGCGAGGGAAACCTGCGCCGCACCGTCGGCGACCCGGCGCTGCCGGCGGCCGCCAAGCAAGAGCTCGTCGACGGGCTGTTCGGCAGCCAGCTCGAGGGGCTGCCGCTCGGGCTGCTCAAGGACGTCGTCGCCCAGCGCTGGAGCTCGCCGCGCGATCTGGTCGACGGGGTCGAGGTGCTAGCGGTCACCGCGCTGTTCCTCGTCGCCGAGGCCGACGGCACGCTGGACCGCACCGAGGATGAGCTGTTCCGCTTCGCCCGTACGGTCTCCCGTGAGCCCGAGCTACGGGCGGTCCTCACCGACCACGGCCTGGCCACCGAGCGCAAGCAGGCCCTGCTCGACGGGCTGCTCGACGGCAAGGTCACCGACGCGACCAAGCGCGTCACCGAGGTCCTCGTGGTCACCCCCCGTGGCCGCACCCTCGAGGACGGTCTCAAGGAGTACGCCGACCTGGCCGCGGACGTCCGATCACGGACGCTCGCGACGGTCACGACCGCCGTACCGCTCGATGACACGCAACGCGAGCGGCTCGCTGCCTCGCTGAGCGCCCAGCTCGGCCGGGCCGTCCAGCTCCAGGTCGAGGTCGACCCCAAGGTCGTCGGGGGCGTCGTCGTCCACGTGGGCGACGAGGTCATCGACGGCTCCACCAGGCACCGGCTGGCCGAGGCCCGCCGCAGCCTCAGCTAGTCCACTTCCACAGCTTCACTCACCAGCTTCATTCACCAAAGACGCACGAAGAGAGCAGGGGTCATGACGGAGCTCAGCATCCGCCCGGAGGAGATCCGGGACGCGATCGAGAAGTACGTCTCGTCGTACACGCCGCAGACCAGCCGCGAGGAGGTCGGACGGGTCATCGAGACCGGTGACGGCATCGCCCGCGTCGAGGGTCTCCAGTCGGCCATGACCAACGAGCTGCTCGAGTTCGAGGGCGGCCTGCTCGGCCTTGCCCTGAACCTCGACGAGCGCGAGATCGGCTGCGTCATCCTGGGCGACGCACAGCACATCGAGGAGGGCCAGGAGGTCCGTCGTACCGGGGAGGTGCTGTCCGCACCGGTCGGTGACGGGTTCCTCGGTCGCGTCGTCGACCCGCTCGGCAACCCGCTCGACGGCAAAGGCGACATTGTCGCCGAGGGTCGCCGCATCCTGGAGTTGCAGGCCCCCACCGTCGTCCAGCGCCAGCCCGTGACCGAGCCGCTGCAGACCGGCCTGAAGGCTGTCGACGCCATGACGCCCGTGGGTCGCGGCCAGCGCCAGCTCATCATCGGTGACCGCCAGACGGGCAAGACCGCGGTGGCGCTCGACGCCATCATCAACCAGCGCCACAACTGGAAGAGCGGTGACCCGACCAAGCAGGTCAAGTGCATCTACGTCGCCATCGGCCAGAAGGCCTCCACGATCGCTGAGCTCGTCGGTCGCCTCGAGGAGTCCGGCGCGCTGGAGTACACCACGATCGTCGCCGCCCCGGCCTCGCAACCGGCCGGCCTGAAATACCTCGCGCCCTACACCGGCTCGGCCATCGGCCAGCACTGGATGTACCAGGGCCAGCACGTCCTGATCGTGTTCGATGACCTGTCCAAGCAGGCTGACGCCTACCGCGCGATCTCGCTGCTGTTGCGTCGCCCGCCGGGGCGGGAGGCCTACCCCGGAGATGTCTTCTACCTGCACAGCCGCCTGCTCGAGCGCTGCGCGAAGCTGTCCGACGAGCTCGGTGGCGGCTCGATGACCGGCCTGCCGATCGTCGAGACCAAGGGCAACGACGTCTCGGCGTTCATCCCGACCAACGTCATCTCGATCACCGACGGTCAGATCTTCCTGCAGTCCGACCTGTTCAACTCCGGTGTGCGGCCCGCCATCAACGTCGGCATCTCGGTGTCCCGCGTCGGTGGTAACGCGCAGATCAAGGCCATGAAGGCCGTCTCGGGCCGCCTGCGCCTCGACCTGGCCCAGTACCGCGAGCTGGAGGCCTTCTCGGCCTTCGCCTCCGACCTGGACAAGGCCTCCAAGGCCCAGCTCGACCGTGGTCAGCGCCTGGTCGAGCTGCTCAAGCAGGCTCAGTTCGCGCCCTACGCGGTGGAGCGTCAGGTGGTCTCGATCTGGGCCGGCACGAACGGCCACGTCGACATCGTGCCTGTCGGGGACGTACGCCGCTTCGAGACCGAGTTCCTGGACTACATCTCCCGCTCGCACCAGGGCATCTACGACGCCATCGTGCAGACCGGCAAGCTCGAGGACGGCACGATCGAGCAGCTCAAGGCGGCTGTCGCGGACTTCTCCAAGCAGTTCCAGATCAGCGACGGCACGCCGTTGATCAAGGACATGCCGGTCGCGGCGATGGACAAGGGCGCCGAGGGCCAGGAGAAGATTGTGGCCCACAGGCCGCCCGCTGCAGCGGACAAGCACTAAGCCATGGGCGCGCAGCTCACTGTCTACCGTCGCCGCATCAAGGCGATGCAGTCGACCAAGAAGATCACCAAGGCGATGGAGCTCATTGCCGCGTCCCGCATCGCCAAGGCGCAGGCTGACGTGAAGGCGGCCCGCCCGTACGAGCGGGAGATCACCCGCGTGTTGTCGGCGTTGGCGTCGCAGTCGACGATCGACCACCCGCTGGTGAACGAGAAGGACAACCCCTCGCGGGCCGCCATTCTCGTCATCACCAGCGACCGCGGACTTGCCGGGGGCTACAGCTCCAACGCCATGAAGGCGGCGGAGGCTCTCGCTGGCCTGCTGCGGTCCGAGGGCAAGGAACCGCTCAACTACCTCGTCGGGCGCAAGGCGGTGGCGTTCTACAAGTTCCGCAGCCGCCCGATCGAGGACAGCTGGACGGGCTTCTCCGAGAAGCCGCAGTACGACGACGCCAAGGCGGTCGCGGACACCCTCATCGAGGCGTTCGTCCGTCCCACCGAGGAAGGCGGCGTCGACGAGATCCACATCGTGTTCACCGAGTACGTCTCCGCCCTGACGCAGGCGGCGACCGCAGTGCGCGTGCTGCCGCTCGTCGTCGAGGAGACCGACGAGGCGCCGGTCGACGGCCCGCTCCCGCTGTATGAGTTCGAGCCGAGCCCGGATGCGCTGCTCGACGCACTGCTCCCGCGGTACGTCGAGACCCGCGTTTTCGCCGCCCTCCTCGCCTCCGCGGCGTCGGAGTCGGCCGCCCGCCGGCGGGCCATGAAGGCCGCTACGGACAACGCAGAAGACCTCATCAAATCGCTCACCCGAGCGGCGAACGCGGCCCGTCAGGCCGAGATCACCCAAGAGATCAGCGAGATCGTGGGCGGCGCATCCGCGCTCGCCTCGGCAGGGAGTGAGTGACCTAATGACTGTTACCAACGACATGACCACCGAGGCTGACCACGCCCCCGGCGGCATCGGGCGGGTCGCCCGAGTGATCGGCCCCGTCGTCGACGTGGAGTTCGCTCCCGACGAGATGCCGGAGATCTACAACGCGCTGCACGTCGACCGCACGATGGGCGGTGAGACCTTCACGCTGACGCTGGAGGTCGCGCAGCACATCGGCGACAACCTGGTGCGCGCGATCGCCATGCAGCCCACCGACGGCCTGGTGCGCGGCGCGCCTGTCCAGGACACCGGCTCGGCGATCTCCGTCCAGGTCGGCGACGTCACCAAGGGCCACGTGTTCAACGCCCTCGGCAAGCCGATGGACGTGTCGGAGGAGTCGCTGAACATCACGACCCGCTGGCCGATCCACCGCCCCAGCCCGGCGTTCGACCAGCTCGAGAACAAGACCGAGATGTTCACGACCGGCATCAAGGTCATCGACCTGCTCGCCCCGTACGTCTCCGTCGGCAAGATCGGCCTGTTCGGCGGGGCCGGCGTCGGCAAGACGGTCATCATCCAGGAGATGATCTACCGCGTCGCCAAGGAGTTCTCCGGCGTCTCGGTGTTCGCCGGCGTGGGTGAGCGCACCCGCGAGGGCAACGACTTGTTCGGGGAGATGACCGAGTCCGGCGTCATCAACGACACCGCGTTGGTCTTCGGGCAGATGGACGAGCCGCCGGGCACCCGCTTGCGCGTGGCCCTGTCTGCTCTCACGATGGCGGAGTACTTCCGCGACGTGCAGAAGCAGGACGTGCTGTTGTTCATCGACAACATCTTCCGGTTCACCCAGGCGGGTTCTGAGGTGTCGGCGCTCCTGGGCCGGATGCCCTCGGCGGTGGGGTACCAGCCGACCCTCGCCACCGAGATGGGTGATCTTCAGGAGCGGATCACCTCGA
>JAYUBO010000174.1:0-9838 GCA_043740815.1 Frankiales bacterium | reverse complement strand
CTGCGTGAGGCCGACCCCCTGGTCGAGCACCTGCCCGCGGGCGACGTCGAGGACGTCGGGCTCGTCCCGGGTGCCAGCGGGGTCGGTCAGCAGCTCAGTCACCGGCTAACTGTCCCAGAGTCCCTGCGACCAGCCACGACCCGGGTACGGCGGTCTCAGGGCGCCCAGGTACGGCCGAAGGCGCGGGCATCGAACGCCCCGCCCAGCTGCGGCCCCAGGCCGGCCCGGGCTGCCTGCAGGAACGCCTCCGGCCCGAGGTTTCCACTGCCTTCCGGGACAGCGCCGAGCAGGGGACGGGCGGCCAGGGTCTGGAGGTCGCGGACGTTGGACCGCTCGGCCAGGCCGGGCTCGGCGGGCCAGGAGCCGAGCACCAGGCCGGCCAGGTCCAGCCCGCGGTGAGCCATCGCCTCCAAGGTCAGGGCAGTGTGGTTGAGCGTGCCCAGTCCGGCGCCGACGACGACCAGCACGGAGGCGTGCAGGCCCCGGGCGAGGTCCGCGAGCGTCGTACCGTCCTCGTCGAAACGCACCAGGAGACCCCCTGCACCCTCGACCAGGACCAGGTCGTGGTCCAGCCGCAGGACAGCGTCATAGAGCGCGACAGGGTCCAGCGGGGCCATGCGGGACAGGCGTGCGGCCGCGGCGGGCGACAGCGGGTCGGGGTAGCGGACCAGCTCCAGGACTTCCGACACCCGCGCCAGGCGGGTGACGTCGGCCAGGTCGCCGGGCTCGCCCGGGGCGACACCGGTCTGCGCGGGCTTGACGACCACGCAGCGGGCCCCCCGGTCCAGGGCGAGTGCGGCGACCGCAGCGGTCACGACGGTCTTGCCGACGCCCGTGCCCGTGCCGGTCACGAACAGGACAGTCACAGGTTCTCCTCCGGGCCAACCCCTGTTGTGCAGGTGGTGGGTGCCTTGCAGCCGCCCACGCACGGCAACCGAGGCGCCTTGAGCCTAGGCTCGCAGCGTGTCGACTCTCGCGGAGCTCGTCCGGGCGCGTACCGACCTCACGCGGCTCGACCTCGAGCACCTGCAGCGGCTCGTGGCCGAATGGCAGCTGGTCGCCGACCTGTCCTTCGCGGACCTCCTGCTGTGGGTCCGCAGCCTGGAAGGTCACTGGGTCGCGGTGGCGCACATGCGGCCGACGACCGGCCCGACGGCCTACCCGCTCGACGTGGTCGGCGTGGAGGTCAAGGACAGTCCCGATGTGGAGCGGGCCTGGCGCGAGGGCCGGATCGTCCGGGACGGGCATCCCGCCTGGCCGGTGAAGGCTCCGGTGCGGACCGAGGCCATTCCGGTACGCAGGGGCGAGCGGGTGATCGCGGTCCTGTCCCGAGACACGAACGTGGGTCTCGCACGGGTGCCCAGCCAGCTCGAGCTGACCTATCTGACGAGCGCCGGTGAGTTGGTGCAAATGGTCGCCGAGGGCACCTTCCCCTTCCCGGGCTCCGACCCTGACCCGGAGCACGCCCCGCGGGTGGGTGACGGTCTGCTGCGCCTGGACCGGACCGGACACGTCGTCTACGCCTCACCTAACGCGCTCTCGGCCTACCGCCGCCTGGGAGTCACCGGGGACCTGCTCGGGCAACACCTGGGCCACACCATCGCCCGATTGTCCGCCGGCCCTGGTCGCCTCGACGAGCCGCGCGGCTCGGCGGCGCTCGCGGCGGCCCTGCGCTTCCGCGAGCCCCGCGACAGCGAGGTCGAGGCCCAAGGGGCGGTGGTGCTGCTCCGGGCCCTCCCGATGGTCCCCGGCAACGAGCCCCGCGGAGCCCTCGTCCTGGTCCGGGACGTCACCGAGGTGCGCCGGCGCGACCGGCAGATCATGGGCAAGGACGCAACCATTCGTGAGATTCACCACCGCGTGAAGAACAACCTGCAGACCGTGGCGGCGTTGTTGCGGATGCAGGCCCGAAGGATGACCGACCCTGCAGCTCAGGCTGCCCTCGAACAGTCGGTACGACGGGTCGCGTCGATCGCCGTCGTGCACGAGACCCTCTCGCTGGCCCTCGAGGAGAACGTCGCCTTCGATGGCATCGCCGACAAGGTGCTGGCGATGTGCGCGGAAGTCGCGACGACGGGGGCACCGGTCGTGGTGGTTCGCACCGGAAGCTTCGGGGTGCTGTCTGCCGAGGTGGCGACCCCGCTGTCCATGGTCCTCACCGAGCTGGTCCAGAACGCCGTCGAGCACGCCTACCCGGACAGGCAGGCGGGCCAGATCGAGGTCGGCGTCGAGCGACTGCAGGACGTGGTCCACGTCGAGGTCGTCGACGACGGAGCCGGCCTGCCCGAGGGCTTCGACCTGCTGACCAGCAGTCGACTGGGCCTACAGATCGTCAAGGCCCTCGTGGACGGCGAGCTCGGTGGTCAGCTGCTGCTCGAACCTGCGCCGGGCAGGGGCACCCGGGCCAGGCTCAGCGTGCCGCTGGCTGCGCCGCCACCGGCGGCCGAGCCAGCCTGAGCGACGTGCTCAGGCCCGGATCCTCGCCGCGGGTGGGGTTGGCGAAGGTCCGAAAGGCCACGACGCACAATGCCACGAGGGCCGCGAGCAGCACGAGAGCGACCAGTCGGAGCTGCCACGTGGTAAGCAAGCTCGACGGGACCTCGCGAGGGACCAGGGGTGGCCGAACGTAGGGCTCCCGCGAAAGACGGGGGCACGGGGGTCCGAAGGCTCAGGCTGTTTGGACGCGGCTGCGAGCACTATGGCGCTTCAGAGCGCGTCGCTCGTCCTCGCTGGTGCCGCCCCAGACGCCTGCGTCCTGACCGGTGTCGAGCGCCCACACCAGGCACGGCTCGACGACCGTGCAGCGCCGACAGACGGCCTTCGCGTCATCGACCTGCACGGCGGCGGGACCCGTCGTACCGATAGGGAAGAACAGCTCAGGGTCCTTCTCGCGGCAAAGCGCGTGCTGGCGCCAGTCCATCCGATCAAACTCCTCAGCCTCGCGGGTCGCTCCGGGGGGAGCGAACCACAGGGATCCGGTGCGGCTTCGCGCCAGACGTCATGCGGGGGGGTGCTGTCGTGAGGGGGTGCAGTCGTGCGGGGGGCACTGCCTTGCGGGGGCGCTGTCTGGTCGGCGGGGCCAACGCTTGTCGAACGCGGTACTACACAATCATTGGTGCAGCACGGTGGCAAGGCTTGATCGCCGGTTGCCGGCTGCTGGCTGTGTCGCTTTCGTCACGTCCCGTCAGCGTTGCGCCGAGCGTGTCGCTGTGGATGTGAACCGCGTTGACCCAGATCACGTCCGGCAGCTCAGACCAGGACCTCCAGCGCCCGTGGAGTGGCGCGCAGCTGGACGCACTCCCGATCGCCCAGGTCTTCGCCGTCGAGCTGGAAGGGCAGCGGAAGGTCGGCCCGCAGGGTCAGCTCCGGGAGGTTGTGCAGACTCAGCACGCGCTTGCCGCGGGGACGCGGCTCCTTGACCATGATCTGGCGCAGATGACGCAAGATGCCGACCAGGGGCGTGGTCGTGAGCCCGAAGACATCCAGGCCGGTGTCGAAGGACGCGGCGGGGCACGGACGGACCGCCCGCCCGCCCAGGAACGTCCACGGATCGGCCTGGCAGACCAGCGCCAGGGCAAGGCGGACCGGGTCCTCACCGTCCCGCTCGAGGGTCAGGACCGGTCGGTGATGGGCGGCGCCGAAGTAGAACTCGCGGACGGCGGAGCGGATGTAGAGCGGCTGAGTGGCCGCGCGCCCCTTGGCACGTACCTTCTCGACGCGGCGCACCGCGCCCGCGTCGAGGCCCAGGCCGGCGTTAAAGGTGAACCAGCGGTCGTTGGCCTGCGACAGCCCGATGGTGCGCCGGCGGTCCTCCAGAAGGCCCTCCAGCAGCTGGCTGGTGGCCTCGATCGCGGAGTTCGGCATGCCCAGGGCACGGGCGAAGACGTTGGTGCTGCCCGCAGGTACGACAGCCAGGGCGGGCAGCCCCGACTGCGGTCCGTCCTGGAGCAGTCCGTTGACGACCTCGTTGACCGTGCCGTCGCCGCCCAGGGCTACGACCACGTCCAGACCGTCGAGCGCGGCCTGCCGAGCCAGCTCGGTGGCGTGGCCGCGGTGGGTCGTCTCGACGACGTCTAGCTTGACCTCGCTGGCCAACGCGTGGGCAAGGACATCGCGGACCCGGACAGACGTTGTCGTCGCCTTGGGGTTGACCACGAGGAGCGCGCGCATGCCATCACGATACCGGGGCACTAGCGTGCGCCCGTGCCTGCAGCCCGTGTCCCCCTGGTCCGCCGGCTCGCCCTGCTGCTGGCCTTCGAGGGGGTGGCGCTGGTTGCGGTCGGCATCGGGTACGCCGTCGTCGGGCTGTCCTCGGGCGCCGACCGGGCGCCGATCGAGCTGGCCTCCGGCGCGGCGGTCCTCACCGGCCTGCTGCTCCTGCTGCTGGCCCACGCGGCGGACCGCTGTCGGCCGTGGTCCAGGTCGCCCGCCGTCGTACTCAACGTGTTTCCCTTTCCGCTCGGTCTGACGCTGCTTGACGCAGGCGTGTGGTGGGTGGCGTTGCCGATGGTCGCGCTCGCCGGGTCGGTGCTTTACCTGTTTGCGACACCGGACCTACGCGAGCGGTTCCGCGAACGCGCCTGAGCGAACCGGCGGGCCAGGCGCTCCGGTCAGTCCTCGGAGAGCAGCCCGACCCGGAGCTGGGCCAGCGTGCGGGCGAGCAGCCGCGACACGTGCATCTGGCTGATCCCGAGGTCGTTGGCGATCTGCGACTGCGTCATGCCCCCGAAGAATCGAAGCATCAGGATGCGTTTTTCCCGCGCCGGCAGCTTGTCCAGCAACGGCTTGAGGGACTCGCGGTACTCCACGCCCTCGAGGGCCTTGTCGATCATGCCGAGTGAGTCGGCCACCGCCGGCGAGTCGTCGTCCCCGCCGTCCGGGGCGTCGAGCGACACTGCGGAGTAGGCGTTGGCCGACTCGAGCCCTTCGAGGATCTCCTCCTCGGTGAGTTCGAGGTAGCCGGCGAGCTCGGCCACCGTGGGGGCGCGGCCGTTCTTCTGGCTCAGGTCGCTGGTCGCCTTGGTGAGGCTGAGCTTGAGCTCCTGCAACCGCCGTGGGACCCGGATCGCCCAGCCCTTGTCCCGGAAGTGTCGCTTGATCTCACCGACAATCGTCGGAGTCGCGTACGTCGAGAACTCCACCCCCCGCTCGAGGTCGAAGCGGTCGACCGACTTGATCAGCCCGATCGTGGCAACCTGCACGAGATCGTCCAGTGGCTCCCCCCGGTTTCGGAAGCGGCGGGCGAGATACTCGACCAGCGGCAGGTGGATCTCGACCAGCTGGTCGCGCAGCCGGGCCCGCTTCGGGTCGTCCTCGGTCAGTGAGTGCAGCTCGACGAACATCGCCCGCGCCTTGGCCCGGTCGGCCGCGATCCGCTCGCTGCGGCCGGAGGCGACCTCGGCGGTTGCGGCGATGACGTCGGGGTCGGTCGCAAGGTCAGTCTCGACCTCGGCGTCCGGGGCGGCGAGGTCAGGGTCGGTGGGACTCAGGGCCTGCTCTGGGGTGCTCACTGCGACGTAACCTCACGCCGCTTCTGCAGGGAGATCGTGACGTTCTTGTCCGCGTCGACGCTGCTGTCGACCTGCCCCGCGAGTGCCGTCAGCACGGTCCACGCAAAGGTGTCCCTGGATGGCTCGGTCCCGTCAGTTGTAGGGACCTTGACCGAGATCGCAATGGCCTCGGGGGACAACTCGAAGGAGCACTCGAGGTCGGCACCGGCGATGGCGTGCGACAGCAGCATCGCGCAGGCTTCGTCGACGGCGATGCGCAGGTCCTCTATGTCGTCCAGCGTGAAGTCGAGCCGGGACGCGAGTGAGGCGGTGGCAGTACGCAGAACCGACAGATAGGCACCTTGCGCGGGGAGCCGCAGCACGACGACATCACGGACGGCTGCAGCCGCGGTCATGCCTGAGCCGTGGTCCTGGCTCGTCGATTCCGCCACGTCCCCACCTGTCTGTTTGTGGGCGCACCATGGCACCCCCACGTGAACCTTGCCCGGAGGTGAGCCTCCTACACGTGTGACGAAGGTCAACTCGCGGGGGTCGTGAAGGGGCTCGGGGCGAGCGCTGTTGTCCGCCTGGCAGGGTGTCCCACGTGGATGCCCCGACGGCCGACGACCTGCCCGCGGTGGGCGCGCCCTCGCTGCCTGCGCTCGTCGCAGTCGTCGCTGTCGGCGGTGCCTTGGGCTCGTTGGCCCGTTACGGCCTGGTGCTCGCGGCTCCGCACCTCGCCATGACGCTGGCGATCAATGTGGTCGGGTCGTTCCTGCTGGCTGCGCTGGTCGCCCGTCGACCGCAGGGGTACTGGTCGAGGCCGTTCTTAGGCAGCGGTGTCCTGGGCGGCTTCACGACGTTCTCAGCCTTCGCCGTACAGGCGGTGGATGCTTCCTTGCCGACCGGGATCGCCTACGTCGCGGGCACTTTGGTGTTCGGACTGGGTGCCGCTCAGCTCGGACTGCAGGTCAGGCGGTGAACGCGCTGCTCGTCGCCCTCGGTGCCGCGGTGGGCGCTCCGGTCCGATTCCTGGCAGGCCGGGCCTTGCCGGGACGGGTCGGCACGCTCGTCGTCAACGTGCTGGGGAGCGCGGTCCTGGGGGCGCTGGTAGGACCCGCGACGTCGACCTACGCGCTGGTGGGTGTGGGTTTCTGCGGGGCGCTCACGACCTACTCGACCTTCGCGGTCGAGGCAGTCACCGCCCGTTCCTGGCGGTATGCCGGGTCGACCATGACGCTGTGCGTCGGTGCCGCAGCGATCAGCCGGGCTGTCGTGGGATGAACGGCATCGACGCCGAGACGACCAGCCGTTCCCGATGTCATCGAGTGGCTGTCACCAGGTACGCGTCCTCAGGCAGCCGAGTTCGTCCGTCGGGCCCGCAGGACGACGTCGACGCTGGGTCCTGCCCCGGCGCCGGTCGCGACGTTCCTGGGACGGTCCCCGTAGACCTGCACCTGCCAGGCGTCCGGCATCCTCGCCAGCGCGGCGTGGACGTCGGCGGGCATCACGTAGTCCGCCGGATCGAAGCCGGCCTGCCGGGCATGGTCGGGGTCGGATTGGTCGTGATGCACGGACAGCAGCGTGCCCCCGGGGGCGACCAGCGCGAGCAGCCCGGCGAGCGAGCGGCCCTGCTCGTGCAGCAGGGCCGGGTACTGCACGTTGACCAGGTCGAACTGCGCCGCGGGCAGGTCAAGCAGCCCGCCGTGCAGGAGCTGCACCCGGATACCGGCCTTCTCGACGTGCTCCGCCGCCCGGGCCAACGCTACGGCTGAGACGTCGAACGCGGTGACGTCCCACTCTCTGTGGGCCAGCCAGATCGCATCCGCGCCCTCACCGCAGCCGACATCGACCGCCGTACCTGGCGTGACATCGCTGATCTCCGCGACGAGTACGCCGTTCGGGTTGCCGCTCCATACCTGCTCGGCGGCTGAGTAACGGACATCCCAGTCGATGCCTTCAGCGCCGGCGCCGGCGTGGTCAGGGGCCATGAGTGGCAACGTACCTCCGCCGAACCGGCGCGGCGGCCCGGATGCGAGTGCTCCCTTGGCCGAGGTCGCCAGGGCGGTGAGGGGCGCCGACCTTGGAAGGCGTCCCGAGTTGCCCGGTGCCGAAGGGGTGAAAGGTTGGTCCTGTGTCACGACGACTGAAGGGCCGTGCAGCGCTCCCGGACGTGCCCCGTGGCATGCCCGCACCCGCGCTGCGGTCCGTCCGCAGGCACGTCGCTCACGCACTCGACAACGTGACGTGGGCCCAGGGCCGGACCCAGGAGCTCGGCCCGATGGCCGCCGCGCACGGCACATGAGCCAGGACGTTCTCGGCAGCGACCGGGAGCACTCGCGGCTCCCTGCCTTGGTCGCTGGGGGCGTGGCGCTGCTCGCGGCTGCGGCCTTTCTCGGTGACCGGGTTTGGCAGGCCCACGAGGTCTCTGGGCTGCGCACGTGCGTGTCCAGAGCCGAGTCCGACCTCGGGGACCTGACCAGGCGGGCGATCGGGGTCGAGGCCTACGCCGGTCCCTCGCTGACGTCACCGGCGGTCCCGGAGTCGGTACGGCGCAGCCTTGCGACGCTGGTCGAGGCAAGTGTGGCCAGGGACCTGCCGCGCAGCCGCGCGGACCGTGAGCGCTGCGCCGGCGTTCGGGTGCAGCCGTGGCATGGCGAGGTTGTCGCAGCACGCCGAGGCTATCTGCGCTATCTGGATACGCAGGTCGCTCAGCTGAGCCGGGCGACCACCAACCGCGACGCGCTGCATGAGGTCCCGGCCACGGACGCGCGAGAAGCTGCTGGCGCGGCGCTCGCGCGGATAGGGGTGGGCCTGCCGGCGATCGGCACGCTCCCCTAGCTACCCGTGGCTGTCAGCCCTTGAGTCCGCCCGCAAGCAGACCGCGGACGAAGAACCGCTGAAGGGACAGGAACACCGCGACCGGGATCACGATCGAGATGAACGCCCCGGCCGATAGCAGCTGCCAGGCCGTCCCCTGGGTACCGCTCAGGTTCGCGAGAGCCACGGTGAGCGGCGCCACGTCGGGGGTGCCACCGGCGAACGTCAGGGCGACCAGCAGGTCGTTCCAGACCCACAGGAACTGGAAGATCCCGAAGGCGGCCAGCGCTGGGGTCAGGAGCGGCAGAAGCACGCGGAAGAAAATCTGGACATGCTTCGCTCCGTCCATGCGAGCTGCCTCGATGAGCTCGCGAGGGATCTCCTTCATGAAGTTGTGCAGCAAGAAGATGGCCAGCGGCAGGCCAAACATCGTGTGCGAGAGCCAGATCGTCCAGAACGTGCCGGCCAGGCCCGCTTTGACGTAAAGCGAGAGCAGCGGGATCAACGTCACCTGGATCGGGACGATCTGCAAGGCGAAGACGACGACGAACAGCAGGTTGCGCCCCTTGAACTCGATCCAGGCAAACGCGTAGGCCGCGAGCGACGCGAGGCAGATCGGGATAAGCACTGCGGGGATGGTGATCACGGCCGAGTTGACGAAGAAGTTGCCGAGACCTCCGCCGCTGGAGCTCAGTGCCTGCCGGTAGTTGTCGAGGGTGAAGGTCGGGTGGCTGAAAAAGGTCCACCAGCCACTCTCATTGATGTCCTTCACCGGCCGGATAGAGGTCACCAGCAGGCCGAAGGTTGGTGCGGTCCAGACGATCGCGAGGACCACCACGGCGAGGGAGGCCCACGGTGAGGTGAGGCGCTTGCGCACCTTCTTGCTCGCGACGTTGACCACGGAAATCGATGGTGTGCTGGTGATCGGAAGAGCTGAGCCTCCCGTGGTTGCCGTCACTTCTACTCCCCTTGCCGCAACTGGCGGACGTTGTAGAACACGATGGGCACGACCAGCACGAACAACAGGGTGGCGAGGGCCGCCCCGAGCCCCTGGTTGGACGACCGGAAGCTCTGGCTGTAAAACTCGTTCGCCACCACGCTGGTGTTGAACTGGCCACCGGTCATCGTCCGCACGATGTCGAAGACCTTCAGCGTGCCGATGCCGATCGTGGTCAGCACGACGATGAGCGCCGGGCGGATGGTCGGCACGGTGACGAACCGGAACATCCCCCAGGCGCCGACCCCGTCGAGGCGGGCCGCCTCGACGATGTCTTCGGGGATGGCCTTGATCGCCGCGGACAGCACCGTCATGGCGAAGCCCGCCTGGATCCAGATCATCACGATGACCAGAAAGATGGTGTTGAGGGGCGAGTCGATCAGGAACTGCTTGGGGCTGCCCCCGAGCCCCACCACGATCTGGTTCAACAACCCGATCTGGCGGATCCCCGGCTGGTCAGGCCGGAACGCGTAGACGAATTTCCAGATGATCCCCGCGCCAACGAACGAGATCGCCATCGGAAGAAAGATCA
>JAYUBO010000173.1:0-25136 GCA_043740815.1 Frankiales bacterium | reverse complement strand
GTTGCCTGTGACCAGACCGGCACCACGAAGTACCACCTGGCCGTCGCCAAGGTGGTCGGGAAGGACATCAAGGGCGCCAACGTCGGCACCGGCAGCACCGGTATCGGCGTCCAGGTCAACCTGCAGTTCAAGGGCTCGGGGCAGGACCGCTGGACTAACCTCACGAAGGAGGCCTTCGGCGCCACCGCCCCCACCAACCAGGTCGCGATCGCACTCGACGGCGTCGTCGTGAGCGCACCGGTCATCCAGAGCGTCATCAACGGCGACGCCCAGATCACCGGCTCCTTCACCCAGAAGGAAGGCCGCGATCTTGCCAACGACCTCAAGTACGGCGCCCTGCCGTTGAGCTTTGAGGCTGGTGACGCACAGGTCATCTCGGCGACGCTGGGCGACGACCAGCTCAAGAGCGGTCTGCTCGCCGGCGGCATCGGCCTCGCGGCTGTCGTGCTCTACTCGATGCTCTACTACCGCGCGCTCGGCCTCGTCACGATCGCGTCTTTGCTCACCAGCGCTGGCCTGACGTACGGCTCGATCTGCGTGCTGGGCAAGGAGTTCGGCTTCGCCCTGTCGCTTGCCGGTATCGCCGGCCTGATCGTGTCCGTCGGCATCACGGCCGACTCCTTCGTCGTCTACTTCGAGCGCCTCAAGGACGAGATCAAGGAGGGCCGTACGCCGCGGTCCGCTGTCGACCGCGCGTGGGTCCGGGCCCGCCGGACCATCCTGTCCGCCGACACGGTCTCCCTGCTCGCGGCCGTCATCCTCTACTTCGTGTCGGTCGGCGGGGTCCGCGGCTTCGCGTTCACCCTCGGGCTGTCGACCCTGCTCGACGTCGCGGTGGTCTTCTTGTTCACCCGGCCACTGATCTCGCTGCTGTCCCGCTACCGGTGGTTCTCGCGCAGCCGCCTCACCGGGTTCTTCGGTCCCAACGGCGGCGAGCCGTCCTTCGGCGGTGCGCGCGCGCCACTGTCCCGCTCCTCCACGCCCACCGTTCAGGAGGCCTGACATGGGGCTGATCCACCGGCTCTACCACGGCGAGACCACGTTCCCGCTGATCGCTGCGCGCAAGAAGTTCTACGCCATCAGCCTGCTGCTGGTCGTCATCGCGCTCGGCAGCATGGTCTTTCGCGGGTTCAACCTGGGCGTGGAGTTCAAAGGCGGTGGGATCTTCCAGCTCCCCGTCGCCTCCAACGTCGACGTCAAGGCCAGCCGCACCTTCGTCGAGAGTCTCGGCGTCAAGGACCCGATCCTGCAGACGGTCAAGAGCACCGCTGGCGCGACCCAGCTGCGGATCGAGACCAAGCCGCTCAGCGAGGCGCAGAACACGACCATCAACGCCGCGCTGGAGAAGCACTTCAACGTGACGAACATCAGCTTCCAGAACGTTGGTGCGTCCTGGGGCAAGCAGGTCACCAAAAAGGCCCTGCAGGGCCTGATCGTGTTCCTCATCGCGGTCGTCATCTACATCTCTGTCCGCTTCGAGCCCAAGATGGCTGCCGCCGCGATCATCGCGCTGATCCACGACCTGCTCCTGGCCGCAGGCGTCTACTCGATCACCGGCTTCGTGGTCACGCCCTCCACCGTCATCGCGCTGCTGACGGTCCTCGGCTACTCCCTCTACGACACGATCGTGGTCTTCGACAAGGTCGAAGAGAACACCCGGGGCCTGGAGAAGCAGAGCAACCAGACGTACGCCGAAGCGGCGGAGCTTGCGGTCAACCAGACCTTCATGCGTTCCATCAACACCTCGCTCATCGCGCTGCTGCCCGTCTCCGGGCTGTTGTTCGTCGGCGCGCTCTTGCTCGGTGCGGGCACCCTGAAGGATCTTGCCTTGGCGCTGTTCGTGGGGCTTGCCTCAGGCGCCTACTCCAGCCTGTTCCTCGCGACTCCGCTGCTTGCCGACCTCAAGGAGCGCGAGCCACGGTTCAAAGTCCTGCATCAGCGGGTCCTGGACCGGCGTGCCACCGGCAGGGCCCCGGTGCGGCTGTCGCAGCGGTCCACACATGCCACGGCGGTCCTCGAGTCCCCCGAGCCGGCGTCCGGGGACACGGGTGAGGCGGTCCGGGCCTCTGTCCGGCCTACCAAGACCGCCACCAAGCGGCCTCCGCAGAAAAAGAAGGGTGGCCGGCCGTCCGGCAAACGCCGGCGGTGAGCGACGGCACGACCGGCACCAGCCCCGCTGTCAATCCCGAGGACCTGCTGGCGTTGGTACGGGACGTCCCGGATCACCCCCAGCCGGGAATTACCTTCAAGGACCTGACGCCGCTGTTCGCCGACCCGTCGGCCTTCCGGCAGGTGGTCGGTCTTCTCGCCGCAGGGCGGGCCGGCGTGACGAAAGTCGTCGGCGTCGAGGCCCGCGGCTTCCTGCTCGCTGCCCCGGTCGCCTACCTGCTGGGAGCGGGCGTGGTGCCGGTCCGCAAGCCCGGCAAACTGCCAGGACCGGTCCATGAGCGGTCCTACGACCTTGAGTACGGCAGCAACACCCTCCAGGTGCTGCAGGACGCCTTCGTCCCCGGAGACCGGGTCTTGATCGTCGACGACGTCCTGGCCACCGGCGGGACGGCGGCCGCCGCCGTGCACCTGGTCGAGCGGTGCGGCGCCGAGGTCGTGGGCACGGCGTTCCTGCTGGAGCTGGGATTCCTCGACGGTCGCTCCGCGTTGCGGGGAGTCGACGTACAGGCTGTGCTCAGGGTCTGAGGGGTGTGAAGGTGAGCAAGTGGTCGGGAGTTCCGTAGACTGGGACTCTCGGACGCAGGGAGGGCGCATGACCACTGACTCACCCGCTCCTGCGCCCTTGGCTGTCGGCGTGCCGCGCCAGGTCGATCTCGACGATCACGACCGCAGCCCGGACGTCGGCACGGGCCCGCCCAGTGGTCGTCGGGTCCGGGCTCGCCTGGCCAGGCTCACCGCCCCGTCCAAGCCCGGTGGCACCCCTCCTGTCCTCGAGCCGCTGCTCCGGACCATCCGCACCAGCCATCCCAAAGCCGACACCCGTCTGGTCGTGCGGGCCTATGAGGTCGCCGAGCAGATGCACGGTGACCAGCGCCGGCGCAGCGGCGACCTCTACATCACGCACCCGCTCGCGGTGACGACCATTCTGGCCGAGCTCGGGATGGACACCACGACCTTGGTCGCTGCGCTGCTGCACGACACCGTGGAGGACACGCCGTACACGCTCGACGACGTCCAGCAGGAGTTCGGCCCGGACGTCGTGCAGCTCGTCGACGGCGTCACCAAACTCGACAAGATCAAATACGGTGAGGCCGCCGAAGCCGAGACCATCCGCAAGATGGTCGTCGCGATGGCGCGGGACCCCCGAGTCCTGGTCATCAAGCTCGCCGACCGGCTGCACAACATGCGCACGCTGCGCTGGCTCAAGCAGGAAAAGCAGGAGCGGATCGCTACCACGACCCTGGAGATCTTTGCCCCGCTCGCGCACCGGCTCGGCATGAACACCATCAAGTGGGAGCTCGAGGACCTCGCCTTCGCGACCCTCTACCCCAAGCGGTACGACGAGATCGTGCGCCTGGTCGCTGACCGGGCGCCCTCGCGTGACACCCAGCTCGCCGAGATCGTGGCCAGGGTCAACAACGACCTGAAGGCCGCAAAGATCAACGCCAGCGTCACCGGCCGGCCCAAGCACTACTACTCGATCTATCAGAAGATGATCGTTCGCGGCCGCGACTTCACCGACATCTACGACCTGGTCGGGATCCGCGTCCTGGTCGATAGCGTTCGCGACTGCTACGCCGCGCTGGGCACCATCCACGCCCTCTGGAGCCCCGTCCCAGGGCGCTTCAAGGACTACATCGCGATGCCCAAGTTCAACATGTACCAGTCGCTGCACACCTCGGTGATCGGGCCCGAGGGCAAACCGGTGGAGCTGCAGATCCGCACCGTCGAGATGCACAAGCGTGCGGAGTACGGCATCGCCGCGCACTGGAAGTACAAGGAGGGCGGTGCTGCGCCGGGCACCGCGGCGCCCAAGCAGGGCGACGACATGGCCTGGCTGAGGCAGCTGCTCGACTGGCAGAAGGAGTCGGCAGACCCGGGTGACTTCCTGGACTCGCTGCGGTTCGACCTGCACAGCGCCGAGGTGTTCGTGTTCACCCCCAAGGGCGAGGTCGTGTCGCTGCCCGCCGGGTCGACGCCGGTCGACTTCGCCTACGGCGTGCACACCGAGGTAGGTCACCGCTGCATCGGCGCCCGCGTCAACGGCCGCCTCGTTCCGCTCGAGTCGACCCTCGACAACGGCGACGTCGTGGAGATCTTCACCTCCAAGACCGAGACCGCGCACCCCTCACGGGACTGGCTGCAGTTCGTCAAGAGCCCCCGCGCCCGCAACAAGATTCGGCAGTGGTTCGCCAAGGAGCGTCGCGAGGACGCCGTCGAAAATGGCAAGGACGCGATCGCGAAGGCGATGCGCAAGGCTGGCCTGCCCCTGCAGCGGGTCCTGGGCGGCGACGCCCTGCTCAGCCTGGCCAAGGAGCAGCGCCTCGCCGACGTCACAGCCCTGTACGTCGCGGTCGGCGAGGGCCGGCTGTCGACGCAGACGGTCGTCCAGAAGATCATGGCCCGGATGGGCGGCGCCGAGGGCGCCGTGGAGGACCTCGCCGAGACCGCCGTACCGACCCGACCTGCCCGGTCCCGGCCGGTCGGGGACCCCGGAGCCGTCGTCAAGGGCGTCGACGATGTCTGGGTCAAGCTCGCCAAGTGCTGCACCCCGGTGCCCGGCGACGACGTCGTCGGCTTCGTGACCCGCGGCCGGGGGGTGTCGGTGCACCGCCGCGACTGCACCAACGCCGGCGACATCCTGGCCGACCCGGCCCGGCTGGTCGAGGTCGAGTGGGCGCCAACGTCCGGGTCGCTGTTCCTCGTCAACATCCAGGTCGAGGCCCTGGACCGCACCCGGCTGCTGTCGGACGTCACCCGCGTGCTGTCCGACGCACACGTCAACATTTTGTCGGCGACGGTGACGACGACCCGTGACCGGGTTGCCGTGTCGCGCTTCTCCTTCGAGATGGCCGATCCCAAGCACATGGGGCACCTGCTCAACCAGGTCCGCGGTGTCGAGGGCGTGTACGACGCGTACAGAGTCACGAGCTAAACCGCTAGGTGGGACCGGCCGGTGGGGTGTCTCACTGGGCGAAGAGCACGAACGCGCCCAGCCTGTCCGAAATGGCCCCGAGCGCCACGAACACCTTGACACTGATGCAGCTGGTGGCAGGCCCCAATGTGAGCATGCAGACGCTCGGCTGCCGAGGTGAGGGGCAGCCGCACCCGCTGGGGCGGATCGACAACACGCGTGGGGCTCGAGGTCCTGACGCTGGTCAGGAGATCAGTGCGACGCCGAGCCGGCTCGCAGCGGTAGACAGGGCGCTGTCGAACGTCGCCAGTTGAGCGGCGTTCGTCTGTGCTGCGTCGAGAACGCAGCAGTCCGGAAGCTTGAGTCCCGTCGTCACCCTCAGGTCGGCCAGTCTGAGAGCTTCCTCATCATCGCGGGGTGCCAGCGCGATGCCGGACGACCTCAGGTCTGCCAGCATCTCCGTGCCCTTGCCTACTTTCGCGCCACCTACCAGCACTTCGGCCAGCGTCATCGTGTGGACCAACCACAACTCGTCAGCCGTGTTGTGGAGGAGCTCGCTCGCGGCGGTGTGGTGGGCATCAAAGGGCGAGAGATGAGCGACGAGCACACTCGCGTCCAGGACGATCACTTCGGCCAGTCGCGACGGAGTTCGGCGAGGTAGTCGTTGCCGAACGCGTCGGCGTACTTTCCGCTGCTGGCTTCGATGGCTTGTTGTCGCTTGCTCCTCGCGAGGTCGTCGACCTGTTCCAGGGCAGCTCCCCCGGCATCCACCAGTCGCAGCAGCAGCTTGGACCGAGGTTCGTGTGGCCAACGTTTTGCAGCGTTGTCGATCGCGCGGGCGACCGCCGGCGTTTCTGTGATCTGGTAGCGAGGTCGGGTGGTCGGCATGACCGTAGTGTACCTCTGAAAAATTAGGTGGTACACCGAGGAGACTGCCGTTCGATCCAGACGGGTGTGGAGTTGACGCGATCCTCAGCTCAGGGGGGGCGGCGAGGCCTCGCCAATCCAGAGCAAGCGGCTTCGCCGTTGGGTGTTCGTGGGACGAATTGGTCGCCCGGTCGGGCCGACATGGAGGGCGCAGGACGTGGTGTGCCCCCATTTCGCGCCCGGATGCCCCATGCTGTGCGCGTGCCGCCATCAGGGTGGCCAGAGAAATGGGGGATCTTCGCGTGGACTTCATGACGGCGATCAAGACGGTCACGGGCAAGTACGCCGACTTCAGCGGCCGCGCCCGTCGCTCGGAATACTGGTTCTGGTCCTTGGCGCTGATCCTCGTCTACATCGTGGGCCTCATCCTGACCGCCATCGCCAAGCCGTTCTTCGCCCTGCTCATCATCGCCTACCTGGCGGTGCTCGTCCCCTCGCTGGCGGTGGCGGTACGACGCCTGCACGACACCGGCAAGTCCGGGTGGTTCGTCCTGATCGGGCTTGTCCCGCTCGTCGGTGGCATCGTGATGCTCGTCTTCACCGTCATGGACAGCACCCCGGGTGATAACCAGTACGGCCCGAACCCGAAGGGGATTGGCTCCGGCCTCCCGCCCATGGGCTACGGAATGCCCCCGGCCTGAGGCCACAGCAACGACGAAGGCCGGTCCTCCCGCGCACGGGGGACCGGCCTTTTGGCGTACCGGGGTCAGGAGGCTTTGGCGACCGTGACCTTCGTGAGGCTGATCGCCAGCTTGGGCTTGCCGCCACCGGCCGAGATCGACCCGTCGTCGCCGCCGGCCGCAACCTTGGTGACGACGTCGAGGCCTTTTGTGATCCTGCCGAACGGGGTGTAGCTCGGCGGCAGCTTGGTGTTCTTGTAAACCAGGAAGTACTGGCTGCCGTTGGTGCCGGGCCCACCGTTGGCCATCGCCAGGGTGCCCGCCGGGTAGGTAGCGCCCGTCAGGTTCTCATCCGGGAACTGGTAGCCCGGGCCGCCGCTGCCGGTGCCGGTCGGGTCGCCGCACTGCAGCACGAAGATGCCGCTGGTCACCAGGCGATGGCAGGGCGTGCCGTCGAAGTACTTCTGTTGCGCGAGGAAGGCGAAGCTGTTGACGGTGCACGGCGCCTTGCTGGTGAGCAGGGTCACGTCGATCTCGCCGCGGGTCGTCACCAGGACCGCCTGCTGGCTGCCGGTGGTGAGGACCTTCTGGGCCGGTGGGAGTCCGTCCAGCGGCTTGGCCGAAGGGACCTGCGACCTGGTGTAGGAGCACGTCCCGCTACCACCGAGGTTGCCGAACGTCGACGTGCTGGTGCTCGGCTGGGTCGTGACGGTCTGTTTGTTCTTCTTGGCACCGCCGCTGGTGGCCAGCGTCACGCCCGCGATCAGGGCGACAACGGCGAGGGCGGAAGCACCGATGAGCAGCGACCGGCGCTGCTTGCGCCGATGTGCCTCGTTGGTTGCCCGGCGTGCGGCTTGTCGCTCGGCGCGCATTCGGGCGAGCTCGCGCTCGCGCTTGTTGCTGGCCACGCATGTCCTCCTGGTTGGGTGTGCCCGATTCTAGGGAGTGCCGTCAGCGCTGGGGACGAGGACCTGCCGGGCGACCCGCACGGACGTCAGGGTGAGGGGCTGCTTGGCGGTCCCGTCGGACGGCGGGTCGGAGCCCGCAGCGACCACCGCGTCGAGCACCGGCAGTCCCTCGGTGATGGTGCCCAGGAGCGTGAAGGTCGGCGGCAGCGGCGAGTCCTGTGCCACCAGGAAGAACGCCGAGCCGCCCGTGCCGGGTCCTCGGTTGACCAGCGCGATGGTCCCTCGCGGGTACGTTGCCCCCGTCAGCGCCTCGGATCCGATCGTGTAGCCGGGCGAGTCGTCCGACCCGCACTCGAGCAGGTGGAGGTCAGTGGCAAGGCGGGTGCAGCGGGTCCCGTCGAAGAAGCCGTGTGCTGCCAGGAAGGCGAAGCTGCTCACCGAGCAGGGGGCCGTGGTCGCGTCGAGGGACAGCCTGAGCGTCCCTTGGTCGGTCGCGAGGGTTGCGGCGACCGTCCCTGACGGCAGGACCGCGCTGGTCGGTAGGCCGGGCAGTGCCCTGGTCGACGTCCCGTGCAGCGGGTAGCTGCAGGCCGTCGGCCGGGGTGAGGCGATCGACCGCCGGGTGGGTTCCACCGTGCCCTCTCCACGGGTCACCAGCGTCACCACCAGCGTGACCGCGACGGCCGCGGCCAACGCCAGTCCCACCTGCCTTCGCCGGCTGCGGACCCGTCGTGCCTCACCGACTCGGCCGGCCTGCCGCTTCGCGCGTAACCGGGCCAGCTGGCGCTCGAGGCTGTCGGTCACGAAGTCCTCAGGGACGGGGGCGGAAAGGTGTCAGTCGGGTGGAGCCTAGGGAATTTCGGTCGGGCGCAGGGCGACCGCGCCGGTAAGGTCATCCGCGCTGACCCATCCGTCCCGCGGCCGCCCCGCGAGGCACGTCCCGAAGGAGTGACGAGCGTGTTCGTCCGTGGGTTCCCGGCGCAGGCTTTTGACACCAACTGCTGGGTCGTCGCCCCCGCTGCCGGCGAGCAGTGCGTCGTCATCGACCCGGGGATCGGCGTGCAGGAGCAGCTCGACGCCCTGCTGCGCGAGCACAAGCTGCAGCCGGTCGCAGTCCTGCTGACCCATGGGCACCTAGACCACACCTTCTCCGTCACGCCGGTCTGCGGCGCCCGGGGCATCCCCGCATGGATCCACCCCGAGGACCGGGGGTTGCTGGCAGACCCGATGAAGGGGCTCTCGCAGGAGACCCGGACCGCGTTCGGCGGCCGGCTCGAGTGGACCGAGCCTTCCGACGTCGCTCTGCTCGACCCGGCCGTCCCGCTGACGCTGGCCGGGCTGGACTTCGCTGTCGACTTCGCCCCTGGCCACACGCCCGGGTCGGTCGTGTTCGAGACCGGTCTGGACGGCGACGACGCGCTGTTCTCCGGCGACGTGCTGTTCGAGGGTTCGATCGGCCGCTGCGACCTGCCCGGCGGGTCGTGGGAGGCGATGCAGGAGTCCCTGTCCCGCGTCATCTTGCCGCGTCGCGACGAGCTCGTCGTCCACACCGGCCACGGCCGCTCCACCACGATCGGCCGCGAGCGGGCCGCCAACCCCTACCTGCGGGACCTCGTCGCACCACCGCCTTCCCGGGGTCTGTGATGGCCTTCCAGTCACCCAAGGGTACCTACGACATCCTGCCGGGCAGCCCGTTCCTGGCCGTCCGCGACGGCCTGCTCGCACCGTCGGTCCGGGCCGGCTACGCCTATGTCGAAGCGCCTGTCTTCGAGGACACCGAGCTGTTCACGCGCGGCGTCGGGGCCTCCACCGACGTGGTCACCAAGGAGATGTTCACCTTCCCCGAACGCGGACTGACGCTGCGGCCCGAGGGCACCGCAGGTGTGGTCCGCGCCGTGGTCGAGCACGGACTGCAGCGCGGTCAGCTCCCCGTCAAGCTGCGGTACGCCGGTCCAATGTTTCGCGCCGAACGTCCGCAGGCGGGCCGTTTCCGGCAGTTCCAGCAAGTCGGGATCGAGGCCCTAGGCGTGACCGACCCCGCGCTTGACGCGGAGGTCGTCTCCCTCGCGGCGGACGCCTTCGCCGGTCTGGGCCTGACCGGGGTGCGGCTGCTGCTCACCTCCCTCGGCGACCCCGCCTGCCGACCGGCGTACCGGGAGGAGCTGGGTGCGTTCCTAGCCGATCTCGACCTCGACGACGCGACCCGCGCGCGGGCCGCCCTCAATCCGCTGCGAGTGCTCGATGACAAGCGGCCCGAGGTGCAGGCGTTGCTCGTCGACGCGCCCCTGATGGTTGACCGGCTGTGCGCGCAGTGCACCGCCCACCATGACGGCGTCCTGGACGCCCTGGCCGCGCTGGGGGTCGCCTTCGAGCCCGCCCCTCGGCTGGTCCGCGGCCTCGACTACTACATGCGTACGACCTTCGAGTTCGTCCATGACGGGCTGGGCGCGCAGTCGGCTGTGGGCGGTGGCGGTCGCTACGACGGGTTGTCCGAGGCCATCGGGGGCCCCCCGCTGCCAGGGATCGGCTGGGCTCTCGGCATCGAACGAACTGTGCTGGCCCTGGAAGCCGAAGGCGTGTCGGTTGCCCCCGAGGCGGGGCCGGCGGTCTTCGTGGTGCCTCTCGGTGCGGCCGCGAAGGCCTGGGCCGTCGCCGCCGTCGGGGCTCTGCGTACGGCGGGGGTCGCCGCCGACCTGGCCTACGGCGACCGCGGGCTCAAGGGTGCGATGAAGGCCGCCGACCGCTCCGGCGCCCGCTGGGCCGTGGTCGTCGGCGACCGGGACCTCGAGGCCGAGGTGGCACAGCTCAAGGACCTCACGAGCGGCGAGCAGACCGCCGTACCCCTCTCAGAACTGCTGGAGCAGCTTTCATGATGCGCACCCACGAGGCGGGGACGCTCCGGAAGGAGCATGCCGGCCAGACCGTCACGCTCGCCGGCTGGGTCGGCTCGCGCCGCGACCACGGCGGCGTCGCGTTCCTGGACCTGCGCGACCGCAGTGGCGTCGTGCAGGTCGTCCTGCACGGGGACGTCGACTTCCGGGTCGAGTCGTGCCTGCTCGTCACCGGCAAGGTGCAGCTCCGGCCGGCCGGCAACGCCAACGCCGCCGTGGCAACCGGGGACGTCGAGATTGCCGTGACGACCCTGGAGGTCCTGTCGCCCTCGGCGGCCCTGCCGTTCCAGCTCGACGACGAGGTGGGGGAGGAGGCGCGGCTCAAGCACCGCTACCTCGACCTGCGGCGCCCGAAGCCGGCCTCGATCCTGAAGCTCCGGTCGGATGTCAACCATGCCGCGCGGTCGATCCTGCACGACCGCGGGTTCCTGGAGGTCGAGACGCCCACCCTCACGCGGAGCACTCCGGAGGGGGCCCGCGACTTCCTGGTGCCGGCCCGCCTCAAGCCCGGCTCCTGGTACGCCCTGCCACAGTCGCCGCAGTTGTTCAAGCAGCTGCTCATGGTGGCCGGCGCGGAGAAGTACTTCCAGATCGCCCGTTGCTACCGCGACGAAGACTTCCGCGCCGACCGGCAGCCGGAGTTCACCCAGCTCGACATCGAGATGAGCTTCGTCGACCAGGACGACGTCATCGAGCTCACCGAGGAGGTCCTGCGGTCGCTGTGGGCCCTGATCGGCTATGCCATCCCGGAGATCCCTCGGATGACCTACGCCGAGGCGATGCGGCGCTACGGCACCGACAAGCCCGACCTGCGGTTCGCCCTCGAGCTGGTCGAGATGACCGCCTACTTCTCCCAGACGCCCTTCCGGGTCTTCCAGGCCGACTACGTCGGAGCCGTCGTCATGCCCGGTGGCGCCTCGCAGCCCCGCAAGCAGCTCGACGCTTGGCAGGAGTGGGCCAAGCAGCGCGGTGCCCGTGGGCTGGCGTATGTGCTGTTCCAGCCAGACGGCACGATCACCGGGCCGGTGGCGAAGAACCTGTCCGCTCAGGAGCTCGAGGGCCTCGCGTCCGAGGTCGGTGCCGCCCCCGGTGACTGCGTCTTGTTCGCCGCCGGTTCGGCTCGGACGTCCCGTGCTCTTCTTGGTGCGGCCCGCGGGGAGATCGCCCGCCGCCTCGATCTCATCGACGAGAGCGCCTGGTCTTTCCTGTGGGTCGTCGACGCCCCCCTGTTCGAGCCTGCGTCGGTCGCCGTGTCCGCCGGGGACGTCGCCGTCGGTGCAGGGGCTTGGACCGCCGTACACCACGCCTTCACCTCACCCAAGCCGGAGTTCCTGGACAGCTTCGACACCGACCAGGGCTCCGCGCTGGCCTACGCCTACGACATCGTCTGCAACGGCAACGAGATCGGCGGCGGCTCCATCCGGATCCACCGCCGCGAGGTCCAGGAGCGGGTGTTCGCCGTGATGGGGCTGACCCCCGAGGAGGTCCAGGAAAAGTTCGGGTTTCTGCTCGAGGCCTTCTCCTACGGCGCGCCACCGCACGGCGGCATCGCCCTCGGTTGGGACCGGGTCGTGGCACTTTTGTCGGGAGCGCCGTCGATCCGCGACGTCATCGCGTTTCCCAAGAGCGGCGGTGGCTACGACCCGCTGACAGCTGCCCCCGCGCCCATCACCGCGCAACAGCGGGCCGAGGCTGGCGTCGACGCCACCCCGGAGGAGGGCGCCTGACTCACCAGCGTCTCGGTTCGACAACCGGTCGGGTCGCAGGGTGCTGAGTCCGGCGGACGTTTGCCCAGCCGCGCGACGCAGCCTCACCATCGGCTGCCCCAGGTGGCCAGAAGGTGGCCAGAAGGTGGACAGTAGGCGTACCCCTGCGGGCATCAGCGTCGATGACCCCCTCGACACCGGATCATAAAGAGGAGCTCGCCCCATGTCCCCGGGACGACGTACGTGGCTGCAGCTCTCGGCGGTGTTGCTTGTCCTAGCTGGAACGACGACCGTGGCTGGGCTGCAGGCCAGTTCGAGCGGTGCGTGCAAAGGCCCGCGCTGGCCCGTTAAGACCCTCGCCGATGCGTCCGCACAGTACGTCGACCGAGTTCCGCACCCGGCTACGGTCAGTCAGCTGGTCAGCCTTACCCCGCCGGCAGTGACCGCGCACAGCAACCGGCTCCCGCAGGTCGAGACCCAGCTGATGAGGGTCTCGGTCGCGCTCGTCGCCGGAAAACTGGTGCACGACGGTGACCTGCAGCTCGTCGTCCGTGACCCCGGCGGTTCGGCAACGATGATCGCCGAGCTGCCCGACGCTTCGTGCCTCGGCAGCGGAGTCAGCGGGCCCGACCGCTCCGCCATGGGGGCCGCCCGGGGCGCCGTGCAGCGTGCCTGCCCCGCCTTCCGCAGCAAGAACATTGCGCTGACCGGCACGGCCGTACTGACCGGCGTGCAATTCCACGACACCCCCCATACCGGAGACACCGAGGCCGACAACGCCCGGGGCGCTGCCGTCGATGAGATCGAGCTGCACCCCGTTCTGCAGGTCACCGGCCTGACCTGTGCGGCCGCTGCAGCGTGAGCAATCCGGCGCTCGCAGACGGTCTCTATCGCTTTTGCATGGACCTCGTGACGATCATCGCGCTGGGTGCGATGTTCCTGCGCCGGCACGCCCGCCCGGACCTGTTCGCGGTCTACGTGGCCTTTAACATCGGATTGTTTGCGGTGTTGACGTTCCTTTCCAGCCACAGTCTTTCGGCGGGTGTGGGCTTCGGGGTGTTCGGTGTCCTGTCGATCATCCGGCTACGCAGCGAGGCTTACGCCAACATCGAGATCGCTTATTTCTTCCTCGCGTTGGCCGCCGCTCTCGTCAACGCCCTGCCTGGTCGGCCGCTGGCTCTGTCGGTCGCCTTGGACACCGCGATCTTCCTGACGCTGTACTTCGTCGACAGCTCGGTGCTGTCCGATGCGGCCACGACAAGCCAGGTCGTGCTGGACCGCGTGCTCGGCGACAGCACTGCGCTTGTACTCGACCTCGAACGGCGGATGGCCATCGAGGTGCTCAGCACCAAGGTGCTCGAGGTCGACTACGTCCGCGAGACCACCCGCGTCGAGGTGCGTCACCGCCCCCGTGGGGCGCCCGTCAACGTCCGGCCCGACCGCAGCCCCGAACTGCCCGCGACCCAACGGGTGCATCTGCGATGAGCCTTGTGGACCTACCCGGCATCTGCCTTCAGGACCTGTCGGCTGCCAGCTCCCTGCAGGCCCGTCAGGACCGCAAGTACGTCATCGCCACCGACGTGCTCACCCGCCTGGTCAATGCTTTGACCGGTCACGTCGCGGTTCTCGAGGTCGATGGCTTACGCAGCAGCCGCTACGAGACTCGCTACTACGACACCGGCGACCTGCTCACGGCCCGGCACCACGCCCAGGGAGTGCGCCGGCGCTTCAAGGCCCGGACCAGGAGCTACCTCGACAGCGGACTGGTCCGTCTGGAGCTCAAAGGGAAGGGGGGTGGCGGCCACACGGTGAAGTACGCCCTCGACGGGGCCGCCACCGAGCTCGACAGCACCGGCAGGGGGTTCCTGCGCGATGCCCTGGACCGCTGTTACGGCCCCCGATACCTGCCCGACGTGGTCGACCGGCTCCGCCCGACGGTGGACATGACCTGCAGGCGCACCACACTGGTGGGGACCACAGAGCAGCTCCGCGTCACCGTGGACCGCGACCTGCGCTTCGGGGGCGCAAGGCTGCGGCCCGACCTGACCGTCCTCGAGGTGAAGTCCGTCGGCCCCCGCACCGATGTCGACCGGCTGCTCGTCGGCCTCGGCGCCCGGCCGGTCTCGTTCAGCAAGTACGTGGCGGCCATCGAACTGACCCGCGGCGCAGAGGCCCTGCGCAGACACCCGGCCGCGCTGCTGCGCCACTGGTTCGGTGCCGAACAGGACGGGTGTGACCAGGCGCTCGACGAGGCCGTGTAGCCCATGTCTCGGGGGGGTCAGGACGTCGAACACCCACCGTCTGGATCATGTCGGACGGAAGGAGCGCTTCTGAGACGATGTCGCCCCCTGTCCCGCCTGACCGCCTGACCGCCACCGACATCGCTCGGTCCCGGACGTTCTACGAGCAGGTCTTCGGCTTTGCCGTCGCCTACGTAGCGCCGGCCGAGGACGCGGACCGGGCGACTCACCGCGGCCGACTCACCAGCGCGAGCGCACCTGCAGCAGCCCACTGGTGAAGCGGTGGTCGTCGTGCATCCCGAGGCGGTCATAGAGCGCCCGCCCGGCGGTGTTGTCGGCGTACATCCCGAGCTGTACGACGTCGCAGCCTTCGGCGAACAGGAGCCGGATCAGGGCGGCCGTCACCGCAGCGCCCAGCCCCTGACCGCGGGCCTCGGGGTGCACGGCGATCGAGGACAGGTGGCCAACCCGGGTCGCGGCGGAGGTGTCCGCTGCACAGGCCAGCAGGCCGTCCGGACCCCGGACGCCGAGCCAGCGCAGGACGCAAGGGTCGCCAGGGAGGGCCGAGGCGTGCGGTGACGCCGTCGCGAGCAGCACGGCGACGTCGTCCTCGTCGACGGGCCCCACCCGGTCCTCACCGGGCTGCTGCAATGGGGGGTCGCCGATCCAGCGGTGGTCCCAGTCGGTGCCGTCCAGGGCCACCCACGCGGGCAGCAGCGCGGCCGTCCCGCGCGGCAGCGTGACCCGGGTGCGGTCGCGCAGCTCGGGCAGGATCTCCTCGACCAACCGGGCGACCTGGGCCGGCTGGCCCAAGGTCATCAGGTAGGGAAGTCGCTCCTCGGCATCCGTCGCCCGCCACGCCACCGCGCCATGCGCAGCCCACCCCGACACGTCAGAGCGCCGCAGCGACCCGCGCGCGTAGGGGTCGTGGTCGGTCGCGAGTAGCACCTCCGCCGCGGAGGTCAGGACGGTCGGGCGCACCCGCTCAGGCTAGCCAAGGACGGCCTTCGGCCGATGCGAGGACGCCGTACTGCCCGGGCCGTCACCACGGGAGCAGCACCTGCGGGGCCGCGCATAGGGTCCAGAGGGTGGAGCCGTCCCTGTTCGACGCCGCTGAGCAGGACGCGGCTGCCCGCGTCGCGCCACTGGCGGTACGGATGCGTCCCCGCACGCTGGACGAGGTTGTCGGCCAGCAGCACCTGCTCGGCCCCGGGGCGCCGCTGCGGCGGTTGGTCGAAGGCGACGCCCCGCTCAGCGTGATCTTGTGGGGACCGCCCGGGACGGGCAAGACAACCCTTGCCATGACCATCGCCCGCAGCACCCAGCGCCGGTTCCGGGAGCTGTCCGCCGTGACGGCTGGTGTGAAGGACGTCCGGCAGGTCGTCGAGGACGCCAAGCGGGCCCTGGGGGAGACCGGCGCCCAGACCGTGCTGTTCGTCGACGAGGTGCACCGCTTCTCCAAGACCCAGCAGGACGCGCTGTTGCCGAGCGTCGAGAACCGCTGGGTCACCCTGGTGGCGGCCACGACCGAGAACCCGTTCTTCAGCATCATCAGCCCGCTGCTGTCCCGCAGCCTGCTGCTGACCCTGCAGCCGCTGTCCGACGACGACATCCGGACGGTCGTCGAGCGGGCCATCAGCGATCCACGCGGGGTCGACGCGACAGTCGACGACGACGCGATGGAGTTCCTGCTGCGGCTGGCCGGCGGAGACGCCCGCCGGGCGCTGACAGCCCTGGAGGCGGCGGCGTACGACGGGACGGTGACCCTCGACAAGCTCGAACAGGCCGTCGACCGCGTGGCCGTCCGCTACGACCGGGACGGCGACCAGCACTACGACGTGATCAGCGGGTTCATCAAGAGCATCCGCGGGTCCGACGTGGACGCCGCCCTGCACTACCTGGCCCGCATGATCGAGGCGGGAGAGGACCCGCGGTTCATCGCCCGCCGGCTGGTGGTGCACGCCAGCGAGGACATCGGCATGGCTGACCCGAGCGCGCTGCAGACGGCGGTGGCTGCCGCGAGCGCGCTGGAGCTGATCGGCATGCCCGAGGCGCGGATCAACCTGGCCCAGGCCACGATCCACCTCGCGCTGGCGCCGAAAAGCAACGCGGTCATCGTGGCGATCGACGCGGCCCTGGACGATGTACGACGCGGGCTGACGGGGACCGTGCCTCCCCACCTGCGCGATGCCCACTACGAAGCAAGTCAGAAGATCGGGCACACCGGTTACCGCTACCCTCACGAGGTCCCGGGGAGGGTGGTGGCTCAGCAGTACGCCCCCGACCCGGTCGTCGGGCGGGAGTACTACTCGCCGGGTGACCTCGGGGTCGAGCGCGTCGCGCGAGAGCGGCTCGCGGGCTTGCGTGAGGTCCTGCGCGGGCACCGTACGGTCGTCGCCGAGGACGTCACACAGGGGTTCCGGTCGCGCACTCCGATCAGCACAGAAACGCCAGCCACGTCAAAGGAGCACTAGATGGTCGACATCGGCAACGTCATCGGACTGATCTTCGCGGTCTTCTTCGCGTTGGCCATGCTCGGGCTGACCTACGTCTTCCTACGGCTGAGCCGCACGATCGACGCGCTGACCAAGACCGTCTCGGAGCTCACGGCCACTACCGTCCCCCTGCTCGGGGAGGTCACCGGCACGGTGACCCAGGTCAACTCCGAGCTGGTCCGCGTCGATGCCATCACCGCCAACGTCCAGTCGATCAGCGGCAACGTCAGCGCCCTGACCTCGCTGTTCGCCGCGACGCTGGGTAGCCCTGTTGTCAAGGTCGCGGCCTTCTCCTACGGCGTCCGCAACGCCGCGAGCAAGCGCAGCGCCAAGGACATCGAAAAGCGCGTCAAGGCCGAGATCAAGGCGGAGAGCAAGAAGCGATGACCAGACGGCTGTTCTACGTGGCCCTGGGGGCGACCGCGGGTGTGCTCATTGTGCGTCGCCTCACCGCCACAGCCCAGAAGCTGACGCCCGCCGGCGTACAGTCCGGCATCTCCGGGGCGCTCAACAACCTCAGCGGTGCGATCCGCGACTTCGGCTCGGACGTACGGGCCGGCATGGCCGAGCGCGAGGACGAACTTCGTACGGAGCTGGGGCTCGACGGCAGACACGACGTGCTGGACGGCCCATGAGGTCGCAGGAGATCCACCACCGCTTCCTGGGGCACTTCCAGAGCAACGGCCACACGGTCGTCCCATCGGCGTCCCTGATCGCCGACGACCCGACGCTGTTGCTCGTCAACGCGGGCATGGTGCCGTTCAAGCCGTACTTTCTCGGTGAGCAGCCGGCGCCGTGGTCCCGGGCGACCAGCGTGCAGAAGTGCGTCCGCACCCTGGACATCGACGAGGTCGGCAAGACCACCCGGCACGGCTCGTTCTTCCAGATGGCAGGCAACTTCAGCTTCGGCGACTACTTCAAGGCCGGCGCCATCGAGTTCGCCTACGACCTGGTCACCCGCCCGGTCGCCGACGGTGGCTACGGGCTGCAGGAGTCCAGGATCTGGCCGACCGTCTACCTCGACGACGACGAGGCCTACGACCTGTGGCGCAAGGTCGGTGTGCCGGACGAGCGCATCCAGCGGCTGGGGCTGTCCGAGAATTACTGGCACATGGGGGTTCCCGGTCCCGGCGGCCCCTGTTCGGAGATCAACTACGACCGCGGCGAGGCATACGGCGCCGAGGGTGGTCCGGCGGTCAACGGAGAGCGGTACCTGGAGATCTGGAACCTGGTCTTCATGCAGTTCCAGCTGTCCCACCTGCGCTCGAAGGTCGACTTCGACATCGCCGGCCCGCTGCCGAGGCAGAACATCGACACCGGCATGGGCCTGGAGCGGATGGCGACGATCCTGCAGGGCGTCGAAAACCTCTACGAGATCGACACCAGCCGGGCGATCCTGGACCGCGCCAGCGAGCTCACCGGCGTGCGGTACGGCGCCGACCATGGCTGCGACGTGCGCCTGCGCGTGATCGCCGACCACACCCGCACGGCCGTGATGATGATGGGCGACGGGATCATCCCGTCCAACGAGGGCCGCGGCTACGTGCTGCGCCGGATCGTCCGCCGGGCGGTCCGTGCGATGCGGCTGCTGGGAGCGCTCGACCCGACTGTGCAGGAGCTGGTCGAGGTCACCATCGCGGCGATGGGACCGCAGTACCCCACCCTGGTGGAGGACCGCGGCCGGGTCCAGGCCGTCGCGCAAGGGGAAGAGGCGTCCTTCCTGGAGACGATCAGCAAGGGTGCATCGATCTTCGACACGGCCGTTCCCCAGGCCCGCAAGGCCGGCGGCATGCTGTCCGGTGGGATCGCCTTCGCGCTGCACGACACGCACGGCTTCCCGATCGACCTGACCCTGGAAATGGCGGCCGAGCAGGGACTGACCGTCGACGAGCAGGGGTTCCGCTCCCTGATGCAGGAGCAGCGGCAGCGGGCCAAGCAGGACAGCAGAACCAAGAAGACCGGCCATGTCGACGTCTCGGCGTACCGCGCCCTGCTGGATGCTGCCGGTGCCACGGACTTCACCGGGTACGTCGAGGTCGTCAGCGAGGCAACCGTCCGGGGGCTGCTGGTCGACGGGATCAGCGCCAGTGCCGCGGGCGAGGGCGCGAGCGTGGAGGTCGTGCTCGACCGCACGCCGTTCTACGCCGAGGGAGGTGGGCAGCTCGCGGACCGTGGGCGGCTCGTGCTGGCTGACGGCACCGTGCTCGAGGTCCTCGACGTGCAGCGCTCGCTGCCCGAGCTGGTCGTGCACCGGGCGCGGGTCCTGTCCGGTGAGGTGACCGTCGGCGGCGCCGTACAGGCTGAGGTGGACGTGGATCGGCGGCGCGCGGTGAGCCGCGCCCACACCGCGACGCACCTGGTCCACAAGGCACTTCGGGACGCGCTCGGGGAGCAGGCGACGCAGGCCGGCTCGCTCAATGCGCCCGGCCGCTTTCGTTTCGACTTTTCCTGCCCGAGCGCGGTCCCGGCGTCGGTCCTGGCTGACGTCGAGCAGGAGATCAACGCGATCGCGCTGTCCGACCTGGAGGTGCGAGCTTTCGTCACCACGCAGGAACAGGCCCGCCGGATCGGGGCGATGGCGCTGTTCGGCGAGAAGTACGGCGACGCGGTGCGGGTCGTCGAGGTGGGCGACTACGCGCGCGAGCTGTGCGGCGGCACGCACGCTGCACGGTCCGGCCAGCTCGGCATGGTCAAGCTGCTGAGCGAGGCCTCCATCGGCTCGGGGGTGCGGCGGGTCGAGGGCCTCGTCGGGCTCGACGCCTACTCCTACCTGGCCCGTGAGCATGTGCTGCTCGCCCAGCTGGCCGGCGTCTTCAAGGTGCCCACCGAGGAGCTGCCCGAGCGGGTCCAGTCGGTCGTGAACAAACTCCGCGACGTCGAGAAGGAGCTGTCGACCCTTAAGGCTGGGGCGGTCCTGCAGCAGGCAGCAGCGTTCGCGGCCGGCGCCAAGGACGTGTTCGGCCTGGCGTTCGTCGGTGTCGAGGCGCCCGCCGGCACCCCTAGCGACCTCGTGCGTGGTCTGGCCCTGGACATCCGGGACCGCCTGACCGGTCCCGGCACGGTCCTCGTCGCCGCCGGCGGTGACCGGGCCACGCTCGTCGCCGCCGTCAACGAGGCTGGCCGGGCCCGGGGGCTGTCGGCCAACGACCTGCTCAGAGCGGTGGCTCCGGCTGTCGACGGCAAGGGCGGCGGCAAGGACGACGTCGCTCAAGGCGGCGGTACGAACCCGGCCGGGATCGGACGGGCCCTGGAGCTCGCCGAGCACCTCGTCGGCCGGGTCGCCACCTCCTCGTGACGGCCGCCTCGTGACGGCCCCACCCGGCGTCGTCGTAGCCGTCGACGTCGGGACCGTCCGGGTGGGTGTGGCTGCTAGCGACCCGCACCGGATCCTGGCCAGCCCGGTGGAGACCGTCCCGGCCCCCGGTGTTGCCCGGGTCGTCGAGATCGTCCTCGAGCGGGAGGCGGTCCTCGTGGTCGTCGGGCTGCCGACCAGCCTGAGCGGCCAGAGCCTGTCCGCCAGCGCTGCGATGGCGCGCGACTGGGCGGCCGCGCTCGCCCTCGAGGTCGCCGTACCCGTGGAGCTGGTGGACGAACGGCTGACCACGGTGACCGCGGCCGCAGCCCTGCGCGCGTCGGGCAGGAAGGGCAAGCAGGCCCGCGCGGTCATCGACCAGGCGGCAGCCGTCGCCCTGCTGCAAGGCTTCCTGGAGCGTCGCGGGTGGCAGAACGTCCTCGGCGATGATCACCGACGTTAGGATCACCGGTGTGTCCTTGCTCGACGAACAAACCCGACGGCCCTCCACGCGGCTCCCCAAGCCCGTCGGGCTGCTGATCGTCGGCACCGTGCTTTTTGCCCTGCTGGCTGCTGCGGTCCTGGGCGGGAAAGCGCTCTACGACAGCACGTTCGGCACGCCGGACTACCCGGGCCAGGGCTCGGGCGCCGCGGTCGTGCAGGTCCACTCCGGTGACTCGGCGTCGGCGATCGGCGCGACCCTCGTCGCGAAGGGCGTCGTCAGGAGCGAGAAGGCGTTCACCAGGGCCGCCGAGGCCGACCCTCGCAGCGGCAAGCTCCAGCCGGGCTACTACAGCCTGCGGCGCCAGATGTCCGGGGTCGATGCGCTCGCCCTGATGCTCGACGTGAAGAGCCGGGTGCGCGGGCGAGTGACGCTGCCCGAGGGCATCAGTCTGGCGCTGGTCGTCGACCGGCTGGTGACCTACACCCAGTTGGGTCGGCCGGACGTGCTGGCGGCACTGGCCAACCCCACCGTCCTGGGTCTGCCGGCCTACGCCGGGAACAAGCCCGAGGGCTTCCTGTTTCCCGCCACCTACGACGTCGAGCCCGGCTCGGCCGCTGTCGCCGCGCTGACGCAGATGACGGGCAAGTTCGACGACGAGGCCGCGGCGCTCGACCTGGAGGGCGGCGCCCACAAGCTGGGTCTCACGCCCTACGACATCGTTAAGATCGCCAGCCTCATCGAGGCGGAGACCTCGTTGGACGCTGACCGGGCCAAGGTCGCGAGAGTCGTGCTCAACCGGCTCGCCAAGGGAATGCCGCTGCAGCTGGACTCGACCGTCAACTACCTCCGCGAGCAGAAGAAGGCGCGATTGTCGCTGGCCGACATCAACGTGGAGTCGCCCTTCAACACCTACCGCAACAAGGGCCTGCCGCCGACGCCGATCGACTCGCCAGGGGAGAAGGCCCTGCAGGCCGCGCTCACACCCGCTACCGGGGACTGGCTCTACTTCATCACGATCGACAAGGCCGGCCACTCGCTGTTCACCAGCTCCTACGAGGAGTTCCTCGCCGCGAAGGCCAAGGCCCAGCGCGACGGCGTCTACTAGGTGCGCGCTGCGGTCCTCGGCTCGCCGATCGCGCACTCGCTGTCGCCCGCGCTGCACCGGGCGGCCTACGTCGCGCTCGGGCTCGACTGGACCTACGACGCCGTCCAGGTCGAGCCGGCCGGCCTGACCGACTTCCTGGCGGGGCTCGGGTCGGACTGGGCGGGGCTGTCGCTCACGATGCCCCTGAAGCAGACCGTCCTGCCGCTGCTCACCTGGTCCGCGCCGGATGTGCTGCTGACCGGTGCAGCCAACACCGTCGTGCTCCGGGACGGCGTGCGCGAAGGCCACAACACCGACATCGACGGCCTGCTCGCCGCCCTGCGCGAAGCCGGTACGGCGACCGCGTCCACCGCTGTCATCTTGGGGGCCGGAGCCACGGCGGCCAGCGCGCTGGTGGCCCTGTCCCGGCTCGGCGTCACGTCGGTGGCCGTGCAGGCGCGGTCGTCGGCGCGGGCCTCGCCGCTGGTCTCGCTCGGGGGGAGCCTGGGCGTGCGCGTCACGGTCGGCGGCTTCGCACCGGCCGACGGGGACGTGGTCGTCAACACCACCCCCTCCGGCGCTGGTGACGTGTTCGAGCCCGGCGCGGCGGGAACCTTCCTCGACGTGGTCTACGCCCCCTGGCCGACCGTCCTGGCCGACCGCTATGCCAGCTCCGGGGCCACCGTCGTGGGGGGCATCGCCATGCTGCTGCACCAGGCCGGCGCCCAGCTCACGCTGATGACGGGGCGTCCGGCACCGCTCGAGGCGATGCGCGCGGCCCTCCCGCGCTGATCCGGGTCTGGCCCGGCGACGCCCCCCCGGGCCCGCGCTCAAGGCCATCCCATAACGCGCCGAAGCAGGGTCTAGGTCGTGCGCACGGCCGACCGCTGGAAGGGGCACGCCATGTCAGACCTGCAGGCCGGAAGCCGTTCGGATCGTCTCGACCGGGCCATCCACGGCCTGCTGTCGCAGACCCCGGAGCTTGAGGCGGCTGCCGTCGTCAGCTTCGACGGCCTGCCGATGGCCTCCGCGCTGCCGCCGTCGATGGACGAGGACCGAGTGGCCGCAATGAGCGCCGCTCTGCTCTCACTCGGTGAGCGCGCAGCGCAGGGCCTTGGCCGTGGTGAGCTGTCCCAGGTCTACATCGAAGGCGACTCCGGCACCGTCTTCCTGGTGTCGTGCGACGACGAGGCCGTGCTGGTCGCCGTCGCCGCCAAGGGCGCCAAGGTCGGCATGATGCTGTACGAGGTGCGCCGCGCGTCGGCGCTCGTCGCCGACGTCCTGCGGGCCGAGGACGAGCCGCTCCTTGCCTCTGATGCAGTCCCCGCCGCAGTCCCCGCCGGAGTCCTTGCCGGGGCGCCCGCCGATCCGGCCGCGGCCACCGAGCCGCTGCTCACCGCCGTACCCGCCCTGCCCGCGGAGCCGGCCTACGCGGAACCTGCCTACGCTGAGCCTGCCTACCTCGACCCGGGTTACACCGGGCCGGCCTACGCGGAGCCGGTGGCTTACGCGGCTCAGGCCGAGGCCCCCGCTTGGACGTCCTACGCGCCGACGGGCTCAGTCCTGCCGGGCGACAACCCGACCTGGTCCTGACCGACCCACTGACCTGACGGGACAGTCGTGAGACTCGAGGGAACGCTTGACGCGTTCAGCCTCCCGGACATCTTCCAGCTCTTGAGCTACACGAAGAAGACGGGGACGCTGCACCTGCGCCGTGTTGCCAGTAACGGCGACGGCGACGGCGCCGGCGACACGCTGCACGGGGTCGTGCACTTGCGCGATGGCGCCGTGACCGGTGGCCGCGGCGACGTGAGCTGCCAGGCTCTGGGCCGCCGCCTCGTCGGAGCGGGCCTCGTCGACGACGAGACCCTCGCTGACGCCGTCGAGAAGGTCCTCGAGGCTCCTGGTTCCGGTCTGGCCAAGACCTTCGCCGACACCGGCCGGCTCGACGCCGAGGTACTCGCCGGCTACGCCGCGGAGCAGGCCACCGATGCGGTCTTCGAGCTGCTTCGCTGGCCGAATGGTGACTTCGCCTTTGTCGTCGACGAGGCCGATCCGGACGACCTCGGGGCCTCGCTGCCCGTCGAAGCCCTGGTGGCCGAGGGCCGTCGTCGGCTCGACACCTGGGCGACCCTGATCGAGAAGGTCGCGACAGGAGCTGCGGTCGTCTCGCTGCAGCCGGTGCCCTGGACCGACCCGGTTCTGTCCCGCGAAGAGTGGTCGCTGCTCGCCCTCGTGGACGGCGCGCGTACCGTCGCGCAGCTCGTCACCCTCACCGGCACCGGCGAGTACGTCGTGGTCTCGACCCTGGCCGCCCTCGCCGACCGCGGCCTGGTCGTCGTGGGGGAGCGGCCCGAGGGGCCTAGCGCCCTGGCCCAACGCCAGGAGCTGCTCGCTGCCCTCGAGGGGGGCGTCGCGCCGGTCGTCGACGTGCCCGTCGCTCCTGTCGCCCCCGTCGCCCCCGTGCCCCCTGCGGCCGCGACGGTACGACCACCGGTCATCCCTGAGCGACCCGAGCCCTTCACGCCGCCGCGCCAGCCCGACCACGCCGAACAGTCGTTGCCAGTCCTTGCCCGCCTCGGCGCCTCGTCCGGGGGGATGAGCAGCTCGACCGTCGCTGCCAGCGTGTCCGCCCACACCCACAGCGCTCCGTCCACCGGCGTCGGCGTCGTACAGGGGGCGCATGCCCTGGCACCGCAACTGCAGCCCGACCCCGCGCCGTCGTCGTACATCGATCGTGATCCGGCTGTGAACAAGAGCCTGCTCTTGAGGCTCATCGCCGGTGTGAGGGGGTTGTAGCCATGAGCACCCGTTCCCCAGGACGTCGCAAGCACGGCGGCACCGCAGTCAAGATCGTCGTGACGGGTCCGTTCTCCGCGGGCAAAACGACGTTGATCCGCACCATCAGCGAGATCACGGTCCTGTCGACCGAGAAGGACGTCACCGACCACACCAAGTCCCGCAAGGCCGAGACGACAGTGGCGATGGACTTCGGTCGCATCACCATCGACAGGGACCTCGTGCTGTACCTGTTCGGCACTCCCGGCCAGGACCGCTTCGACTTCATGTGGGAGATCCTCGGCGAAGGGATGCTCGGCTGCATCCTGCTGGTCGACTCCTCGCGGCCGGACTCGCTCGAGGAGGCTGTCGGGATCCTGGCGGCGTTCCGGAAGATGGCCCGGGTGCCGTTCGTCGTCGCGCTGAACCGCTCTGCCGGGCTGGACCCGTCCGACGAGTCGAGCGTCCGGTCCGCGCTGGAGCTCGGTGACGAGGTGCCGGTCGTGCCGTGTGACGCGACCGATCGCGAGTCGGTCAAGGCCGTGCTGCTGGCGCTGCTCTACTCCGTGGTGGACCAGATCGACGCCCCCGCCCCTGCCCGGGTCTGACCGTGTGGCCCTTCCGTCGTCGCCGTCAGGGGCGGCACGCCCTCGGCGCCGCGCTTGCA
>JAYUBO010000172.1:0-6395 GCA_043740815.1 Frankiales bacterium | reverse complement strand
GCCGCGGCCGTTCCGGCGAGGCGGCCAGAGCGCAGCGCGAACGAGATGCCCTCTCGGGTCCACGGTTCCAGTAGGCCGGCGGCGTCACCGGCGACCAGTACCTGTCCGCGGTGCAGCGGCGACCCGGCGACCCGGACCTTGGTCTGGTGACCGCCGTCGTGGGTGGCAGTCGTGAGGTCGAGCCCGAGGGAGGCCACGAACGAGCGGTAGTAGTCCCGCATCGCCGGGCCTTGGTCGCGGGCCCCGATCACGCCGACCGTCAGGCTGGTTCCCTTGGGGAAGACCCATCCGTAGGAGCCGGGGACGGGACCCCAGTCGAGCAGGACATGGCCGTCCCAGTCGCTGCCCGCGGGGGTCGGGAGCTCTGCCTCAAGGCCGATGTCGACCTGGTCACACACGACGCCGACGTAGGCGGCCGCCCGTCCGGCGGAGCCGTCCGCAGCGACGACCGCCCGGGCCCAGACGGGGCCGGTCGACGTGCCCAGGGTCACGACGCCGTCCTGTTCGGAGTACGCGCCGACGGTCACGCCCGTGCGCACCGTGCAGCCCGCCGCCACGGCGACCTCGACGAGGGCGTGGTCGAGCTCGGAACGCAAGATCATCGGCAGGAAGGGTCCGGCCGCGCGGGTGAAGCCGCGGCGTCCCCGGGAGGTGAACGTCAGGCGGCCGACGTGGTCGCGCGACAGGGCGGCCACATCCACCCCCGCGTCGGTGAGGGCCTGCTGCGACGGGCCGATCAAGCCGCCGCCGCAGCGCTTGTACCGGGGGAGCTCTGCCTTCTCCAACAGCAGGGTCCGCGCCCCGGCGAGGCAGGCGGCGCGGGCCGCGGCAGCTCCCGCCGGGCCGGCACCGACCACCACCACGTCCCAGACATCCCGAACGTCACTCATCCGAGCAGTGTCATCGGGACCTCGACGACCCGCGACCGCAGGTACTCCCCGAGCCCCTTGGCCTGTGGGTCGAAGCGGGTCGACGCGGCGACGCCCTCGCCGAGTAGGCCGTGCACGACGACGTTGACGGCACGCAGGTTCGGCAGCGGGTGGATCGACACCTCCACACCGTGGGCCTCGGCAAGCAGCGCCCGGAACGCCGACTCGTCGAGCCAGGACAGCAGCCACTGCGCGGCCTCGTCCGTGCGTGCCCAGAACCCCACGTTGGCGTTGCCGCCCTTGTCGCCGGAGCGTGCACCGACCACCGTCCCGAGGGGCACCGGTCGGGTCGGCCCGACCGGCGGCGCCGGACGGACGGCAGGGGCGACCACCTGGGCGTCGCCGGCCGGGGTGTGGGCAACGACCTCGCGCCGGCCGTCGTGGTGCACGACGACCTGCTCGACCTCGCCCGCAGGGACCAGCGCCGGCCAGTAGACGCCGTAGGGCGTGGCGGGTCCGGGCTGGGAGGTGAGGGTGAATCCGGGATAGGAGGCGAGGGCGAGCTCGACGGCGGCCGAGGAGAAGGCCCGACCGACGACCTCGGCAGCAGGGTCCTTGACGGTCACGCGCAGCAGCGCCGCGGCCTGCTCGTTGGTCGGCGCATCCCGTTGGTCGAGCCGGACCAATCGAGACTCCAGCACCTGCGGCTGCGTGGGGAGGGCGTCGCGCAGCTGCGCGAGAGCCAGGGCGGCCTTGTCCTCGATGTCGAGCCCGGTGAGGACGAACTCCATCCGGTTGCGGTAGCCGCCGACCATGTTGAGGGCGACCTTGACCTGCCCCGACGGTGGCCCGCCGCGCACCCCGCTGATCCGCACCCGGTCGACCCCGTCTGGTTCCAGCGAGATCGTCGAGAAGTCAGCGACGACGTCGGGTCCGGCGTACAGGGGTCCGGCGATCTCGTAGAGCAGCTGGGCGGTGACGGTTCCGAGGGTGACGGCCCCACCGGTTCCGGGGTGCTTGGTGATGACCGAGGAGCCGTCGGCATGCACCTCGGCGACCGGAAAGCCCATCCGCAGCGGTTGGGCCACCTCCTGCTTCCAGAAGGCGTAGTTGCCCCCGGTCGCCTGGGTCCCGCACTCGAGGACGTGCCCCGCCACGACCGCGCCCGCCAGGGCGTCGTACGACTCGCGCTCCCAGCCGAACCGGGCGGCGGCAGGCCCGACCACCAGGCTCGCGTCCGTAACCCGGCCGGTCACGACCACCTGGGCTCCGGACAGCAGAGCCGAACAGATCCCCCAGGCGCCCAGGTAGGCATTGGCCGTCAGCGGCTGCCGGTCCCCGAGGGGCATGCCGGTGTCGAGGTTCGGCAGGTCGAGGTCGGGGACTCGGGGGAGCAGGTCGTCTCCCTCGACATGAGCCACCGCCAGCGGGATGCCGAGCCGGGCCGCCAGTGCACGGACCGCGTCGGCGCAGGCTGCCGGAGCGAGCCCTCCGGCGTTGACCACGACCTGGGTGCCGAGGTCCGCGACGGTGCCCAGGACCCCCTCGAGCTGGGTCAGGAACGTCGACGCGTAGCCCTTTGCGGGATCTTTCAGGCGAGCGCGGAACAAGATGAGCATCGTGAGCTCGGCGAGATAGTCCCCTGTCACGACATCGACCGGTCCGTCGGTGAGCACCTCGGAGAGTGCCGAAAGACGGTCACCGTAGAAGCCGGAGCAGTTCGCGATGCGCAGCACAGACGCATGCGTATCAGAGCCACCGAAAGACAGGTCCTGCACGTGGGATGCCAGTGCTGCCACGGTGGCAAGGCCGCCGGCGGTCACTCCTGGAACCGGGCGCCGGCCAGGGCGAGCGCAACCGCGCCTTGGAGCTCTGCTCCTAGTCCCAGGCCGGCGGGGCGGACCACCAGCGCGGCCGCGGTGGCCGGCTGGGCGTACCGGGCCACGGCGTCCCGCACCCCTGACACGAAGGCCTCGCCGCTTGCCCCGAGCTCGCCGCCCAACAGCACGAGCCCGGGGTTGAGCGCGTTGCACAGCCCGGCGACGACCTGGCCGATCGTGCGGCCCGCCTCCCGCAGGATCCGGGTGGATACCGGGTCTTTCGGGGTCGCGGTCAGCAGCCCGGCCACACCAGGGCGCACGAGCTCGAGCTGGCGGCGTACCTGCTCGGTAGAGACCACCGTCTCGAGACAGCCGCGGTTGCCGCAGCGGCACCACTCGGCGGCGCCCGGCACCTGGGTGTGCCCGATCTCGCCGGCCAGCCCGGTCGCGCCCCGGTAGGACCGGCCACCCAGGACGAGCCCGGCGCCGATGCCGTGGCTGGCCTTGACGTACAGCACGTCGGCGTGACCACGGGCCGCTCCAAAACGCAGCTCGCCCAATGCCCCGAGGTCGGCGTCGTTGCCGACCTGTACGGGAACCCCGAGCCGGTCTGCGAACTCCCTGGCCGGATCGAGATCCACCCAGCCGCCCAAAATGCTGCGCGACCGGATGCTGCGGCTCAGGTCGACGGGGCCGGGTAGCCCGACCGCGGCGCCGCGTACGTCGCCGCGATCGAGGCCGAGCCGGGTCAGTAGGGCGGCGACCATGCGGCCGGCCGCGTCCAGCGCGCCCAGGGCCTCACGGTCGACGTCGGCCTCCTGTCGGTCAGAGGCAAGCAGCGCGCCCGTGCCATCGGCGACGGCTGCCGCGAGATGGGAGTGGCCGAGGTCGAGTCCGATGACCACGCCATCCGGCGGGGTGGGCACCAGCACCCCGGGACGGCGGCCCCGACGTCCCGGGACGGCGGCAGGCGCGAGCTCCTGCAGTCTGCCGCCAGCGATCAGGCCGGCCACCGTCTGGGCGACGGCGCTGCGGGACAGCCCGGTGGCCTCGGCCAGCTGTGCACGGGTGCCCCCAGCTGCCTGACTGAGCGCTGAGAGCAGGTACTGCTCGCTGCGCTGCCTTCGGGCGGAGGTGTCCATGTGCGGGACGGTATGCTATTCGGCCGGTGACCGGAGGAAAAAACGAGACATCTGTGGCTTGACGGGCCTAAAGCCCCAGGCTTAGCGTCCACGAATCACCGGCCCCAGCGGCGACAGCGCTGACGGCCCATGACATTCAGGAGTCCCATGCCAGGCACCTCTCCCCGCCGACCGTTGGCGCTGCTCGCCGCCCTTCCGCTGCTGGCACCCGCCGTCCTGCTCGGCACGTCGGGAAGTGTCCTCGCCGCTGTTCCCGGTGACGCCCTCGGAGGACCGGGGGCGTTGTCGCACTTCGACCTCGCCCGCAAGGATTGCGTCGGCACCTCGCGCGGCACCGCCTCGAAGGTGTGGTTCACGGTCGCGGGGGGCGTCCTGTCCGACGTCTACGAGCCGACGATCGACACCACGAACGTCGAGACCATGCAATTCATCGTCACCGACGGCCGTACGTTCAGCGACCTGCAGACGCGCGACGCCACATACACCGTGGCCGCCGACAAGACGGGCATGGCCTGCACCGTGACCACGACGGCACGCAGCGGGGTCTGGCAGCTGGTCAGCACCTTCGTCACCGACCCGGCCCGCGACACCGTCCTGGTCGGTGTGCGGTTGCGCGGGCTCACCGTGCCGACCGAGAAGCTCCACCTGTACGACCGGCTCGACCCGACGGTCGGTGGGCACGGCGGTGGCGGCAGTGGCGGCATGGACAACGCGGGCGCCGACAACGCGACGACTGACGCCGCCACCGGCGCCCTGGTAGCGAGCGACCCCACGACTGCCACCGCAGCCACCCACCGCGACTACGCGGTGCCGACGTCGCTGGCCCTTCGGGCCGACCAGCCGTTCCTGTCGAGCAGCAACGGCTACGTCGGCACGCCGAGCGACGGGCTGACCCAGCTCGATGCTGGACACCAGCTGACCGAGCCGACGGGAGCTGCGCTGAACGGCAACGTCGTGAGCACCGCAGAGCTGGCGTTGGACGGGGGGCGGGCGACCGTCGCCCTGGGCTTCGGCCGCACTCCGGCGGCAGCTGTCGCCACGGCCGGCGCCTCGCTGTCGCGCGATCTCCCGGCGGTCGTCCAGGCCTACGAGCGGGGCTGGCGCAACTACGACGCCGGTCTGCGCCAGCCACCGGCCGACCTGCCCGGCCTGTCGGCCGACCGCGCCGCCCGCCTGCGGCAGGCGTACTACCTGAGCGTCAACGTCGTGAAGGCGAGCGAGGACAAGACCTTCCCTGGAGCCGTCGTCGCAGGGCTCGCCTCTCCGTGGGGGCAGGCGGTCTCCGCCGGCACGTCGCAGGGTGGCCGCGCGCCGTACTTCGGCTCCTACCGGGAGGTCTTCAGCCGCGACCTCTACGAGGCCTTCACGGGGCTGCTGGCGGCGGGCGACGTGGCCACCGCGCAGGCCACGACGCGGTTCCTGCTGGAGCGCCAACAGCTGGCCGACGGGAGACTCCCGCGCAACAGCCTGGTCAACGGCCAGGCGGCTCCGGACACCGGTGGGGACCAGCTCGACGAGACGGCGTACCCGATCCTGATGGCCTTGCAGTCCGGCCTCGCCGGCGACGCTGTCCTCTACCGTGACCACATCCGCAAAGCGGCCGACTTCGTCGTGTCCCGCGGCCCGTCTTTCGGGTCCGAGCGCTGGGAAGAGCAGAGCGGCTACTCGCCGTCGACCATCGCCGCCGAGATCGCCGGACTCGTCGCAGCCGGCCGGATCGCCGCCGTGCAGGGCGATCCCGACCGCTCTCGGCTCTACCTCGCCACTGCCGACCACTTCCAGCGCTCGATCAAGGGCTGGACGGTCACCACCACCGGTCCGTACGCAACCGGCCGCTACTTCCTGCGCCTGTCCAAGACCGGCAACCCCGACGCAGGCACCTTTTACGGCCTCGGGAACGGCGGCCCGACGGTCGACGAGCGGTCCGTCGTCGACGGCGGTTTCCAGGAGCTGACCCGACTGGGCATCCTGCCCGCGAACGACCCCGACGTGCAGGCGAGCCTGCCGGTCCTGGACGCCGCGTTGCAGCGGACGCCACCGACCGGGCCCGGCTGGTACCGCTACGGCACGGCCGGACCCGGCACCGAGGACGGCTACGGCGACTGTCACGTGGCCGACCCGACCGACTGCAGCGTCGAGGGTGAGCCGTGGCCGACGACGAACAACGGCTCCGGCCACCTGTGGCCGGTGCTGGCCGGCGAGCGTGCCGAGCAGCAGCTCCAGACGGGTGACGCGGCGCGGGCCGCGGCGTTGCTCGACACCATGGACCGCTCCGCCTCGGGCGTCGGCCTGGTCCCCGAGCAGGTCTGGGAAGATCCGGCCGTTCCGGCCGCGCCCTACGGCAGCGACCCGACAACCGCCTCGATCGGCTTCACGCCCGGCCAGCCGGCCGGGTCGGCGGGTCCGCTGACGTGGGCACAGGCCCAGCTGGCGCGCCTGGCGCTGTCGATCGGCGCTGGTCGTCCCGTCGAGCAGCCGGCGCAGGTGCGCGCCCGCTACGTCGACGCGCCCGCTCCGGTGCGAGCCCCCCTCACCGTCGCCAGCCCGGTCGGCGGCGCCGCGGT
>JAYUBO010000171.1:0-11058 GCA_043740815.1 Frankiales bacterium | reverse complement strand
GCGAGCCGGTAGTCGAGCAGGTAGACCGGCGCGCCACAGGCCACCGCGAGGTGGCCGGCGAAGGCCCGGTGGCTGACCAGGGAGCCGGTGAGGAAGGCGCCGCCATGCGCCCACAGGACCGCACCTGTCTCGGTCGCGCCCGGCGCGGTGAAGCGGCGCGCCGGCCGACCACCGAGGACCACGTCGGTCACGACGACCTGCGTGGGCACGGGGTTACCCCGCGACGCGGCATCGAGGAAAAGGCGCTGTGCCCGCACCGGCACCTGCGGCCCGAAAACCGGTCGGGCGATCCAGTGCAGGACCGCCCGCGCGGCAGGGAGCGGGACTCTCACGACGACACCTTCATGCCGACCGGTTCACTGTTGCGCGCCGGCCCGCGCACCAGCAGGTCGGACTCACGCAGCCGACGAGTACGGCGACGGAACTCAAGCGTCGTACCGGGCCAGTTCTGAGTGTTGCGACCTGAGGCGGTGAGGTACCAGCTCGTGCAGCCACCGGCGAACACGGTGCGCTGCAGCCTGCGCTGCAGCCAGGTGTTGAAGGCGCGCTGTGCGTCCGGCCGGACCTCGACGCTGCCGCCGGGCACGACCCGGGAGAGGGCCTGGGTGATCCAGGCGAACTGGCTCTCGAGCATCAAGATGATGGAGGTGTGGCCCAGGTTGGTGTTGGGGCCGTAGAGCAGGAACAGGTTGGGGAAGCCCGTGACGGCCGACCCGAGATAGCCCTCGGCGCCGTCCTTCCAGGCGTCGCGCAGGGTCCCGTGTGGACCGACGACCTCCATCGGGACGAGCAGCTGCGTCGCGGTGAAGCCGGTCCCGTAGATGAGGGTGTCGGCCTCGTGCACGACGCCGTCAGCGGTCTGGACCCCGGACGGCACGAGCCGCGTCACGTCCTCCGTCACGACGTCGACGTGCCGCTGGACGAGGGCGGCGTACCAGTCGTTGCTCTGCAAGATCCGCTTGCAGCCGATCGGGTCGGTCGGGGTGAGGGTGGCCCGCAACGAGGGGTCGGCGACCTCGCGCGCCAGCTGCTTGAGGAACCGCTGTCTGTGCCCCCGCATCAACCGTGGGTCGGTGTTGAAGCCGAGGCTACGGGCCTCGTTCACGACGAAATTCCGGAGTCGATCTGCCTTGAGCAGAAGGGGAAGACGCGCCAGCGCCAGCTGCGCGAGTCGTCCGTAGGCGCGGTCCGGCTTGGCCAGGACGTAGGGGGCGGACCGCTGCAGGACGGTGACGTGGGCGGCCTGCGCGACGACCTCCGGCACGAACTGGATGGCGCTGGCACCGGTGCCCAGCACGACGACCCGCTTGCCGGCGAGGTCGTGTCCGTGGTCCCAGCGCGCCGAGTGGAAGGCCGTTCCCGCGAACTCCCCCTCCAAGGCCGGGTACGACGGACGGCTGAGCTGTCCGCACGCGGCGACCAGCACGTCGCTCTCATGAGCCTCACCGGAGGCGAGCTCGACCGACCAGACCCGGCGCCGCTCGTCCCAGACCGACCGCACGACGTCGGCACCGAACCGGATGTGGGGCAGCACCCCGAAGTCCCGAGCGACGCGCTGCAGGTAGGCCTGGATCTCCGGCTGCGGCGCAAACCGGCGCGACCACCGGCCCTCAGGGGCGAAGGAAAAGCTGTAAAGGTGGGACGGGACGTCGCACGCCGCGCCAGGGTAGGTGTTGTCCCGCCAGACGCCTCCGACCTGGGTGCTGCGCTCGAGCACGACGAGGTCTGTGACGCCTGCCCGCTTCAGGCTCACAGCCAGCCCCACGCCGCTGAAGCCCGCTCCGATAATGGTCACGCTGGTCACAACGTTGACGGTAGGTCTGCGTGATGGTCGGGAGAACGTCCCTTGCGGCCAGCAACTTGATAGTTTCGGCCACATGACCGTCGGGTCCACACCGAGGAGCGCGGCGAGCGCGCTCCTGTTGACGCGCCTTGGCGAGGAGCACGGGCTGGCGCCGGAGGAGCTCCTGCGTGGGACCGGCCTGACCCTTGACGCGTTGAGGGCCCCCGGCACCGAGGTCACCGGCCTGCAGGAGCTCGCTGTGCTCCGGGCCCTGCAAGCGGCCGTGCCGGACCCGGCCCTACCGCTTGAGGCAGGAACCCGTTACCACCTGACGACGTACGGGATCTGGGGCTTCGCACTGGCCAGCAGCCCGACGGTGCGCACCGCGCTCGACGTCGGCGTCCGGTTCGTCGACCTGTCCTTCACGTTCTGCGCCCTGTCGATGAAGGAGAGCACCGCCGAGCTCTCGATCACCCTCGACGACGGTGCGGTGCCCCCGGACGTGCGCGGCTTCGTCGTCGCACGTGACCTCGCAGGCCTGCGGACGATCGTCGCCGAGCTCACTCAAAGCGCCGTGCCGCTGCGGGCACTGTCGGTGGCGCTCCCCGCCCCTGCTGACCCACGGCCATGGGAGCGGGTCTTCGGGCGTACTCCGGAGTTCGGGGCTTCGACCAACACCGCCACGCTCGACGCGGCCTTCCTCGACCTCCCGCTCCCCCAGGCCGACGAGCTGACAGCCGCCGCCACCGAGGCCCAGTGCCGGTCGCTGGTCCAGCAGCGACGGGCCCGCACCGGCTGCGCGGGGCGGGTCCGGGACAGCCTGCTCCACGGCCCGGCCACCATGCCGGGCCTCGAGGCGGTGGCCGACGGCATGCACATCTCGGTCCGGACCCTGAGACGTCAGCTCACGGCCGAGGGCACGTCCTACCGGGGGCTGGTGGAGGAGGTACGCGAGACCCTCGCGGAGGAGCTGCTGGCGGCCCGGCTACCCGTGGAACAGGTCGCGCGCCGGCTGGGCTATGCCGAGACGGCGAGCTTCACGCACGCGTTCACGCGGTGGAAGGGGACGTCCCCCACGGCCTGGCGGTCGTGAGCGCTCGCACTCGGCTCAGGCGGCCGTCGGCCTACGCAGCGCGAGGACCTCGGCCGGGATTGCTGGTGTCGGCCGGGTGCGGGCGAGGCGCTCGATGCAGATGGCCTTCAGGACCCGCAGGCCGTCGGTGACCGCGTTGAGGTTGCTGACGCCGTGGACCCGCTCATGCTCGAAGCTGGCGACCTCGCGGATGTCGAGGCCGGCCCGCGCGATGCGGGTGTTGATGACCGTCTCGATCTCGAAGCCGTCTCCCCAGTGCATCGCGTCGGCACCTTCGCCGGTCTTGAGGTCAAGCACGGTCAAGCAGTGGGTCCAGAAGGCGTTGTAGCCGTAGCAGAGGTCGCTGTAGCGGGTGCCGAACAGCACGTTCACGATGGCGGACAGGAGGCTGTTGCCGAGCCGGCGGATCCGCGTGATGTCGCTGCTGCCTCCACCTTGGGCGAAGCGGCTGCCTTTGGCGAAGTCGGCCCCGGCGACCAGCGCGGCAACGAACGTCGGGATCTCGCCCGGGTCGGCGCTGCCGTCGGCGTCCAGCATGACGACGACGTCACCGGTCACGACCTCGAAGCCACAGGCGAGTGCGTTTCCCTTGCCGCGCCGGGTCTGCCGCACGATGACGACGTCGGGTCGCAGCTCCCGGGCCACCTCGATGGTCCGGTCGGTGCTGTGGCCGTCGACCACGATCACCTCGTGCAGGTCGTCCGGCATCAACGCGAACACGTGCGGCAGGTTCTTGGCCTCGTTGAAGGTCGGGACGACGACGGACACCCGAGGTCGGGGGTCTAGGACGCGGATCTCGGCGTCCACGGCTGCTCCTTCGGCTGACAGCTCCGGAGCGTCGGGTTCGCCACTGCTCCCCCCCGGGGCCGCACCGACGTGTGGTGCCTCGGCGACCAGGGTCACCCGGGGGATCGATGCTCGCTCCGTCGAGGGGGTTGGCCTCGGCATAACTGAGAGTAATCAAAGCCTTGCGCCCCGGGTGCCTCCGTTCGGCCCAACCTCGCGGGCCGATCGACCCCCCGAGCGGCCCACAGATCGGGGCACAGACCGGGGCAGATCGCACTGCACGAGCGCCTCGAGCAGCCGCTCGGAGCTCTGCCGGTCCCGGATGGCCGTACGCCAGTGCTCCACGGTCAGGCCGGGGAAGGTGTCGCCCCGCCGTACGGCGACCCCCTGTCCACGCAAGGCTTCGCGCAGGTCGGGTCGGCCCGGGACCCGGCACAGCAGGTACGGCGCCAGGCTGCCCGGGCTGACGTCGACGCCGAGGTCGCGCAGTGCCTGCTCGAGGAAGACTCGCTCGTCGGCGACGACAGCCGCCTCGCGTTCGGCGTGCTTGACCGGGCCCCTGGCCAGGCAGGCGTCGAGCGCCGTGAGCGCTGGTGTGCTGACGCTCCACAGTGGCTGCGCCTCCCGGAGTCGCGCCACCACCGACGGTTCGGCGAGCAGGTAGCCGACCCGCAGGCCGGCCAGCGCCCAGGTCTTGGTCAGGCTGCGGACCACGACCAGCCCCGGAAGCCTGGCGGAGGCCAGCGAGTGCGGCTCGCCCGGTACGGCGTCCATGAAGGCCTCGTCGACCACGGTGACCCGGCCCGGCCGGCACAGCTCGGCGAGTCGGGCGTGCACGACCCCCGTCGGGTTGGTCGGGTTGCCGACCACGACCAGGTCGGCGTCCGCCGGCACCTGCGCGGGATCCAACGTGTACGGCGGCTCGAGCAGCACCCTTGTCACCACGTGGCCCGCAGCGCGCAGGGCCGCTTCCGGCTCGGTGAACCCGGGATGGACACAGACGGCCCGGCGTGGCTGCAGGGCCCGGGCCAGCAGCACGAAGGCCTCAGCGGCGCCGGCAGTGACCAGCACCTCCTCGACGTCCCGCTCGTGCCGACGGGCGATCGACTTCGTCGCCTGCGCGGGGTTCGGGTAGCTCGCGAGCAGCTTCAGGCTCCGCTCCAGCCGGCTCAGCAGCCACGGTGGCGGGGCATTCCCGCGGACGTTGACGGCGAGGTCGAGCAGGCCCGGGGCAAGCTCCGCGTCGCCGTGGTGCCGCAGCCCCTGCTCGGGGGCGCCTTCGTCAGTGGTGATGATGGCCGTGCCCGGTGGGGTCATCTGGGTGGTCGTGGGGGGTCTGCGCCTGACCGAGGCGTCCCTCGAAGCCAGGCATCAGCGTGCGGTAGAGGCAGGTGTCGCAGTTCATCCGCACGTCCCCGCCGGCGATCTCGGCGTGCCGGTCGGCCACCAGCTGCGCCAGCCGCTGCGACGGCCCGATCAGCCCAGCCATGATCACGTCCCTACCCGTTGCGTGGGCCCAGTCCTGGGCCTGGGTGACGATCCGGTCGGGCAGCACGCCCGCGAACAGGAAGTACGGAAGCACGACGATCGTGCTGTAGCCCAGAGCTTTCGCTCGGTCCAGACCCTCCGGGACGCTTGGCCGGGCCAAGCTGATGAAGGCCGTCTCCACGGTGCCGATCCCACGTCCTTCCAGCAGTAGCCGCGCCGTCTTGGCGACCTCGGCGTTGGCGTCGGGGTCGGTGGCTCCACGACCGACGAGCACGACGGCCATGTCGGGCCATTGCGCCTCCGAGACGACAGCAGCCAACCGGTCGGTGAGGTCCGCCAACAGCAGGGGGTGCGGGCCGAGAGGACGGCCGTAGCGCAGCCGAAGCCCCGGGTGACGCCGTCGCTCGCGCTCGAGCGCCGCAGGGATGTCCCCCTTGCTGTGCCCCGCGGCGACCAGCACCAGGGGCACGACGTCGACGGTCCGGTGACCCTTGTCGACCAGCCTCGCCACGGCGTCCTGGATAGGTGGCGCCGACAGCTCGAGGAACCCGCCCTCGACGTCACCCTCGGCGTTCGTGCGGACCAGGTCGACGAGCTCGCCGAACTGCGCCACACCCTCGGCGTCCTTGGTGCCGTGGCCGATGACCAGCATCGGGGTGGCGCTCATGCGTAGAGCAGCGCGTTCAGCGCGGCGCAAGCCACGGCCGACCCACCCTTCTCGGAGGTGTTGGACACTGCCGGCAGCCCGCTGTCGCGCAGGGCCGCCTTGCTCTCGGCAGCGCCGACGAAGCCGACCGGCAGCCCGATCACCAGGGCCGGCCGGTAAGCGCCCTGGACGATCTCGAACAGGGCCGTCGGAGCGCAGCCGATCACCCAGACAGCACCCGGGCCGACCTCGTCGAAGGCCATCCGGATCGCGGCGGCCGAGCGGGTCAGGCCGTCGCCAGCCCGAGCCTCACGCACCCGGCAGACCGTCTCCCGGGTGGTGATGCCCGCCGCCACCATCTGCACGTCCGTGACGACCGGTGCGCCGTCCCGCAGGGCTGCGAGGCCGGCTTCCAGGCACGCCTCGTCCAGGACCAGGTCCTGGACGTAGCCGAGGTCGGCGCTGCTGTGCACGACCCGCTCGACGACGGCCCGCGTCAGAGCTGGCAGGTGGGACAGGTCTACGCGGGACCGCAGGATCGCGAAGCTCTCCTGCTCGATCGGGTGGACGCTGGCTCTCATCGGGCCCTCCTCGTGCTGCTGCTCAACCAAACCACTGGAGCCGATCTCGCAGCCGCACAACCTCACCGACGACGGTGGCAACCGGTGCCTTCAGGCCGGCGGTCGCGACGTCGGCGGCGAGGTCCTGCACGGTGCTCACGACGACGCGCTGTTGCGCGGTCGTGCCCTGCTCGATGCAGGCCGCGGGCGTCGACGCAGCCCGGCCGTGGCGGATCAGCCCCTGCATGAGCAATGCCAGTCGGTCGTGCCCCATGAGGATCACCAGCGTGCCCGGACCGGTGGCCAGCGCCTGCCACCGGACGGCGCTGGCGGGGTCGTCGGGGTCAAGATGTCCGGTCACGACGCAGACGTCCTGGGTGATCCCACGGGCGGTCACCGGAATGCCGGCATAGGCCGGTGCCGCGATCGCACTGCTCACACCCGGGACGACCTGGAAGCCGATCCCCTGCGCGACAAGGGCTTCGGCCTCCTCACTCCCGCGTCCGAAGACGAAGGGGTCACCCCCCTTCAGCCGTACGACGCGCCGGCCGGCCAGGGCGTGCGCGACCAGCTGCGCGTTGATCTCTTCCTGGCGGGGAGCCGTGCCCGTCCAGCTTGTCTTGCCGACGTCGATGACCTCGGCGCCGGCCCGGACGTGGCACAGGACCTGCGGGTCGACCAGCCGGTCGACCAGCACGACGTCGGCCTCGGCGAGCAGCTGGGCTGCCTTGAGCGTCAGCAGGCCGGGGTCACCGGGACCCGCCCCGACCAGAGCGACCGTGCCCGGATCCATCACGCGGTCCCTACGGTGCGCACCAGCGCGTCCGCGGGACAGATCTCGATGCACTCTCCACAGTCGGTGCAGCGGTCTGCCCTGACCTGCAAGGGGACGGCGACCGTGAACGCGTGCTCGGGGCAGGTGAGCAGGCACGCCCCGCAGGCGGTGCAAGCGTCCGTGACCTGGTAGGTCACTGGAGTCACTGGAGCCATCGGTACCCCCGAGGGGTGACGAACCGGTCAGCCACGACAGTGCTCTGCGAGGAGCCGACGGTCACCAGCGAGTACATGCCGACGAGCTCGACGTCCAGGTCGGCCAGCGTCGTCAGGTGCACTGTCTGGCCCTCGCGACTGGCGTGCGTGACGACGCCGACCGGGGTCGTCGACGGGCGGTGCTCAGCCAGGATCGCCAGCGCCTTGGGGAGCTGCCAGTCACGGTCTCGGCTGCGCGGGTTGTAGAAGCTCACGACCAGGTCGCTTTCCGCGACGGCCCGCACGCGGGCCTCGATCGCCGGCCACGGCGTGTGCAGGTCCGACAGGCTGATGCTTGCGTGGTCGTGACCAAGCGGAGCTCCGAGCAACGCGGATGCGGCCAGGGCAGCGGTGATGCCCGGCACCACGTCCACGTCGATGTCGTCACCGGCGACCTCGAGCGCCGGGCTCGCCATGGCGTAGACCTGCGCGTCACCGCTGCCGAGCAGTGCCACCGCATGACCGCGTGCCGCCTCGGCCACCGCCGAGTGCGCCCGCTCCTGCTCCCTACCGAGGCCGGTCTCGACGAAGCGGGTACCGGGACGGGCGAGGTCACGCACCTGCTCGACGTACTGGTCAAGCCCGACCCAGACCGAGGAGGACCGCAGTGCCTCGACCGCCCGCGGCGTGAGCAGGTCGCGCGCGCCCGGACCGATGCCGACGATGCTGAGCCGACCACGCGGACGGATCCGGCTGACGGCAATGGTAGCCATCGCGCTCTTGGTCTTGGGCACAACGAGATCCCCGTGCAGCATCGCCGCGGCCTCGGCGACGCTGGGCGTGCCGACGGCCTCGAGGGGATGCCTGCTCGGGTTGGGCACCTGTACCTCGGCAAGAACGGCCGCGTCATGGGTGACGAGCGACCAGCCGGTGCGGTGGCACATCTGCAGGATCGCGGCCTCGTTTGCCTTCTCGTGGACTGTGGCCACAAGTGAAACGCTGCGCGGTGACAGCCCCTGCTGCGCAAGGGTTGTGGTGACGAGCTCGTCCAACTCCACGACGCTGACCCCGCGAGATGCGCCGATGCCCAGGACAAGTGACGGTGGCCGCAGGACGACGTCGGCGTCGGTGACGCGGTCGGTGACGGCGAGCACGATGTCGCCTTCGGTGCTGACAGGTAGCGCAGGGATGGGCCAGATGGGGTCCATCACCAGACGGACGTCGCCGCGGTCAAGCAGCGCTCTGGACACCTTGGCGAGGTCGCCTTCCACTGGCCAGGACCAGGTGTCGAGGCCGGGCAGCCCGATCGCGTCGGTGGCGGTGGTGATGACGGCCTCGGCACCCAACGCGTCCGCCACCTGTTGCGCCAGGTCGTTGGCTCCCCCGCCGTGGCCGCCGAGCAGAGCCACCGCGAAGCGCTGAGCCTCGTCGACGCACACGACCCCCGGGTCGGTGGCCTTGTCCTGTAGCAGCGGCGCCACCAGCCGCACCGTCGCGCCAGTGGCCAGGAATACGACGAGCGCGTCGCATTCCGCCCAGGCCAGCGCCAGGTCGCGCACACCGTAGGTGCGCGTGGCGGCCAAGGCCTGCTCGAGCTCGAGGGCCGCGCGCGCGCCGGCGGTCGTGGTGGTGACGAGGCCGATCACGGCAGGGCTCCGGAGACGACGAACACGGGGTTGGCGGGGACCAGGCGGTGACCCTCGCCGAGGGGTTGCAGGTGTTGTACGTGGAGCAGGACGGTGTCGACGAGGTAGCCGTCGAGCGCCGCCACGGTCGGGGCGACCCGCTCGACGGTGGCGAGGGCGACGACGACGCGCTGGGGGCGGGTCGTAGCGACAGCCGCCACGACGTCCGGTCCACCGCCGCCGACAAACACGGCATCGGGCCAGGGCAGTGCGACCAACGCCTCCGGAGCCGAGCCGTGCACGACCTTGACGGGACCGTACAGGGCGGCCGCGTTGTCCGAGATGTGCTGCAACGCCTCAGGATCGCGTTCGACGGCGATTACGGCCGACCCCAGCCGGGAGCACTCGACGGCTACCGACCCGGAGCCGGCACCGACGTCCCACACCAGCGTGCCCACAGCCGGCGCCAGCCTGGCGAGTACGGCGGCACGCACGTCCCGCTTGGTGAGCATTCCGTCCCGGTGCACGAAAGCGCTGTCCGGCAGGGCCCAACCCGCGGCCTCGTTGCCGAAGGCCACCCGCTGTCCAGCCAGCCACGGGGCGCTTCCGATGACCCGACCCGGGGAGACGAGCAGCAGCGGCTCTCGCCACTGACGCGACCGCGCTCCGGCTGGCCCGACGACCTCGCGACCCGCAGCCTGGCTGGCCGCGAGGACCTCGGCGGTGGGTTCCTGCGTCAGCACCGTGGTGCGGCCCTCGTCCGGCTGCCCCAGCCGCTCCAGCACCTCGCAACCGGTGAAGTCCTCACCCAGCGCGTCGAGCAGGGCCACCGGTCCGCTGCCGGTGTCGGTCAGCACCGCGACCCGGCGCAGCTCCCCGGAGTACCGGCGCCAGGCGTTCACGGCGGGCGCGAGCGGCCGGCCATGCGCACTGACCACCACCGCGTCGTCCCAGGGCAGGCCGAGGCGCCCGAAAGCCGCCGCGACGCTGGAAACCGCCGGCAGCACCCGCAGCTCCACGTGGCCGCCCTGACGTCCCGACAGCCGACGGACAATGCCGAAGTAGCCGGGGTCACCGCTGGCGAGCACGACGACGCGCTCCCCGTCGTGGTGGGCCTTGGCTATCTCGTTGGCTGCCACGTCGACGGAGCCCATCACGACCGTCCTCGCCGTGGCGGACAGGGGCACAGCGTCCAGGTGCCGTCGACCGCCCACGACCAGGTCGGCAGCGGCGAGGGCCTGCTCAGCAGCGGGCGACAGCGGACTGCCGTCACACCCCACGACCGTCACGGGGGCGCGACCGGCCGCGGTCCCGGGGGAACCGAACCACCCCGTCATGCGGCGACCCACTCGGGCCGGGTGGCCGCGACGACGACTCGTCCGGTGAAGTCCACCATCGCCACCTCGGCGGTGAGTGCACCCTCGGTGAAGCGCTGGAGCACGTCGGCGACCTGGGCACAGAGCCGGTCACCAGCCTCGCGCAGGACACCCGCCGACTCCCACACCTCGTACGCGTGCCGGGCGGTGTTGGCCTGAAGAACAGGCAAAGCCGTGGACGGCTCCAGCGCGGCCAGGACGTCGAGTGGCACCTTGGACTTCGTGTAGTGCGTCATGAGGACCCCGCCCGCGAGCTTGGCCAGCTTGCCGACCATGCCGACGAACACGACCCGGGTCAGCCCGTCCTGGACGGCCTGCCGCAGGGCGGACCCGGTGAAGTCGCCAACCTCGACGAAGCACACGTCGGGCAGGTCCGGGAGCAGCGCCATGGCGCCCTTCTCGGTGCGACCACCCGTGCAGAGCACGAGGGTGTCGAGCTGCTGGGCCGCCATCACGCTGACGGCCTGCACGACCGACGCGCGCCAGGACTCGGTCGAGAACGGCCGGACGACCCCGGTGGTGCCGAGGATGCTGATGCCGCCGAGGATCCCGAGCCGCGCGTTGGTCGTCTTACGGGCGCGCTTGTCCCCGTCCGGCACGCTGACGACGACCCGCAGACCCCGGTCGGTGACCTCCCGCACGGCCTGCGTGATCATCTCCCGAGGCACCGGGTTGATGGCCGGCCCCCCGACCTGCAGCCCCAGGCCGGGCTTGGTGACGGTGCCGACGCCG
>JAYUBO010000170.1:0-7850 GCA_043740815.1 Frankiales bacterium | reverse complement strand
CCTCGCGCAGCCGCTTTCCTAGGACGTCGTTCAGCTCTGCCTGGTCAGCTCTCCGGCAGGGCAGCGACGTCGCTCTTGACCTTGCGGTACCAACCCATTCCCGCGACGGGGTGCTTCCACCGGCCCTTCATGCTGGCCAGAGCCGACTCGTGGGTGCCGTCACCACCGGCGACCCGCTCCTTCAGGTGCGCGTCCTGGGCCTTGATGACCTCATCGGCCGTCGTGCCCCGTAGGGCAAGCTCACACGGGCCACCGAGCTGCTGACAGGTCATGGACTTCATGGGTGCGGGGCCTTCAGGAAGTGCCGCCCCTTGGCGTTGGCCGGCAGCCCCGGAAAGTAGGAGTCCCAGAGCGCCCGGCCCCGCAACTCCACGACGCGGCCTTCGCCGACCAGCTCATCGACGACCTTCTGCAGGGCCGACAGGGACAGCCCGCACGCAGCCAGGCAGGCGCCGATGGGCTGCCCCTCGGCGGCTGCCACCGACACCCCCGCGCGGGACAGCAACCGCAACCCCAGGTCACCGACCTTCGCGGGCTCAGCGGACACCACGGCCAGGACATCGGCGGCGGTGAGGCTCACCTTCTCGTTCATGACGACTTCTCCAAAGCGACGGCCTTGCGCATCGCCCGCCGCCCGCGCTGGGGGTCACGCGCGGCGTCGTACGCAGTCGCCAAAAGAAACCACGCACGCCAGTCGTCCGGTCGGGCTTCGACCTCTGCCTTGCGTACGGCGAAAAGGGCGTCCGCGGCGTCCCGCTCCACCCGTCCACTGGCAGTGAGCGGGAGCTCGTGCTCCACGAAGCCCTCCGCAAACAGCTGACGCCCGAGCCGCTCCGACGCGGCACCGAGACGGACCTCCCCGAGTACCAGGACGCCACCCAGCACGACAAGCAGCAGGACGCCGACACCGAGCAGGCTGCCCTTGAGCGATCCGGTGCGGAACAGGTCGACCGCGCGCACCACCATGTAGACCCCGAGCAGCGCCGTCGCGAGCACCACCACGGCAGCACTGGTCCGCGCCTTCACGCGCGCCTCACAGGGACAGCAGCGCATCCAGGCCGACTGTCAGCCCGGGCCGGGTCCCGATCTGCCGGACGCCGAGCAGCACACCGGGCATGAACGATGTCCGGTCGTAGGAGTCGTGGCGCAGTGTGAGGGTCTCGCCCTCGCCACCGAGGATCACCTCCTGGTGGGCCACCATGCCGGCCATCCGTACGGCGTGCACCCGCACCCCGTCGACCAAGGCGCCGCGGGCACCGTCGAGGGACTCCGTCGTCGCGTCCGGCATCGCCGGCATACCCGCGCGAGCCTGGCCCACGAGCTCCGCCGTGCGCCGGGCGGTGCCGGAGGGAGCGTCCGCCTTGCCAGGGTGGTGCAGCTCGACGATCTCGACCGAGTCGAAGTACGGCGCGGCCTGCGCGGCGAAGCGCATCATCAGCACGGCAGCGATGCCGAAGTTGGGGGCAACCAAGACCCCGACGGAGCTCCCTTCGAGCCACGAGCGAAGGGTGTCCAGGCGAGCGGCGTCGAAGCCGGTGGTGCCGACGACGGCATGCACTCCCGCGTCGATGCAGGCCCGCAGGTTGTCCATCACGGCGGAGGGGTGCGTGAAGTCGACAGCCACGTCGACGCCTGCGAGGTCGAGCGTGTCACCGACGTCGTAGGCCGGCCCGACCTCGAGGTCCTCAGCCGCGGTGACAGCCCGGACGACCTCCGAGCCCATCCGGCCCCTGGCCCCCAGTACGGCGACTGTGGTCACGTCAGCACCTCCGAGAAGTCGCGGTCCGGGAACGGTCCGATGATGCCCATCGACAGCGGCCGCCGCAGCACGTCGTCTGCCACCGCGCGCACGTCATCAGGGGTGACGGCGGCGATCCGCTCCAGGATGCTCTCCACCGGCAGGACCTCGCCGTGGACCAGCTCGGCCTTGCCGAGGCGGCTCATCTGCGACCCGGTGTCCTCGAGGCCGAGCACCAGCGACCCGCGCAGCTGCCCCTGCGCTCGCGAGATCTCCTCGTCCGTGACCCCCTTGTCGGCGACCGAGGCGAGCTCCTCACGGCACAGGCTGAGGACCTCGTCGACACGCGACGGCGAGCAGCCGGCGTAGATCCCGAACATGCCCGTGTCGTGGTGGTGGCTGCTGTAGCTGTAGACGCTGTAGGCCAGCCCGCGCTTCTCGCGGACCTCCTGGAACAGCCGACTCGACATCCCACCACCGAGGGCATTGCTGAGCACCGAAAGCGCGTAGCGTCGCGGGTCGTCCCGCGCCAGCCCGTGCATCCCGAGGACCAGGTGCGCCTGCTCCGTGGGGCGGTCCTCGACGACGGCGCCGGTCAGCGGCGGTGGCGGCGCCCACGGCCGCAGCGGAGCGGGCAGGTGTGACCTCTGCTCCGCAGGCGCACCCGGCGCCGACAGCCCAAAGGCCTGCGCCACCAGCTGTACGACCCGCTCGTGCTCGACGTTTCCCGCGACGCTGACGACCATGTTCTCGGGGGTGTACCGACCGCGGTAGTAGCCGGCGATCGCCTCGGCGGTCAGCGTCTGGATGCTTTCCACCGTGCCGATGACGGGCCGCCCGAGTGGGTGGTCGCCGTACAGGGCTTCGGCGAAGGCGTCGTGGACGACGTCACCGGGATCGTCGTCGTGCATCGAGATCTCCTCGACGATCACGCCCCGCTCGGACTCAACGTCGGCCGGGGCCACCAGCGCGGACGTCACGAGGTCCGACACGACGTCCACGGCGAGCGCGAGGTCGGTGTCCAGGACCCGGGCGTAGTAGCAGGTGTACTCCTTCGCGGTGAAGGCGTTGAGCTCGCCGCCAACTGCGTCCATCACCGAGGAGATCTCCATCGCGTCGCGGCGCCGGGTCCCCTTGAACACCAGATGCTCCAGGAAGTGCGAGGCGCCATGCTCGGGCAGCGCCTCGTCGCGCGAGCCGATGCCGACCCACACGCCAAACGCGGCGCTGCGTACCCCGGGCACCGCTTCGGTAACAACACGCAGGCCCCCGGGCAGGACGGATCTCCTGCAACCGGGGGCCTGCGAGGTCAAGGTGCTACTCCGCGGCTACGGAGGCGTCCGCAGCACTTTCCACGGGGGTGAGGCTGATCTTGCCGCGCTGGTCGATTTCGGTGATCTCGACCTGCAGCTTGTCGCCGACGTTGACGACGTCCTCAACCTTGCCGACGCGCTTGCCGTTGCCGAGCTTGCTGATGTGGACCAGGCCGTCGCGGCCGGGAACCAGGGAGACGAAGGCACCGAAGGCGGCGGTCTTGACGACCGTGCCCAGGAACCGCTCGCCGACCTTCGGCATGGTCGGGTTGGCGATCTGGTTGATCACCGCAAGAGCCGCCTCGGCAGCGGTCCCGCTGGTGGCACCGATGTAGATGGTGCCGTCGTCCTCGACCGTGATGTCAGCGCCGGTGTCGGCCTGGATCTGGTTGATCATCTTGCCCTTCGGGCCGATGATCTCGCCGATCTTGTCGACGGGGATCTTGACGCTGAGCACGCGCGGTGCGTACGGCGACATCTCGTCGGGCTCGTCGATCGCCTCGCTCATGACCTCCAGGATGGCCAGCCGTGCGGTGCGGGCCTGCTGCAGGGCAGCGGCGAGGACCGAGCTGGGGATACCGTCGAGTTTGGTGTCGAGCTGCAGCGCGGTGACGAACTGCGGGGTGCCGGCGACCTTGAAGTCCATGTCACCGAACGCGTCCTCAGCACCGAGGATGTCGGTCAGGGTGGCGTACTCGCCACCTTCGTAGATCAGGCCCATGGCAATGCCGGCCACGGGTGCCTTGAGAGGTACACCGGCGTTCAGCAGCGACATGGTCGACGCGCAGACCGAACCCATCGACGTGGAGCCGTTGGAGCCCAGCGCCTCCGACACCTGACGGATGGCGTAGGGGAAGTCCTCGCGGGACGGGAGCACGGGCACCAGGGCCCGCTCGGCGAGGGCGCCGTGGCCGATCTCGCGCCGCTTGGGTGAGCCGACGCGGCCGGTCTCACCGGTGGAGTACGGCGGGAAGTTGTAGTTGTGCATGTAGCGCTTGCGGTTCTCGGGGTTGAGCGTGTCGACCATCTGCTCCATGCGCAGCATGTTCAGCGTGGTGACACCCATGATCTGGGTCTCGCCCCGCTCGAACAGCGCCGAACCGTGCACGCGGGGCAGGACCTCGACCTCGGCGGCGAGCTGGCGGATGTCCTCCAGGCCTCGGCCGTCGATGCGGATCTTGTCGGTGACAACGCGCTTGCGCACTACCTTCTTACTGACCGAGCGGAACGCGGCGCTGACCTCGCCCTGACGACCCTCGAATTTTTCCGCCAGGTCGGCAAGCACAGCAGCCTTGAGCACGTCGGTGGCGTCCTCGCGCTCGGCCTTGCCGACGATCATCATGACCTCGGAGAGCTTGGCCTCGGCAGCGGTCTCGACCGCGGCGTAGACGTCGTCCTCGTAGTCGAGAAAGACGGGCACGTCGATCGGGTCCTTCGGCGCCTTCGCCTTGAGCTCGAGCTGGGCCTTGCACACGGCCGCGATGGCCGGCTTCGCGGCCTCGAGGCCGGCGGAGACGATCGCCTCGGTGGGGGCCGTGCCGCCACCGTTGATGACCTCGTAGACGTTCTTGGTGGCCTCGGCCTCGACCATCATGATCGCGACATCCTGACCGCCCTTGCCGTCCTCGACCAGACGACCCGCGACGACCATGTCGAAGGTCGCGTTCTCGAGCTCGGAGTGGGTCGGGAAGGCGACCCACTCACCGTTGATGCACGCAACGCGGGTCGCACCGACCGGGCCGGTGAAGGGCAGGCCGGACATGAGCACGGCGGCCGCGGCGGAGTTGATCGCCAGGACGTCGTACAGGTGGTCGGGGTCGAGGGCCAGGATCGTGCTGACGACCTGGACCTCGTTACGCAGGCCCTTCTTGAACGACGGGCGCAGGGGGCGGTCGGTCAGGCGGCAGGTGAGGATCGCGTCCTCGGACGGCCGGCCCTCACGGCGAAAGAACGAGCCGGGGATGCGTCCGACGGAGTACATCCGCTCCTCGACGTCCACCGTGAGGGGGAAGAAGTCGAGGTTTTCTTTGGGCCGCTTGCTGGCAGTGGCCGCGGACAGCACGAGTGTGTCGCCCTGGTAGATGGTGACCGAGCCGGCGGCCTGCTTGGCAAGGCGACCGGTCTCGAACCGGATCGTGCGCGTGGCGCCGCCCGGGTTGGTGATCACGGCTTCGGAGAATTCCGAGCCGTAGATGTTGCTCTCGCCCGTCATGGGCACTCCTCTTTGTAACGGCCGCGCCTGTCGGGGTAAAGCTCCCGGGCGTGGCACGTGATGTCGCTGGACGGTCGTCCAACGACGAAGGGGAGTGCCCGAGTGGGCACTCCCCGTCGTACGGCTAGCGACGCAGTCCGAGACGCTCGATGAGCGTGCGGTAGCGGGTGATGTCGGTCTTCTCCAGGTACTTCAGCAGGCGTCGGCGGCGGCCGACCAGCAGGAGCAGGCCACGACGCGTGTGGTGGTCGTGCTTGTGCTCCTTCAGGTGAGCCGTGAGGTCCAGGATGCGTTTGGTCAGCATCGCAATCTGGACCTCGGGCGAGCCGGTGTCGGCCTCGACCGTGGCGTACTCCGCCATAATGGACTTCTTTTGCTCGGTGGTGAGCGCCACGGATCTCCTTGTTGCATCGGGTGTGCGCCCTGGGTCTTCTGCACCTGGACAAGTGAGCACACCACCGGTTCCCCGGCATGAGTTCACGTTACCAGTCCCACGCCTGGCGTCGTGGCCGGACGAGCCACGGGGCCGGCCCTTAGCCCGCCGGGTCGTCACTCGGACGGCTGGACTCCCAGCACCGACCGGGTCCGCTCCACGTCGAGGGCCATCTGGGCCTTCAGCGACTCCACGCCGTCAAAGCGCAGGGTCTCCCGCAGCCGCTGGGTGAACGCCAGGCCGACGTGCTCGCCGTACAGGTCACCGGTGTAGTCGAGCACGAACGCCTCGACCCTGCGTTCGGTCCCCGCGAAGGTCGGGTTCGTGCCGATGCTGACCGCTGCCGGCAGCAGCCGCTCCTGCGGACCCGACCTGCGGACCAGGCGCCCGGCGTAGACGCCGTCGGCGGGGATCGCGCTCCACGGCAGCGGCTCGAGGTTGGCCGTGGGGTAGCCCAGCTCACGTCCGCGCTGGTCTCCCCGCACCACGACGCCGTGGATGCGGTGCTCGCGCCCGAGCGCCTCGGTCGCCGTGGTGACGTCACCTGCTGACACGCACGACCGGATGTAGGTCGAGGACCAGGTCATGTCGCCACGGCCCTGCAACGGGAAGCCCTCGACGCTGAACCCGAAGCGGCGACCGTCCTCGGCCAGCGTCGCCACGGTCCCGCTGCCCTTGTTGCCGTAGCGGAAGTTCTCCCCGACGACGACGACGCCGGCGTGCAGTTTCTCCACGAGCACGCCGTGGACGAACTCCTGGGCCGTGAGCCGCATGACGTCCAGGGTGAACGGCAGGACGCAGAACACGTCGACCCCGAGGGCCTCGACGAGGTCAGCCTTGTACCGCTGCCCGGTCAGCATCGGAGGGTGGCTGCCCGGTCGGATCACCTCGATCGGGTGGGGGTCGAAGGTCATCACGACACTGGGCACGCCGAGCTCGCGTGCCCTGGCCACCGACTGCTCGATGATCTGCTGGTGACCGCGGTGCACACCGTCGAAGACGCCGATCGTGACGACGCAACGCCCCCAGGTGGTCGGTACGCTCTCGACCCCACGCCAGCGCTCCATACCCGCCAGCCTAGTCAGGCGGGACGGAACACCACCGTCGGGCGGGCGACCTCGCCGGTGTCCTCGAGTCTGTCCTCGAGCAGGGCCATGCACTCCCCCGACGAGGCAAAAGCGCCCACCGTGCCCTGTACCCCGGTGGGGTCGAGCTTCTTGCCGTACGACACTGCCAGCGCCTCGTCGGCGGACAGCTCACGCCGGGGGAAGGACCGCGAGACAGCGAGGTCCAGCGGCACCACGGCGTCGTCGAAGAACTCGCCCAGCTGCTCCAGCGTCCGGGCCACGTCGAGCCCGAACGGCCCTACCCGGGTACGGCGCAGGGCAGTCAGGTGGCCGCCCACTCCCAGCGCGGCGCCGAGGTCCCGGGCAAGAGCCCGGATGTAGGTGCCGCTGGTGCACGTGACCCGTACGTCGAGGTCGTCGCCGCGACGCGCCAGCAGGTCGAACGTCGCCACCGTCACCGGTCGGGCCTTCAGCGCGACGTCCTCCCCGGCGCGTACCCGCGCATAGGAGCGCACACCGTCGACCTTGATGGCCGACACCGACGACGGAACCTGCAGCAGGTCGCCCGTCAGCAGGCCGATCTGGGTGGCAACCTGCTCGTCGGTGACCGTTGCCGCCGACACCTTCGAGGTCACCTCCCCCTCCGCGTCATCGGTCACGGTCCTGACGCCGAGCCTGATGGTCGCGTCGTAAGTCTTGTCGGTCAGCGAGAGGTGGCCGAGCAGTCGGGTGGCCTTGCCGATACCCAGGACCAGGACGCCGGTGGCCATCGGGTCCAGCGTGCCCGCGTGGCCGACCTTACGGGTGCGGGCGAGCCGTCGGCTCCGGCCGACCACGTCGTGCGAGGTCCAGCCGCCGGCCTTGTCGACGACCACGAGCCCGTCAGGGGCAGGAGCACGATCGGGCGCGGTCACACCGGCAGGTGCGGCGCCCTGGACAGGGCCACCCGGAGCTTGTCGAGCGTCACGTCGACGTCGTCGTCGGACGTGAAGCCCGCCGCGAAGCGATGGCCGCCCCCGCCGAGCGACCCGCAGACGGCACCGACGTCGACGGCACCCTTGGAGCGGGTCGAGACCTTCAGCAAGCC
>JAYUBO010000169.1:0-8177 GCA_043740815.1 Frankiales bacterium | reverse complement strand
GGGCTCGCGCTGGTCAGCCCGGTCGTGGACCTGACCCTCGCGAGCAGCGCGGCCTGGACCGGTCCCGACCCGCTCATCCGCACGGCCTGGGCGAAGCAGGGCGTCGCGGCCATGTTCGGCGGCCGGCTCCCGGAGGTGGTCGACCCGACGGTGCCCTGCGTCGTGCACGTGTCGGAGCAGGAGCGGCTGCGCCCGGAGGGCGAGGCCCTCGCCCGACGCGTCGGAGCCGAGCTGGTCGTCGTCCCCGAGGCCTGGCACGACATCCACCTGCAAGCCGGCTTGGTACGCCGGGCCGACGAGGCCGTCACCGACCTCGGCAGGTCGATCAGGCGCCTGCTGACCTGAGGCCGCTGCGCCGGCCCGAGCCCGGGCGGCTACTGTCGGGGTCGACCCGCGGGAGCCTCACGTCCGAGGCTGAGATGACGGCAGGACCGGCCGTCGACCGTTCGCACCTGATCCGGCTAAGACCGGCGTAGGGAGGACCCGTCCCATGACGGCACTCGATGCTCCATCCCCCCTCGGCTCCGCCGAGGCAACGACCGGTACCAGCTTCCCCGGATCGCGCAAGACCTACCTGCAGGGCTCACGCCCGGACCTGCAGGTCCCGATGCGCGAGGTGTCCCTGACCAACGGTGACAGCGTCGTGCTCTACGACACCAGCGGGCCCTACACCGACACGTCGCTGCGCACCGACATCCGACTCGGTCTCCCGGCGCTGCGAAAGCAGTGGATCGCCGAGCGCGGCGACGTTGAGACCTACCAGGGCCGCGAGGTCCAGCCGATCGACAACGGGCTCAAGGCCCACGCTGTCGCCTCCTCCGATGGCCGCAACCTCGACAGCGTCTTCGTCGGGTCGAGCCAGCCGATGCGGGCAGTCACCGGCAGGAACGTCACGCAGCTCCACTACGCCAAGCAGGGGACCATCACCCCCGAGATGGAGTTCGTCGCGCTGCGCGAGGGCTGCACCCCTGAGCACGTCCGGTCCGAGCTGGCCGCCGGTCGCGTGGTCCTGCCGCTGAACGTCAACCACCCCGAGTCCGAGCCGATGGCGATCGGCCGTAACTTCCTGGTCAAGATCAACGCCAACATCGGCAACTCCGCCGTCGCCTCCTCGATCGAGCAGGAGGTCGAGAAGATGACCTGGGCGACCCGCTGGGGCGCCGACACGGTCATGGACCTCAGCACCGGCCGCAACATCCACACCACCCGCGAGTGGATCATCCGCAACAGCGCCGTCCCGATCGGTACGGTCCCGATCTACCAAGCGCTGGAGAAGGTCAACGGCAAGGCCGAGGACCTGTCCTGGGAGGTCTACCGCGACACCCTCATCGAGCAGTTCGAGCAGGGCGTCGACTACATCACCGTCCACGCCGGCGTGCTCCTGCGCTACGTCCCGCTCGCGGCCACCCGCAAGACCGGCATCGTGTCGCGCGGTGGCTCCATCATGGCCGCCTGGTGCCTGGCGCATCACCAGGAGAACTTCCTCTACACGCACTTCCGAGACATCTGCGAGCTCATGCAGCAGTACGACGTGACGTTCTCCCTCGGTGACGGTCTTCGTCCGGGGTCGATCGCCGACGCCAACGACGACGCGCAGTTCTCTGAGCTCCGCACCCTGGGCCAGCTGACCGAGATCGCCTGGGAGTACGACGTTCAGGTCATGGTCGAGGGCCCCGGTCACGTCCCCATGAACAAGATCAAGCAGAACATGGACCTGCAGCTGGAGGTCTGCAAGGAGGCGCCGTTTTACACCCTCGGTCCGCTGACGACCGACATCGCCCCGGGCTACGACCACATCACCAGCGCCATCGGCGCGGCGATGATCGGCTGGTACGGCACCGCGATGCTCTGCTACGTCACGCCCAAGGAGCACCTCGGCCTGCCGAACCGCGACGACGTGAAGGACGGCGTGATCACCTACAAGATCGCCGCTCACGCAGCCGATCTGGCAAAGGGCCACCCCGGCGCTCAGGCCTGGGACGACGCACTGAGCGACGCCCGGTTCGAGTTCCGCTGGCAGGACCAGTTCAACCTCTCGCTCGACCCGACGAAGGCTCGCGACTTCCACGACGAGACGATGCCGGCCGAGGCCGCGAAGACTGCGCACTTCTGCTCGATGTGCGGTCCGCACTTTTGCTCGATGCGGATCAGCCAGGACGTCCGCAAGTACGCTGCCGAGCACGGCGTGGGTGAGGTCGAGGCGTTGGAGCTCGGCATGAAGGAGAAGTCGTCGGAGTTCCTCGCCGATGGCGCCCGCGTCTACCTGCCTGTGATCGACCTCGAAGGTTCGGTCGACTGATGTGCACCTCGCAGGGCCCTGGCACGGTGGTCGTCTGCGATGTCGCCCTACCCGACATCAGGGAGGTCGTCGGCGTGCTGCCAGGGGTGACGCTGACCCACTTGCCGTACGAGGGGACCCGGGTCGAGTCCGACGGCACCATCGGTGTCGAGGCTTTCCGCGGGGCCGTCAACGAGGCGATCGGCAAGCACGGCAGCAGTCTCTGAGGAGTCCGCAGGTGTGACGGCCTCGGTACTAAGCAGTGCAGGCCGGGTGGGCGTCCGTGACGGGGACCAGCCGGAACAGGTTCAGGACGCCGGGCACGCAGTCGGCCTGGAGGCCTGCAGCGCTGAGCTTCCTGGCCCAGGCCTGAGCCTCCCCGAGGCTGACGTGGCTGCGGACCATCCAGATGGCGGAATTGTGAGCCAGGCTGATGGCCCGGTCGGTCAGCCTGTTGACCGCTGGGGCATCCCGGCCGGCGGCGACCAAGACGGCAGGGTCGCCAGGGTAGTCCGGGACATAGCCCTGCAGGTCCGCCGTCGTGGAGCGCCGACCGAGGTGCTCGTCCTTCCAGTACACCCCGAAGGGGAAGCTGCTCCCCAAGGTGACGACGATGACTTCCCCCGGAGCGCGGTGCGCCTGGAGATATGCCGCGGGAGTCCGCACGTTCTCGGGCGGCACCGAGTGCGCCCGAAAGTCCTGGGAGTTGTGGAAGGCGAAGGCGACGGCCACAGCCGTCAGTGCGGGGACCAGCAGCGCTGCGTGGGGTAGGAGCCGGGCGAAGGCATCTGCGACGCCGACGGCAGCGAGCACAGCGAGCATCACAGTGAGGAAGTGCGAGGTGCGCTGGTCCAGGAAGGGGTAGATTCTAGACGTCCCCAGGGCCAGCATCTCCACGAGCAAAAAGCCGGCAGTCAGGGCGACCATCGGGCGGCCGCGCCGCAAGACGGCAACGAGGCCCGCAGCGATCAGGCCGGCTGCAACCCACCAGGGGCCCACCCCCAGGCGCGCCAGCTCGTCGAAGACCCTGACGTGAAGGAAGTGGGTGACTCCCGCACGCCCTGAGGAGAGGGGCAGGTAGTAGGGCGTCCAGTACTTCGTGAGCCCAGGGCTGTCCGCCTGCGCGACGAAGATCAGGTAGAGGACCCCGAAGGCGCCGCCGGCGGCGGCGCCTGCCACGAGCAAGGACTTCAGTCGGGCGTCGCGAACGATGAGGGCCCGCAGGGTCAGCGCAGCGAAGGCGGCTATCCCTGTCAAGGCGGCGGCGGGGCTCAGCAGTAGTCCCGCACTGGTGACGACGGCAAGGGCGATCAAGCGCTGCAGCGACCACGCGGCTTCTAGGCGCGACACGAGCAGGAGCACGAACAGGGTGAAGAAGGCGTCCGCGGTGTACTGCTTGAGGTCGTTGCGCAGCAGAGCCGAGGGGTTGACTAGGGCGGCCACCCCGGCAAGCGCACCGCCGACAATCGCCGCTGAACGGTGCTCCCAGGCGAAGCCACGGACGAGCAGGTAGGCCGCGACGACAGCGAGCCCGGCGAACAGCAGGGGCACGATGCGAAGGTCGGACTGCGGCAGGGGACGCAGCATCAGGCTCCACAGGATCGGGGTGCTTGACGTCGTGGCGGGCAGGTCGTGGAGCGCATAGTTGGTGGTGATCGCCACCCAGCCCTCGTCTAACCAGTACGGCGCCGACAGCATGTAACCGACGTCGTGGACGACCAACACCATCGAGCCGAGCGCCGCGATACCGAGCAGCTCGAGGCGCGTCCCGGTCATCGCCCCGAGCCGAAGCGGAGCCGGAGCAAGATCCAAAGTGCCTCGACGCCGTCCTTCCAAGTGAGCTTCTTCCCCTCCTCCCGCGAGCGGGCGCGGTAGCTGATGGGGACCTCGAATGGCCGGACCCCGCGGCGCAGCAGCTTGCCGGTGAGCTCGGCCTCCATGCCGAATCCCACGGAGCGGATGTCGAGCTCTCGGTACAGCGCGAGGGGCATCAGCTTGAAGCAGGTCTCGAGATCGCTGATCCACGAGTTGAAGATCACGTTCGCGAACATCGTGACGCCCTTGTTGCCCATGACGTACCAAAACGAATATGCCGTGTGGCTGCCGAAGGTGCGGGTGCCGTAGACGACCTGCGCTTGCGCTTCCAAGATGGGCTGCAACAGGGAGGGGATCTCCTCAGGCGCGTATTCGAGGTCTGCGTCACAGATGATCATGTAGGTGCCGGTGGCTTGTTCGGCGGCGGTACGGATCGCAGCGCCCTTACCCTTGTTTTTGGGGTGGTAGAACACCGACAGCCGCGGGTCTGACAGCCCGGCGAGCACCTCCCGGGTGCCGTCCTTGCTGCCGTCCTCCACGAGAACCAGCTCGACCTCACACGGGTACGGCACCGCGAGGACGCGCGCCACGGCATCGGCGAGGGTCTTTTCCTCGTCGTACACGGGCATGAGGATGGACAGCTTCACGAAGACGTCTCCTGGATTAAGGTCAGAAAAAGGAGCATACGGTCCAAGGCACGCAACCCGGGGGAGGACTCAACGCCGATCAGAAGGTGCAGATCGGTCGTCGATCCCGCCACGACGAGGCGGGTTTCGGGTGGCAGGCGTTGGGGCTCAGGCGTCGGAGCGGCGACTAGCCTGCCGAGGGTGACCCACCTGCTCGATCCCACCGCCGGCGCCGGCCCCTCCAGGGACGGCCTCGACGCTTGGCGCGCTCTGCCCGCCGCCCAGCAACCCAGCTGGCCGGACCAGGCGGTGCTGAGGGAGGTCATCGACACCCTCACCAGCGTGCCGCCGCTCGTGCAGCCACACGAGTGCGACATCCTGCGCGAGCGGCTCGCGGCCGTCGCCCGTGGCGAGGCGTTCCTGCTGCAGGGGGGCGACTGCGCTGAGACGTTCGACGCGAACACCGCTGAGGGCATCCGCGGCAAGGTGCGCACGCTGTTGCAGATGGCGATCGTCCTGACCTACGGCGCGAGCATGCCGGTCGTGAAGGTAGGCCGGATGGCGGGGCAGTACGCCAAGCCACGGAGCACCGACCTCGAGGCGGCGACGGGACGTGCGTCCTACCGCGGGGATGCGGTCAACGACCTACACGGCGACCGGACGCCGGACCCGCGTCGGCTGGTCCGGGCCTACGCCAACTCCGCCGCCGCCTTGAACTTCATGCGTGCCATGGCAACCGACGGCAGCGCCGACCTCGAGAAGGTCCATGACTGGAACACCGCGTTCGTCGCCTCGAGCCCGCTCGGTCACCGCTACGAACAGCTCGCCCAGCAGATCGAGCGAGCGCTGGCGTTCATGCGCGCCTGCGGTCTGGACATCTCCGGGATGCCCGCGACACACGGCGTCGAGCTGTACGCGAGCCACGAAGCGCTCCTGCTCGAGTACGAAAGAGCGCTGACCCGGTACGACGACGCCGGTGTGAACGCCTATGCCCTCAGCGGCCACCTCGTCTGGGTGGGCGAGCGGACCCGCGACCTCGACGGTGCGCACATCGACCTGCTGTCGCGTGTGGCCAACCCGATCGGGCTCAAGCTCGGGCCGTCGGCGACTCCCGAGGCGGCCCTCGCGGTGATTGAGAAGCTCGACCCCACAAGGGTTCCCGGGCGGCTGACGGTCATCGTCCGGATGGGCGCCGGCAAGGTCCGTGACCTGCTGCCGGCGATTGTGGCGCACGTTGAGCAGGCTCGTGGCAAGGGCAGCGTCATCTGGTGCTGCGACCCGATGCATGGCAACACGACCGAGACGGCCAACGGCTACAAGACCCGTCACTTCGACGACGTCCTCGACGAGGTACGCGGCTTCTTCGAGGTGCACCAAGCCCTGGGGACGCACCCTGGTGGCATCCACGTGGAGCTCACCGGAGACGACGTGACCGAGTGCCTGGGCGGTGCCTACCAGCTGACGGACCAGGACCTGGCCGGCCGTTACGAGACTGCGTGCGACCCGCGGCTGAACAACGGTCAGTCCCTCGAGCTGGCCTTCCTCGTCGCCGAGATGCTGCAGTCGGCGCGGGTCAGCCCGTCGCGTTGAAAGTCGCGGTGGCGCTGTTGGTCCCGTCGCCTGCGGTGATGCTGTGCGGTCCCGGAAGTCCCCGGCTGTCGTGCGCGGTGAGAGTCGTCGTGAAGCGTCCGAGGCCGTCGACCTGCACCGCGGCCGACGAACCAGGGTTGCCCCCGACCCGCTCGAGGTAGGCCAGCTGCACGAAGGCGCCGGGCGTCCATCCCCGGCCGCTTACCGTGACTTCGGTGTCGTTGGGGCCACTGCTCGGGTTGATCTCCAGCGACAGTGGCTCGGTGACCGAGGTGGGCGTCGCCGTGGGAGGGGCCACCGTGGCGGTCAGTATCGGGGTCGGGGCGGGCGAGGGGGTGAGGAGAAAGACTCGCGGCGTCGTGAGGGACGTGGGGGTGGGCCGGCCGGTCGGGCCGGGTCGCGGCGCGAGCGAGAGCACAGGCGCAGCCGTGACGAGGGCGACAGGTCGGCCGCCGGCAGCCAGCGGTGCGACGCGGCTGCTGCGGCTCGAGAGCAGGCCCCCACCGATGCCGGCGCCGATCGCGAGGACGAGGCCGAGGGCCATCAGCGACAGCGAGTAGTGGCGTTCTGGCTCCTGCTCCCACTCCTCGAGCTCGAGCAGTGGCTCGGCAGCCGGCAACGCAGCGCGAGCACGGGACTCGACGCGGGTCAGTAAGGCCTCGCGCTCGGCGTCCGGCAGGGCGACGACGGTCAGGCCAGACAGCAGCCTGCGGGCCCGCTCCTGGGCGTCAACCACGTCGGCGCACTCGTCACAGTTCTGCACGTGTCGGCGGGTCGTCGCGTCCCGCGCAGCGGTCTGGCCTCCTTCGGACTGGCGGGCGAGAGCCCCTACGTCGACAGCATGGGTCGACACCTCAAGGGCAGTCCCACCCAGCAGGGCCGGCAGGAAGGCCAGCCGGGCGTGACCCACCACGGTCATCGCGCCGGCGGCGTCGAGCCCGAGGGAGGTGCCCACTGCCGCCGCCGGCAGGTCGTAGGAGTCGCGCAGCAGCAGCGCCGCGCGATCGCGTTCAGGCAGGGACTCCAGCGCCCGTGCCAGCCGAGCCTGGTTGGCATCCGCGCTGAGCACGCCGCCCCCGACAGGCAGGTCGTCGTCGTACCCGGCGACCGACCGCGCGAGCGCCCGTGCCCGTGCGAACCACCATCCCACCGGATCGCCGACGGTCTCGGGAGAGCGCACCGCTGCGTCGAGGAGGTCCTGGGCGCTCTGCTCGACCACGCCGACGGCTGCCTCGGGGTCGCATCCGAGGCGACGGACCGCGTCGTGGACCCGGTCGGCGTGGACCCGGACCGCAGCGAGGACCTCCTCAGCGGTGAGCACACGGCTACCTTAGGCCGGTGATCGTGGACCTGCGTAGTGACACCCTGACCCGACCCACCCCGGCCATGCGCGCCGCCATGGCCGCCGCCGAGGTGGGTGACGACGTGTATGGCGAGGACCCCACGGTCAACGCCCTGGAGGACCGCGTCGCCGCGCTGTTCGGGCACGAGGCGGCGGTCTTCGTGCCGAGCGGGACGATGGGCAACCAGATCTGCCTACGCCTGCTCGTGCCCCCGGCCGGTGAGCTGCTCTGCGACGCAGACGCACATATCGTCACCTATGAGCACGGGGGAGCGGCGCAGCACGGCGGTATCTCGACCCGCACCGTCCCTGGTGGCCTGCTCACGGTCGAAGCGGTCGCGCGTGAGCTGCGCCCGGACGGGTGGGGGACTGTCCCTACGAGCGCGGTCAGCCTCGAGCAGACCCATAACCGGGGAGGCGGCACGGTGCACGCCCTCGACGTGGTCGAGGCGCTGAGGGCCCTCACCGCAGCGGCTGGGGTCCGGTTGCACTGCGACGGCGCCCGGATCTGGAACGCCCACGTCGC
>JAYUBO010000168.1:0-4031 GCA_043740815.1 Frankiales bacterium | reverse complement strand
GAAGGCGATCACCGGCGGCAAGTCCTACTCCGAGCTGTCCACGGCCGCGCGGGCCAACCCGACCGACAAAGCGCTGCAGGGCAAGGTCGACACGGCCTTTCGCGGTGAGACCCTTCGCGGGCTGCTGCTGAACGCCTACGCCTTCGGGACCATGGCGACGGTAGCCCTGATCGCCGGCTGGATCGCCCTCGGTGGCGGTCTGCTTCTGGTGGCCTTGGCCGGTCTCGGTCTGGTCCACGCCCGTCGCACCACAACCGACATCGAGCTGCACGTTCCCGGCTGGCACCCCGAGCCGGTGTCCGCCAGCTGACGGTGCACCCGCCTGTCAGGGCCGTCGGCCTCTCCCACGCCGTGAGGGGGCCGCCGGCCCTTCGGCTGTGTGCCGTCACATTCTGACAAGAGTTGCATTTCTGTTCACCCGGCCAGGTGGTCCGTCACCGAACCGGTGGAGCGAGCCCCCTCTGGCCGGTACCGTTTGCAGATGATCGTCACCGCCGCTCCGCCGGACCAGCGACCGGTCAGCGCACCCGAGCCGACCACCCGCCGCTCCTGGTTGTTCCTGGCGGGGCTGCTGTCGGTCGGCGCGGGCGTCGTGCACGCTGCCGCCGCGGGGGCGCACAGCGAGCACAAGGCCGCGGTCTACGTCTTCATCGCCCTCGCCACCGTGCAGGTTCTGTGGGGCTGCGCCGCCCTGGTTCGCGAGGACCGGGTCCTGGGCGCCTGGGGTGTTCTGCTCGGAGGCGGCGCCGTCGCCGGCTGGGTGATGGCCAAGGTTGCGGGCCTGCCCGGCATCGATGGCCTCAACGTACCCGAGCCGATCCAGCTTGCCGACGGCCTGGCCGCAGCCCTGGCGTTCGGCACGACGATCTTCGCCGCGCTTGCGCTCAGGTCCGTCCTCGGCCTGCGGCTGAGCTCGTCAGCCCTCGTCCTTGCGGTGTCTGCCGTGAGCGTCATGGGCACCGTCGCCACCGCCCAGCACGGCCACGCCGACGGGCACGCACACGGAACGGCTGCCGGCGGGCACGCACACGGTGTGGCGCGGGCCTACGACCCGACGCTGCCGATCGACCTGAGCGGGACACCCGGGGTCACCCCCAAGCAGCAGGCCGAGGCCGAAAACCTCGTCTCCCTCACCCTGGCTCGGCTGCCTCAGTGGTCCAACGCTGCCGTCGCTGAGAAGGCCGGCTTCCGGAGCATCGGTGACGGCTTCACCGGCACGGAACACCTGATGAACCGGACGTTCCAGAACGACAACACCACCCTTGACCCCGACCGCCCTGAGTCCCTGGTCTATGACACCACCGGCGGTGGCCGTCGTCTGGTGGCAGCGATGTACATGCTCACGCCAGGTACACCGCTGTCGGCGGTGCCCTCGCTCGGCGGAAGCCTGATCCAGTGGCATATCCACGACAACCTGTGCTTCTCCGCGAGCGGGTTCATCCAGGGCCTGACGAACAGCTCTGGCACCTGCCCCAGCGGTCAGATCAAGCCGCAACCCGTCCCGATGCTCCACGTCTGGATCACCCCTAACCCGTGCGGCCCGTTCGCCGCCCTCGAGGGCATCGCCGGCGGCCGGATCGCTGCCAACCAGGTCCGGCTGTGCGACCACCTGCACGGCACCGGCACCACCAGCGGTGCCCTGAGCTAGCACTCGGGTTGCCAGCACGAGGGGGCGGGTGCACCCTCCGCAGCGCACCCGGCCCTCACGACCGGCATCCTGTAGGTGTGAGTCCTGTCGTTCCTGGTGGCACGTGTCCCTTCAGCGTCCGCCATCCGGTGATGGTCAACCGCTGGGAGCAGTTGACCTACCTGCACTGGCCGTACGCGCCGAGCGTCGTACAGGGGCTGCTCCCGGCGGGGCTGACGGTCGACACCTTTGACGGCCAGGCCTGGGTCGGTCTGATCCCCTTCCAGATGTCGGTGGCGCCACCCCGGCTCCCCGCGCCACCGTGGCTCGGGCGGTTTGCCGAGACGAACGTGCGGACCTACGTCCGTGACGGCCACGGCCGGGCGGGTGTCTGGTTCTTCTCGCTGGAGGCGGCCCGCCTGGCGGCGGTGGTGACGGCCCGGGTCACCTACCGACTGCCGTACAACTGGGCGTCGATGCGCCTGAGCGGCGGGCCCGAGCGACTGGTCTACACCACGCGCCGGAGATGGCCAGGCCCGCGTGGTGCTGGCGGCACGATCATCATCCGTCCCGGGGTGCTGATTGCCCCCGGGGAGGTCACGGAGCTCGAGCATTTCCTGACCGCGCGGTGGCGGCTGTTCAGCCAAGCAAGGGACGCCGGTCTGCGGTACGGCGAGGTGGCGCACGCCCCGTGGCCGCTGCAGCGCGCCGTCGTGGAGGCATGCGACGACAGCCTCGTCACCGCGGCCGGCCTGCCCCGCCCGGTCGGCCCTGCGCTGGCCCACTACTCCCGCGGGGTGGAGGTCCACATCGCCGTGCCGCACCGGGTCACGACCGTCCCCGTCGCGGAGGACGCCCCCCACCGGCCGCGGAACAGCGGGCGGGTCCGCCGGTCAGACGAGTAGTTGACGGGTGGCCAGGTCGCGGTAGAGCGGTGAGGAGGCCACCAGCTCCTCGTGTGTTCCTGTCGCCACGACGGTCCCACGGTCGAGCACGACGATCTGGTCGGCGTCCACGACCGTGGACAGGCGGTGCGCGATCACCAAGACGGTGGTGCCGGGTCCGATGGCGGCGACCGCCCGGGACAGCGCGTGCTCGTTGCGCGCGTCCAGCGACGATGTCGGTTCATCGAGCAGCAGGAGCGCCGGCCGGCTGAGCAGCGCCCGGGCGATGGCAAGCCGCTGACGCTCCCCGCCGGACAGCAGGATTCCGTCGTCTCCCACCTGGGCGTCCAACCCCTCGACGCTCCGCACGGCCAGCTCGAGCAGGTTGACCTGCTCGAGAGCCGAGAGCAGCTCGCTGTCCACGGCACCGGGCCGTCCGAGCAGGAGGTTCTCGCGCAGGGTCCCGGCCAGGACCGGGGCGTCCTGCTCGACGTAGGCCATCCGGCTCCTCAGCAGGGCGCGATCGAGGTCGCGCACGTCCTGGTCGCCGACGAGAACCGTGCCTGAGCTGACCTCGTAGAACCGCTCGATCAGTGCGAACACCGTCGACTTCCCGGCCCCGGAGGGCCCGACCAGGGCCGTGCGTCGGCCGGTCGGCGCGACGAAGGTCGTGCCGCGAAGGACGCTTCCTCCTGTGGCATAGGCAAAGCCGACGTCTTGGAAGCGCACCTCCACCGACACGCTGTCCGATAGGTCGGCGCTGATGACGTCGCTGTCGTTCTCGGCCGGCAGGTCCAACACCTCCTGGATCCGCGACAGCGCCCCGAGCCCCGTCTGGACCGCGGTGAGCGCCTGGATGCCCTGCGCCAACGGCTGGACGAGCAGGAACAGCAGCAGCACGAAGGCCACGAGGTCGCCCACGGTGATGCTCCCGCTTGCCACTCGTGCGCCGCCGACGCCCAGCACGGCCAGGAAGGCTCCCTGGACCGAGACCGCTGCCAGCGGACCGAGCAGGGCCCGCAGCCGGGCGAGCTGCAGCCCCGCGGTGAAGGCGTCCCGGGCGAAGACCGTGACAGCCGCCTCCTCGCGCTCCTCAGCTCCAGCAGCCCGGATCGTCCGCACGCCGGACAGCGCCCGCTCGATGCCCGACGTCATGGTGCCCACCGCGGTCTGAGCGGCAAGGGAGGCCGGGCGCACGCGCCGCACGACGACGATGGCCCCCGTGAAGCCGACCATCACCGCGACCACGGTGATCCCGAGCAGCAGCAGGTCGACGGTCGCCATCGCGACCAGGGCACCGACGGCGATCACCAGCCCCGAGACCACGTCGACCAGCCCCGAGGTGACGACGGTGCGCAGCAGCGTCGTGTCGGCGCCGACCCGCGAGATCAGGTCGCCGGTACGACGGCGGTCGAGCTCCGTCACCGGCAGGCGCAGCAGTCGCCGCACCAGCTGCACGCGGGTGGACAGGACGACGGCCTCGCCCGTGCGCTGCAACAGGTAGCTCTGCAGTCCCGACA
>JAYUBO010000167.1:0-5832 GCA_043740815.1 Frankiales bacterium | reverse complement strand
GGGCAGCTGGTTCAGTCCGCGGGCGGGGTTGCCTCAGCGTCCTTACCGGTTCTGGCGGGGATGACGTGGCAGACGCCGTCGGCGGCGCAGTTAGCTGGGTCTAGCTCGGCGGCGCGCTCTCTTAACCGCTCGATGTCGGCGCGGGCCGTGACGAGCGCGGCGATGCGATGGTCGAGCTCGACGGCGTGCCGGTCGAGTAGCAAGACGACGTGTCCGCATGGAGGTCCTTGCGCCTCGCGGACGGCAACGATCTGGACGATCTCAGCAAGGGTCAGCCCTGCGGCCTGGGCGGCCCTGACGAATCGCAGCCGCGCAAGCGCTGTCTCGTCGTAGTCGCGGTAGCCCGATGGGCTGCGTGCCGGCTCGGGCAGGACACCTACCTGCTCGTAGAACCGGAGCGCCTTCGTGGTGACGTCGGCCAGTTGGGCGAGCGTCCCTATCCGCATGTGAGGACGCTACCCCTTGACCCTCCACCGTACTGGAATGTCTACGGTGTGCCGATGAGCAACGACGCCCGATGGGACCTGATCGTGATCGGCACGGGGGGTGCGGCAATGGCTGCCGGGATCGAGGCCCGTGGCCGGGGCAAGAACGTGCTGCTGGTCGAGCACGGCGTGCTCGGTGGGACGTGCCTGAACATCGGCTGTGTGCCGTCCAAGTACCTGCTCGCCGCGGCCGGTCAGCGGCACCGTGCGTCGTCGAACCGCGCCTTCCCGATGGTGCCGACAACCGCTGGGAAGGCCGACCTGCCGGCGCTGATCGGGCAGAAGCAAGAGCTGATCGACTCGATGCGCAAGGCGAAGTACGCAGCCGTCGCGGACGCGCACGGGTTCCCGGTCACCTACGGGCATGCCCGGTTCATCGACGAGCGGACGCTCGACGTGGACGGCCAACAGCTGAGCGCTGCTGCCTACGTCGTCGCGACCGGCGCCACGCCGCGCGTCCCGGACCTGCCCGGTCTCGACGGCGTCGACTACCTGACCAGCACGACCGCGATGGAGATGACCCACCTGCCCGCGTCGATGGTCGTCATCGGGGGCGGGTACGTCGGATTGGAGCAGGCCCAGCTGTGGGCCCACCTTGGCGTGCAGGTGACGCTGGTCGGGCGGTTCGCGCCGTACACCGAACCGGAGGTCGCCGACGTCCTGCGAGCTGTGTTCGCCGACGACGGGATCGCCTGCGTCGAGGACCGCGCCATCGCGGTCGGGAACGGCTCGGGCGGGGTGACCGTCTGGACGGCGGGCGGCACGGAGATAACCGGCCAGCGGCTCCTCGTCGCGACGGGCAGGTCCGCCGACACCCGCGGTCTCGGCCTGGACACCGCTGGCGTTCAGACTGACGAGCGCGGGTTCATCGTCGTCGACGCCCACCAACAAACCAGCAACCCGCGAGTCTTCGCCGCCGGCGACGTGTCCGGCGTGCCGCAGTACGTGTATGTCGCCGCCCGGACCGGCCACGCCGCCGCCGCCAGTGCCCTCGGCGAGCCGTCCACGGTCGACTACCGCGGTCTGCCCGCCGTGACGTTCACGACCCCGCAGATCGGCTCGGCCGGAATGACTGAACAGCAGGCCCTGGCCGCGGGGCACCCCTGCGAGTGCCGGGTCCTGGCCGCGACCGATATCCCGAGAGCGCTCGCGAACCATGACACCCGAGGCGTCCTCAAGCTCGTCGCAGACGCCGACACCGGCAAGGTTCTGGGCGTCCACGCGGCGCTGGACGGGGCGGGCGACGTGATGCTCACAGCGACCTACGCGATCAAGTTCGGCCTGACCGTCGACGACCTGGCCGACACGTGGGCGCCGTACCTGACGATGAGCGAGGCCCTACGGATCGCCGCCGGCCTGTTCCTGTCCGACAAGCCGACGAGCTGCTGCGCGTGACCAGCGAACGCGGACGCGAAGCATCGAGCCGGTGGTGGCTGGCACTGCTCGGCCTCCCGATCCTGTGCTGCGTCGGCACGACGTTGATCGCCGCGATCGGTGCCGGCACGGTCACCGCTGCCGTTGGCAAACTCGCGGGCAGCGCCCTGCTGGCAGCCACAGGCGCCCTGACCTTGCTCATCGCTGCAGTCGTGATCCTGCGACGACAAACCAGGCGGTTGACCAGGCGCCAAGCTCCTCCGCCAGTCGAACGGCCTCCCGCCCGGCTCGCCACCGTGCAATCAGATCCTCCAAACAACCAGCCTCCGTGAGCGAACCAGTGACCTTCAGCAGGTCCTCGAGGGTCGCGCCGGTCCACGACCGCCAAGAACCCGCCGTGGAACGGCGTGACACCCCAGCCCCCACCGGACACCCAGATTTAGCGCAGTCCTACCAACCCAGCCCTCAGCACCACCCGAGCCCGGCCCCGGCACACCCGGAGCCGGGCTCAAGCACGTTCACGACCCTCCGGGTCAACTCAGCCACCACCAAGCCCCCCAAGCGACGGTTCGTGGGCTGCCATACTTGTGGGCAAGGGCCTCATTGGGCAGATGGCGAGCTTTACCACCTGGTCAACAGACCCCGCCCCTGTAGTCCAACTGGGAGAGACCGAGGTCTTAAAAACCTCGTCAGTGTGGGTTCGAGCCCCACCGGGGGCACGGATATGTGGTCCCTTGTTTGGGCACAGATTGACCTACCGGCTCGTTGAGTGGGTACAAGCCAACTTAAGGAGTACGACCCGCATGGCAGGACTGCAGTCCAACAACCCGGTCTTCGGTAACGCGCCGACGCTGAAGAAGGGCCAGACCTTCGGTGCCCCGGGCTACCCCACGCCCGCTCAGGTCGAGGACGTCTACCGCACTCCGCAGCGCCTCACGATGGACGACGTCGTCGTCAAGACCGGCATCCTGCTCGGGCTGGTGGTCGTCGCCGGCGCCGTCGCGTGGATCGCCGACGCGCCGCGGGGTGTCGTGTTCGGCGCCGGCATCGTCGGCTTCGGCCTTGCCCTGGTCAACATCTTCAAGCGCAAGGTCAGCCCGCCTCTTGTGCTCGCCTACGCCGCCTGCGAGGGCGTGTTCGTCGGGGGGATCAGCAAGCTCTACAACGACGTGTACGGCGGGATCGCCATCCAGGCCGCCGTCGGGACGGCCGCGATCTTCGGAGCCGTGCTGTTCGCGTTCACCAGCGGACGACTGCGCGCCACGCCACGGTTCACCAAGATCGTGACCGGCGCTTTCGTCGGACTGTTCGCCCTGCTCATCGTCAACCTGCTCGCGTCCTACATCGGTGGCGGCAACGGCATCGGCCTGCGTGACGGTGGCGGCCTGGCCATCTTGTTCAGCATCGCCTTCATCGTGGTGGGGTCCTTGACCTTCGTACTCGACTTCGACCAGGCGCAGCGGATGGTCGAGGCCGGTGTCGACGAGCGCGAATCGTGGCGCATCGCTTTCGGGCTCGTCGTCGGGTTGGTCTGGCTCTACCTCGAAGTGCTTCGTCTGCTCAGCTACCTGCGTCGCTGAGGGGGCGCACAGGCAGGCTGCTCGCCGCAGGGCTCGTGGCGGGCCTGGTCTCTAGCTGCACCTCCGGTGCGGCAGGTACGGCGAGCGGTACAACACGCCCCTCGACCCCCTCCGCCCGCGCGTCCCCGAGCCCGACGCCCACCCCGACGGTGGCGCCCGGCACTTACGCGCTGGAGGACCTGGGCGCCTTCGCCAGCCCGGTGTGGGTCGGTGCCGCCCCGGGCGACGACACTCACCTGTACCTGGTGGACAGGACCGGGCAGGTGCTCCAGCTCGACGCCCACGGCGTGCCGCAGCTCGTCGTGCTCGACCTCCGGGGACAGGTCAGCAAGGGCAACGAACAGGGGCTGCTGTCCATAGCGTTCGACCCGCACTGGGCCACCAACCACCGGATGTATGCCGACTTCACCGACGCCGCAGGTAACACCAAGGTCGTGGCCTACACCGTCGACAACGGGACAGCGGGCGCCGGCCAGCAGCTGTTGAGCGTCCAGCAGCCGTTCCCCAACCACAACGGCGGGCTGCTGCTGTTCGACCGCACCGGGATGCTGCTGGTCGGCCTCGGTGACGGTGGTAGCGCCGGCGACCCGGGCAACCGCGCGCAGGACCTCTCGACCGACCTGGGCAAGATCTTGCGGCTGGACCCGCAAACCGGTGCGGGCGCCCCGGGCAACCCCTACCCGCAGAACCCCAGGGTCTGGCAGCTGGGCCTGCGCAACCCCTGGCAGTTCTCCTTCGACACGAACGGGGATCTCTACGTCGGCGACGTGGGACAGAACCGGATGGAGGAGTTGGACGTCGTACCCCCTGCTCTGCAGTCCGGCGCAAACTATGGCTGGTCGGTGTACGAGGGCACGGAGGTGTTCAAGAAGAAGGGGCTGCTCACCGAGGGTGGGCCGCTGATCGCGCCGGCGCTGACCTATCTTCACTCCGACGGGGGCTGCTCGATCACCGGTGGTGCGGTCTACCACGGGACGGTGCTGCCCGAGCTCGATGGGGCGTACCTGTTCGGCGACTACTGCGCGGGCGAGGTCATGATGACGCGCCGGACGCCCGAAGGCGTGGCTCCGGCGCAGCGGCTCCAGGTGAAAGTCGAGGGGCTCCAGGCCTTCGGCACCGACGACAGAGGCGAGCTGCTCGTGTTGTCGGCCGACCACCTGTACCGGCTGGTGGCCGGGTCCTGAGCGGGGGTGAAGGCGCACAGCGCCTGCTCGCGAAGGAAGTAACCTCGCTGGTGGAGCGACTTCGCCGGTGGACGCCATCCCGCTGGGCGGTCGCCGCCGATCCGTGGGGTACCCGGGCCGACCTCGGTCGGCACCTCGCGCAGGCGCTCGCGGACCTGGCTGCCGACCTGCAAGGAACCGGTCCGCGAACGCTGCCGGTCCTGCACCCGGACCTGCTCGTTGCCGACCAGCTCGCCGTCACGGGCGATGACCTTGTCCGTCTGGCGCCGTCCGTCCAGGTCTGCGAGGACGTCGTCGACCACCTGCTGGCGCACCGCTTCGACCTGCTCGGCGAGCAACCCCCGGTCACCTTGGGCGGCGCGGCCGCAGTCACCCGCGGACGCGCCCACTGCGACACCTTGAGTCCGAGCCCCTGAGCCTTCGTCGCTCAGCTCAGCCGCTCTGCTTCTCTTGCTCGCGCCATGAGCCTCGCTCCTTCGTCGCTCAGCTCAGCCGCTCGATCACCATGGCCATGCCCATGCCCCCACCCACGCACATCGACTCGACGCCGAACGTCTTGTCGTAGGTCTGCAGGTTGTTGAGCAGGGTGCCTGTAATACGGGCGCCGGTCATGCCGAACGGGTGGCCGACGGCGATCGCGCCACCGGAAACATTCAGCTTGTCGAGGTCGATCCCGAGCTCGCGCTGGCTGGACAGCACCTGGGCGGCGAATGCCTCGTTGATCTCGTACAGGTCGATGTCGTCCACGCCCTTGCCGGCCCGCGAAAGGGCCAGTTTGATCGCCTCGGCCGGGCCGTGGCCCATGACCTCCGGCGACAGGCCCGTGACGGCAGTCGACACGATCCGGGCGAGCGGGGTCAGGCCCAGGGCCTCGGCCTTCTCGGCGCTCATGACGACGACGGCGGCGGCGCCGTCGTTGAGGGGGCAGGCATTGCCGGCGGTGACGCGACCATCGGGCCGGCCGGACACCGTCTTCAGGCCCGACATGCCCTCGACGGTCACGCCGGCGCGCGGACAGTCGTCAGCGGAGACGACGGTGCCGTCCTCCAGCGTGTACGGCGAGATCTCCCGCTCCCAGAAGCCGTTGGCGATGGCCTTCTCCGCGAGGTTCTGCGAGCGGGCGGCGAACTCGTCCATGTCGGCGCGCGAGATGTTCTTCCAGACGGCGACGTTCTCGGCGGTCTGAAGCATGGCGATGTAGACGTCGGG
>JAYUBO010000166.1:0-7642 GCA_043740815.1 Frankiales bacterium | reverse complement strand
CTCAAGGATCTCGTCGGTGCCCAGCAGTGACAACGCAGCGGCCGGGATGACCGGGTAGAAGTTGCCGCGGGCGACGGCCAGCTCCAGGTCGGCGACGATGACCTTGTTGTCGATGCTCTCGCCCGCGAGGTACCGGTCGAGCAGGGTCTCGTCCTCGCTCTCGGCAATGACCGCTTCGAGCAGCTCGCCGCGCAGCGACTCGATGAGCGGCAGGTGCTGCGGGTCGGGGTCGCGCTCGACCCGGTCGCCGGACGACCAGTCGTAGACCCGTTGCGACAGCAGCCCGATGACCCCCGCGACCGTCTCGTCGGGGGCGTCTCCGTGCATCGGCAGGTACAGCGGATGGACACCCTCGCCGAGGACCCGCTGGCAGATCGCGACGCAGTCGTCGAAGTCGGCGCGTGGTTTGTCGAGCTGGGTGATGACCACCGCCCGCGGCAGGCCCACCAGGGCGCACTCGTGCCAGAGCGAGATGGTGACCGCGTCGATCCCGTCGACAGCCGAGACCACGAACAGCGCTGCGTCCGCGGCACGCAGGCCCGCGCGCAGCTCCCCGACGAAGTCGGCCGTGCCAGGTGTGTCGAGCAGGTTCACCTTGACGCCGGCATATTCCAGCGGCGCGAGCGACAGGGCCACCGATCGCTGCAGCCGGATCTCGACCTCCTCGCTGTCGCTGACCGTCGTCCCCTCGGTAATGCTCCCCGCCCGTGGGATCGTTCCAGCGCGCGTCAGCAGGGCCTCGACCAGCGTCGTCTTGCCCGCGCCGGCATGTCCTACCAGCGCCACGTTGCGGATCAGCTCCGCGGCTCTGGGCTCGGGCGCCGGTCCAGCCGTCCTGCTTGTTTTGGACACCTGTCCAACCTCCCACGTCGTGCCGGACCGCCGTAAGGAGCCTCTCGCCCTGCGGATCCAGGGACAAGGCCTCCGCGCCGGTATCGTTCGTGGGTGACGTCGACGAGCCAGGCCCCACGGTGATCGGTGCCCAGCTGCGCCCCCTGGTCGGCAAGGTCACCAGCCCCCTGGTCAACCGCCTGCATGCGTGGGGTGTGACCCCCGATGCCGTCACGGCAACCGGCACGGTTGGGGTAGTCGCCGCGGCCCTCACGTTTTTCCCCCGAGGCCATTTCCTGGTGGGGACGCTCGTGATCACGCTTTTCGTGCTCACCGACACCATCGATGGCGCGCTTGCCCGCAAGCGCGGCATCTCCAGCAGCTTCGGCGCGTGGCTCGACTCCAGCTGCGACCGCGTTGCTGACGGCGCGATCTTCGGTGCTCTCGTGCTCTGGTACGCCGGGACGGGCAACGACGACGTCCTTGTCGCGGTGACCCTGTTCGTGCTGCTGTGCAGTCAGGTCATCTCCTACGAGAAGGCCCGCGCGGAGGGGCTGGGGATGACCTGCAATGTGGGGATCGCGGAGCGCCCCGAACGCCTGATCATCATCCTGGCTGCCACCGGGCTGGTTGGCCTCGGCGTGCCCGACGGGTTGCTGACGGTGTCGTTGTGGGTGCTTGCAGTGCTCTCCTTGGTGACCGTCGGGCAGCGCCTGCGCGAGGTCCGGCGCCAGGCCGGTCTCCCGACCACGTGAACCCGGTCGCGGCGCTGGCCGGTGCGCTGAGCTCCGGCGGCTACTCCGCGGGGTGGGCGCTGGTGAAGGGCATGCCCGAGCCGATGGCCCGTCGCGCGTTCGATGCGGCCGCCGACCTGGCCCTCGTCCGGGGCGGCAAAGGCGTCGACCGGTTGCGGGCCAACCTGGCTCGTACCGCTCCCGGTCAGGACCTGACGAGGGAGGCTTTGCGCTCCTACGCTCGGTACTGGTGCGAAGCCTTCCGGCTGCCCACGATGAAGCCCGACCGCATCATCGGGTCGACCCACACGGTCCGCGAACAGCTGTTGCGCGACTCCGTCGCCTCAGACCGAGGCACCATCATGGTGCTGCCACACAGCGGCAACTGGGATGCGGCCGGAGCTTGGTGCGGTGTCACGGGCGTGCCGTTCGCGACGGTGGCCGAGCGGCTCAAGCCCGAGTCGGTCTACGAGCAGTTCGTCACCTTCCGGCAGTCCCTGGGGATGGAGGTGCTGGCTCTGACGGGCGGCGACCGACCGGCGTACGAGGTGCTGACGGAGCGGCTGGAGGCGGGCGGCACGATCTGCCTGTTGGCCGACCGCGACCTCACGCCGCGTGGGATCGACGTGGAATTCTTTGGGGCCACCGCACGCATGCCCGCGGGGCCGGCCCGGCTCGCGCTCGAGACCGGGGCGAACCTGATGCCGACCACCCTGGCCTTCGCGGGGCCGCGCGACTGGGAGATCACCTTTCACCCGTACGTCGAGCCGTCCGGCCTGCCCGCCATGACGCAGGGCGTGGCCCGGGCCTTCGAGACCGCCATCGCCCAGAACCCGGCCGACTGGCACATGCTGCAACGGCTCTGGCTCGATGACCTTGACCCCTCCGACCCGCGCCGGAGCGCTTCGTGAGGATAGGGATCGTCTGCCCCTACACATGGGACATGCCGGGCGGGGTGCAGGCCCACGTGCGGGACCTCGCCGAGAGCCTGATCGGCCTGGACCACCAGGTGTCGGTGCTCACCCCGGTCGATGACCCCGACGCGGACCTGCCGTCCTATGTGGTGCCGGCTGGCCGGGCCGTGCCGGTGCCCTACAACGGGTCGGTGGCGCGGCTGTGCTTCGGGCCGGTGTCGCTCACCAGGACGCGGCGGTGGCTGCGGCGCGGGCGCTTCGACGTACTGCACCTGCACGAGCCGACTGTGCCGTCGCTGTCGATGATCGCGTGCTTCGCGGCCCGTGGACCCATGGTCGCGACGTTCCACACAGCGACCGCCCGGAGCCGGGCTCTGCAGGTCTTCGGCACCACCCTCCAGCCGGGCCTGGAGAAGATCGCCGGCCGGATCGCGGTGTCTCCCGCCGCCCGCAGGGTCGTCGTGGAGCACCTCGGGCACGACGCCGTCCTGATCCCGAACGGTGTCCGGGTCGGTGCTTTCGAGGGCGCGGAGCCGCTGGAGGACCTCCCCGCGGGACGTCGGGTCGTGTTTCTCGGCCGGATCGACGAGGACCGCAAGGGCCTGAGCGTCCTGCTCGCCGCCCTGGCGTTCATGCCAGCCGACGTCCAGCTGCTCGTGGCCGGTCCCGGCGACGTCGAGGAGGTCCGCGAGGCCCTCGACCCGCAGACGGCCGGACGGGTCCACCTGCTCGGTCTGGTGAGCGCCGCCGACAAGCCTCGGGTTTACGCCAGCGGAGACGTCTACTGCGCGCCTAACACGCACGGGGAGAGCTTCGGGATCGTGCTCATCGAGGCGATGGCCACCGGCACGCCTGTTGTCGCGAGCGACCTGGAGGCGTTCCGACGGGTCCTCGACGACGGCGCCGCAGGAGTCCTCGTACCCGTGGGCGACCCAGCGGCCCTGGCTGCCGGTCTCACCGCTCTGCTCGATGATCCCGACCGCCAAGCCGCGCTGTCCGCCGCAGGGTCCGTGGCGGTCCGCGCGTACGACTGGTCGCAGGTCACCCGGCAGATCGTCGAGGTCTACGAGACGGTCGCCGCGGGGGCCGCCGTCGAGCTCGACGACACCGCCGAGGACCCCGACGTGGAGGACTTCGGCCAGGAGGACGATCCCGGCCGGGTCTCGGAAACCCTGCGCCGCTGGCTGGCCGTCGTCCGTGAGCGCGTCGCTCCGTGACCGGGGCCGCCTGGACCGTCCTGGTGATCGTGCTGCTCGCGTCCTACGTGACGTGGACCGCTGGCCGACTGGACCGGATGCACGCCCGGGTCGACGCCGCCTGGGCCGCGCTGGACGCCCAGTTGGTACGCCGGGCCGCGGCCGCCCGGGCGCTGATGCCGCTGCTCCCGTCCGGGCCCGAGGCGCAGGCCCTGGAGGTGGCCGCGTCCGCTGCGCTGGAGGCGGGAGAGGGCGGTCGGGACCTGGTCGAGAACGCCCTGTCCCGCGCGTTGCGCGCTGCCGTACCCCTACTACCTGCAGGCAGCGAGGTGGAGCACGTGCAGGCCGAGCTCGAGACGGCCGCGACCCGAGTCGGGCTGGCCCGGTCGTTCCACAACAATGCGGTCAACGACACCCGGGCGCTACGCCGCAGACGCCTCCCACGGGCCCTGCGGCTGGCCGGCCGCCGGGCCATGCCGACCTTCTTCGACGTGGACGACACGGCGCTGCGCCCGGCCGCCTGACCGGCTGCGACTTCAGGCGGGCTTCTAGCAGGGTGGGGACGGCCGTTCTCGCCTACGATGAGGGGCATGAACACGACTGGAACCCCCCTCGTCAAGCGCGGCATGGCAGAGCAGCTCAAGGGCGGCGTGATCATGGACGTCGTCAACGCTGAGCAGGCACGAGTCGCCGAGGACGCCGGGGCTGTCGCCGTCATGGCGCTCGAGCGAGTCCCTGCTGACATCCGCCGCGACGGCGGCGTCGCGCGGATGAGCGACCTGGACCTGATCGACGGCATCAAGGCCGAGGTCACCATCCCGGTCATGGCCAAGGCTCGCATCGGACACTTCGTCGAGGCCCAGATCCTGCAGGCGATCGGCGTCGACTACATCGACGAGTCCGAGGTCCTCACGCCCGCCGACTACGCCCATCACATCGACAAGTCCGCCTTCACGGTGCCCTTCGTGTGCGGCGCCAGCAACCTCGGCGAGGCGCTGCGCCGGATCTCCGAGGGCGCGGCGATGATCCGCTCCAAGGGCGAGGCCGGCACCGGCGACGTCTCGCAGGCCACGACCCACATCCGCACGATCCTCAGCGAGATAAGGCGCCTGACCACGATGGACTCCGCTGAGCTGTTCGAGGCGGCCAAGGAGCTTCGCGCCCCGATCGACCTGGTCCGCGAGACGGCGTCCCTGGGTCGGCTGCCTGTCGTGCTGTTCGTCGCAGGCGGCGTCGCCACTCCGGCCGACGCGGCGATGATGATGCAGCTCGGCGCCGACGGTGTGTTCATCGGCTCTGGCATCTTCAAGAGCGGGGACCCGGCCGCACGCGCACGTGCGTGTGTGGAGGCCACGGCCTACTACCAGGACGCCGAGCGGATCGCCAAGGTTTCGCGCGGGCTCGGCGAAGCGATGGTCGGCATCTCAGTGGACTCCCTCGGCGCGGGTGACCTGCTGGCCCAGCGCGGTTGGTAGCCCGCGTCGGAGTCCTTGCCCTGCAAGGCGACGTCCGGGAGCACGTCACCGTGTTGCGGGCTGTCGGCGCTGTCCCCTGTGAGGTGCGGCGGCCCGCCGACCTGGACGGGCTGGATGGGATCGTTCTGCCCGGTGGCGAATCCACCACGATGGGCAAGCTGCTCCGCATCTTCGACTTGCTCGCCCCGCTGCGGGACCTCGTCGCGTCGGGGTTGCCGACTTACGGCACCTGCGCCGGGATGATCCTGCTCGCCGCCGAGGTGGTCGACGGCCGGCACGACCAGGAGCTGCTCGGCGGCCTCGACATCACCGTGCGCCGTAACGCCTTCGGCTCGCAGGTGCACTCCTTCGAGGAGGACCTCACCGTGACCGGCGTCGGGGACATCCACGGCGTCTTCATCCGGGCGCCCTGGGTCGAGCGCGCCGGACCGTCCGTGGACGTGCTCGCCATGGTGGGGGAGCACCCAGTCGCCGTACAGCAGGGACACCTGCTGGCGACCTCCTTCCACCCGGAGCTGACGGGCAGTCCGGCGATGCATCGCTATTTCGTCGATACAGTCATGGGCGACCCAGGAGGACAGCAGTGAGCGGCCATTCGAAGTGGGCGACGACCAAGCACAAGAAGGCTGTCGTCGACGCCAAGCGCAGCAAGCTGTTCGCGAAGCTCATCAAGACGATCGAGGTCGCGGCGCGGACCGGCGGCGGTGACCCCTCGGGCAACCCGACGCTCGCCGACGCGATCCAGGGCGCCAAACGGCTCTCGGTCCCCGCGGACAACATTGAGCGGGCCGTCAAGCGGGGCTCCGGTGAGATGGGGGACGCCAACGCCTACGAGGAGATCACGTACGAGGCTTACGGACCCGGTGGCGTCGCCTTCCTGATCGAGTGCCTTACCGACAACCGCAACCGGGCCAACGCCGAGGTCCGTACCGCGATCACGCGCAACGGGGGCAACCCGGCCGACCCGGGTTCGGTGGCCTACCTGTTCGAGCGCAAAGGCCTGGTGCAGGTGGTCAAGACCGACGGGCTCACCGAGGACGACGTGCTGATGGCCGTCCTTGACGCCGGCGCGGAGGACGTCACCGACACCGAGGAGTTCTTCGAGGTCCAGTGCGGGGCCACCGACACCTCCAGCGTGCGCAAGGCCTGCACCGACGCGGGCCTCACCGTCGACGCCGCCGACATCGCCTGGGTCCCGGGTACGACGATCGAGCTCGAGGACGAGCCGGCCCGCAAGGTGTTGCGTCTGGTGGACGCCCTGGAGGACCTCGATGACGTCCAGAACGTCTATGCCAACTTCGACGTCTCCGACGAGGTCCTGGCCAGCGTCTGACGGCCCCCGCTTGCGGTGATCTGCCGCTCCGCTGGCGAGCAGCAGTCCTCGACCCGGTCATGGCCTTTATCCGCTCCTTTCGGGCGCGAGGGGGACGGGATGGATGTGCCTGTCGTGCGCGGCGCGCCGACGCAGTCCTCCCGCGCAACGCTCGAGGCAAGCCCTAGGCTCCGAACACGTGATCGATGGCCGAGGCAGGGGTGACGGCGATGCGGGTGCTCGGAGTGGACCCCGGTCTGACCAGGTGCGGGCTGGGCGTGATCGATGGACGTCCCGGTCGGGCCAGCCTGGTGGCCGTCGGCGTCGTCAGGACCCCCACGACCGATGAGCTCGGAGCCCGGCTGGTCGCTCTCGAGCGAGCCATCGAGGCCTGGCTCGACCTGCACCGGCCCGATGCGGTTGCCGTCGAGCGGGTCTTCGCGCAGCACAACGTCCGTACCGTGATGGGCACTGCTCAAGCCGGGGCCGTCGCGATCGTCTGCGCTGCCCGCCGGGGGATCCCGGTGGCGCTGCACACCCCGAGTGAGGTCAAGGCTGCCGTCACCGGCTCGGGCCGGGCAGAGAAGGCCCAGGTCGGGGCCATGGTCGCCCGGATCCTGCGCCTGACCGAGCTGCCCAAGCCCGCCGACGCAGCCGACGCGCTGGCGCTGGCCATCTGCCACAGCTGGCGAGCTCCGATGCTCGCCCGCCTCGGGTGATTGCCAGCCTGGCCGGATGTGTCACCGGTCACAGCGCGCAGGGGGTGGTGCTCACCGTCGGGGGGGTCGGCCTTGCGGTCCTGACCACCCCCGGGACGCGCGCCCGCCTGCGGGTAGGGCAGGAGGCGTTTCTCGCCACGACCCTGGTGGTCCGCGAGGACTCGCTGACGCTGTTCGGTTTCGAGTCCGACGACGAGCGCGACCTGTTCGAGCTGCTCCAGACCTCCAGCGGTGTCGGTCCCAAGGTGGCCCAGGCCGTGCTGACTGTCCACACCCCCGACGCGGTACGCCGGGCGCTGGCCACAGAGGACCTCACGGCGCTGTGCCTGGTGCCGGGCATCGGCCGCAAGGGCGCGCAGCGGATGGTCCTGGAGCTCAAGGACAAGGTGGCCAAGGTGGGCGGCGTGGGCTCGGCGCCCGGGGCAGCGGCCTGGCGGGACGTGCTCACCGAGGCCCTGGTC
>JAYUBO010000165.1:0-2271 GCA_043740815.1 Frankiales bacterium | reverse complement strand
ATGGCGCAGCAGGCCGAGGAGTACGGCAGCCACGACAAGACCTTCGAGATCGCAGCCGCCGGCACGGTGCAGGTCGTCAACGCCGGCGGTGAGGTGCTGCTGTCCCAGCAGGTCGCGGCGGGGGACCTCTTCCGGGCCTGCCAGACCAAGGACGCCCCCATCACCGACTGGGTGCAGCTGGCCGTGACACGGGCCCGTGCCACCGGCTCCCCCGCGGTGTTCTGGCTGGACGAGACGCGCGCCCACGACGCGGAGGTCCTCACCAAGGTCCGCGCCGTCCTGGCGACGCTCGACACCGAGGGCCTGACCCTTGAGTTCCTCGACGTCGCGGCGGCCACCCGCTACACCCTGCAGCGGGCCGCCAAGGGCGAGGACACCATCACGGTCACCGGCAACGTGCTGCGGGACTACCTCACCGACCTGTTTCCGATCCTCGAGCTGGGGACCAGCGCCAAGATGCTCAGCATCGTGCCGCTGATGGCCGGTGGTGGTCTGTTCGAGACAGGCGCCGGCGGCTCGGCCCCCAAGCACGTCCAGCAGCTCGTCAAGGAGGACTACCTGCGGTGGGACTCCCTCGGGGAGTTCCTCGCGCTGGCGGTCTCCTTCGAGTTCCTCGGCGACAAGACCGGCAACGCGCGCGCGGGGCTGCTCGGCCGCACGCTCGACGTGGCGACCGGCCGGCTGCTCGAACAGAACAAGAGCCCGGCCCGCAAGGTGGGGCAGATCGACAACCGCGGGTCGCACTTCTACCTGGCCCTGTACTGGGCTCAGGCCCTCGCCGCGCAGACCGATGACCCGCAGGTGGCTGCCTTGTTCACGGCCCTGGCAAAGCGGCTCGCGGCCGACGAGGACGTCATCACGGCGGAGCTGCTCGCCGTCCAGGGAAAGCCGGTGGACATCGGCGGCCACTACCACGTCGACAAGCACAAGACCGACGCGGTCATGCGGCCGAGCGAGACGTTCAACGCTGCGCTCGCGTCCTTCTGACCCCGCACGGTCCCGGATAGGCTTTCCGCGTGGATCACCCTCCGAGTAGCCCGGCGCGTCCACGAAACGACGTGGTCGCGCCGTGAACGACATCCTCCTCAGCATCGGGCTCATCCTGGTGCTGATCGTGTTCGGTGGGGTCTTCGTCGCCGGCGAGATCGCCCTGATCAGCCTGCGGGAGAGCCAGGTCCGCAACCTGGCCGAAGGCGGTCGCCGAGGTGAGCGCGTTGCAGCCCTGACCGCGACTCCCAACCGCTTCCTCGCTGCTGCGCAGATTGGCGTGACGTTCGCCGGCTTCATGTCGGCGGCGTTCGGCGAGGCCCGGCTGTCAAGCCACCTCAAGCCGGTTCTCGAGGACGTCGGGATGTCCTCCGGTGTCGCCGAGGTGCTCGCCCTGGTGCTGATCACACTGGTCATCAGCTATGTCGCCATCGTCATCGGCGAGCTGGTACCGAAGCGGCTGGGCCTGCAGCGGGCGGAGGGCGCGGCCATGCTGCTGGCACCGTTCCTGGACCGTTTCGCCACCATCATGCGACCGGTCGTGTGGGTGCTGAGCCGCAGCACCGACATCGTCGTACGCGCCCTCGGCGGGGATCCCGGCGCCAGACGGGACGCGATCACCGAGGAGGAGCTGCGCGGGCTGGTCGCGAGCCACGAGTCGTTGACCAAGGACGAGCGCAAGCTTATCGACGAGGTCTTTGCCGCCGGGGAGCGGCAGCTGCGTGAGGTGATGATCCCGCGGACCGAGGTGGATTTCCTCGACAGCGCGATGACGGTGTCCCGGGCCGCGAAGGTCACCTCGACCGCGCCGCACTCGCGCTACCCCGTCATCAAAGCCTCGCAGGATGACATCTTGGGCTTCGTGCACGTCCGCGACCTGCTGATGCCCGCGGCCCAGGCCCGTACCACCAAAGTCGTGGAGGTCACCCGCGAGGTGAAGCTGCTGCCGGGCACCAAGAAGGTGCTGCCGGCCATGTCGGAGATGCGCCGCGAAGGCCACCACCTCGCGATCGTTGTCGACGAGTACGGCGGCACGGCCGGCATCGTCACCCTCGAGGACCTCATCGAGGAGGTCATCGGTGACATCCGTGATGAGTACGACGCCCCCGGCGACGACGCACTGCGCTTTCGTGGGGGCGAGGTCGAGGCCGACGGTCTGCTCAACCTGGACGAGGTGCGCTCGCAGACCGGAGTACGGCTGCCAGAAGGGCCCTACGAAACGCTCGCGGGCTACGTCCTCGCAGCCCTTGGCCACGTTCCGGGGCTGGGTGAGGCGGTCGAGGC
>JAYUBO010000164.1:0-3643 GCA_043740815.1 Frankiales bacterium | reverse complement strand
TTCGTCGGGTGCGGTGGCCCCAGCGGTCACCGCCGCAGGTAGCACGCTCCTCCTGCAGGGCGGCTCCGACAAGACCCAAGGAGCAGGCAGGCACGAGCGGCAACAGTCAACCGGGCAGGACGTCGCGGAAGATGTCCATCGTCTTCCACTCGGGCACCGGCGGCTCGTGGCCGGCCGCCGGTGCGTACGGCGAGAGCTCGACGAGCTCCATCCGGTGGACGTACCGCGGGCAGTTCGGCCAGACCCGCTCGACAGCCACCCGCACGACGAGCTGAGCTCCCTCAAAGGACGCCACCAGGGAGGGCTCGGCAGACACGGTGGCGCGTCCCTGGACACGCATCCGGTCCGGCTGGGCGAAGTCGACGAACAGCAAGGCCACCCGCGGCTCGGCCAGGATCGAGCCGAGGCTGCGGAACATGCCGTTCCCGTCGTAGGAACCGAAGGCGAGCGTCGTCCGGTCCAGCGCGCGGACGAAGCCAGGCTGGCCGCCCTTGTACGACACGTCGGGCCAGCCACCGGGGTCGACGGTGGCGAGCAGGAACTGCGTAGAGCGCTCGGCGAAGGCGATGTCGTTGGGGGTCAGGTGGTCATGGACGGTGACCTGCTCGAGCCGGTCGGCGAGCCGCCGGCTGTCGAACTGGTCCTGCAGCGCTCGGGCACCTTCGTGGTACATCGGGGACTCCACGACCACCTCCACGGTTGGTGGTCCTCAGTGAAGCACTCGCCTTACCCCGCGACGAGGGACGCGAGCGCGTCGCCGACCTCGGACGTGGCGCGGGAGGTCGTACCGCGGGTCGCCAGGTCCGTGACGACGGCGGCCTCGACCCTGGCGGCCTGGTCGGCGAAGCCCAAGTGCGCAAGGAGCATCGCGACCGACAGCACGGTCGCCGTGGGGTCGGCCTTGCCCTGGCCGGCGATGTCGGGGGCCGAGCCGTGGACCGGCTCGAACATCGACGGGTTGGTGCGTGAGACGTCGAGGTTGCCCGAGGCGGCCAGGCCGATGCCCCCGCCGATGGCCGCACCGATGTCGGTGAGGATGTCGCCGAACAGGTTGTCGGTGACGACGACGTCGAACCGGCCGGGGTCGGTCACGAAGAACATCGACGCCGCATCCACATGTTGGTAGGCCAACTCGACGTCGGGGAAGTCGGCGTGCACCTCGTCGGTGACGCGCTTCCAGAGCCCGCCTGCATGCACGAGCACGTTGGTCTTGTGCACCAGGGTCAGGTGCCCGCGGCGTCCTGCGGCGCGGGCGAAGGCGTCCCGAACGACGCGCTCCACGCCGTAGGCGGTGTTGAGGCTCACCTCGGTGGCGACCTCGTGCGGGGTGCCGGTGCGCATCGAGCCACCGTTGCCGACGTAGGGACCCTCGGTGCCCTCGCGCACTACGACCATGTCGATCGCCTTGTCCCCCAGGGGACCGACGACACCGGGGAACAGCCGGATGGGGCGCAGGTTGACGTGGTGGTCAAGGGCGAAGCGCAGCTTCAGCAACAGCCCACGCTCCAGCACACCGGGGGGCACGGACGGGTCACCGATGGCACCGAGCAGGATGGCGTCGAAGCCGCGCAGCTCTGCGATGACGGACTCGGGCAGCACCTCGCCGGTGCGGTGGTAGGCCGCAGCGCCAAGGTCGTAGTCGGTGGTGTCGACGTCGGGGAGCACGGTGCGCAGCACCTTGAGCCCCTCGGCCACGACCTCCGGGCCAATGCCGTCCCCACCGATCACTGCAAGCTTCGTCATGGCGGTGACGTTACACGTCGGAGTCGAAAATATGGGATATGCATCCCACATGTTAGGACGCCCGCCCTCCCTCTGACACAAATCCACACGGCTATCACCGTGTGGATTTGCGAAAGAGGGGGCTCACTCAGAGCGTGCGGTTCAGGCCACTGACGATGGCGCGCAGCGAGGAGGTGACGATGCTCGGGTGGATGCCGCAGCCCCACAAGACGGCGCCGTTGACGGCGAGCTCGAGGTAGGACGCGGCCTGCGAGTCCTCCCCCGCCCCGGTCGCGTGCTCGGCGTAGTCCAGGACACGGACGTCGACGCCGAGGGTCGACAGGGCGTGGACGAAGGCGGCGATCGGGCCGTTGCCGGTGCCCCTGACGACCTGCGGGACGCCCTTCCAGACGACGTCCGCCTCGATCCGGTCCACGTCGCCGGAGGAGTGCCTGTACGCCGACAGTGACAGCTCCCCGTCGGCGAGGTAGGTGTCCCCGAACAGCGACCAGATCCGCTCGCCGGAGACCTCGCCGCCCTCGCCGTCGGCGATCTGCTGGACCACCCGGGAGAACTCGATCTGCATCCGGCGAGGCAGGTCGAGGTGATGCTCGTTCTTGAGCACGTAGGCCACGCCACCCTTGCCGGACTGGCTGTTCACGCGGATGACCGCCTCGTAGCTGCGACCGACGTCGTGCGGGTCGATCGGGAGATAGGGCACCGCCCAGCGGAAGTCACCGACCGGCACCCCTGCGGCGGCGGCGTCGCGGTCCATCGCTTCCAGGCCCTTCTTGATGGCGTCCTGGTGGGAGCCGGAGAAGGCGGTGTAGACGAGGTCGCCGCCATAGGGATGACGCGGGTGGACGGGCAGTTGGTTGCAGTGCTCGACGGTGCGCCGCACCTCGTCGATGTCGCTGAAGTCGATGTGCGCGTCGACGCCCTGGCTGACGAGGTTGAGGCCCAGCGTGACCAGACAGACGTTGCCGGTCCGCTCACCGTTGCCGAACAGGCAGCCCTCCACGCGGTCGGCGCCCGCCATGACGCCCTGCTCGGCGGCGGCCACCGCCGTACCGCGGTCGTTGTGGGGGTGCAGGGAGACGATCACGCTGGAGCGACGGGCGCCGAGGGCGCGGATGAACCACTCGATCTGGTCGGCGTAGACGTTGGGGGTGCTCATCTCGACCGTGGCCGGGAGGTTCAGGACGACCGGCCGCTCGGCGGTCGGCTGCCAGACGTCCATGACGGCTTCGCACACCTCGACGGCGTAGTCGAGCTCGGTGCCGGTGAACGACTCGGGGCTGTACTGCCAGCGCACCGTCGTACCGCCGAGCAGCTGCTCGGCGTACTTCTTGCACCAGGTCGCGCCCTGGACGGCGATGTCCTTCACGCCGTCCTTGTCCAGGCCGAAGACGACCCGGCGCTGCAGGGTGGACGTGGAGTTGTAGAGGTGGATCAGGGCGGTGCCACCGAAGCCGATCAGGGACTGCACCGTCCGCTCGATGAGCTCCTCGCGGGCCTGCGTCAGGACCTGGATCGTGACGTCGGCGGGGACGAGATCCTGCTCGACGAGCAGCCGGATGAAGTCGAAGTCGGTGGAGGAGGCGGCCGGGAAGCCGACTTCGATCTCCTTGTAGCCCATGTCGACGAGCAGGCGGAACATCGCCAGCTTGCGGTCGGCATCCATCGGCTCGATGAGGGCCTGGTTGCCGTCGCGCAGGTCCACGCTGCACCACTGGGGAGCGCGGTCGATGACCTGCCCCGGCCAGGTGCGGTCGGGCAGCGGGACGGGCGGGAACGGCTGGTAGCGCTGGAACTTCATGGGGACGTTCATCTGGTGGGCTCCTACGTCGACAGGGGTGCAGCCAGCACGTCAACCCGCGACGGGGAGCCGGCTTCTAGGAGAAGACCCCGTCGCGGCCCA
>JAYUBO010000163.1:0-6519 GCA_043740815.1 Frankiales bacterium | reverse complement strand
GGGCGCGCCGACGGCCAGGAGCTTGGGCAGGTCCCGCTTCGACAGCGCCGTGAGCCGCAGCGGCGACCCCACGTTCGGGAGCAGCTGTACCGGCCGACGCGGCCGCACCTGGAAACCGGAGACGTCCGGCCAGGACAGCCGACGTACCCGCAGGCCGTTGCAGACCACCAGGCCGCGCGCGTCGGCGACGACGCGGGCGCGGAAGATCCACACCGCCGCGAGGATGGGCAGCAGCAGCAGCGGCGCGAACCAGACGGAGGACAGCCCGAGTGGCAGCGCGCCCATCGCGGCGACGAGTACGACGGCGAGGGTCGTGCGCTCCGGCGCGAACCGCACCGCCGTCACGTCCTCCGTCACACCTGCAGCCTCTCACCTAGAGTCGGGGGACCGCCTCCCGCACCCCCGCGGCCCGACCGGCCGGAACCCGTCCCTTCCCGCAGCGAGCCCTGCAACGAGTCCTGCAACGAGTCCTGCAACGAGGTAGCCCGATGGACAGCAAGCCCCGCTCCTTTGACGTCACCGAGGGCGACCGCCGCGCGCCGGCCCGCGCGATGCTGCGCGCGGTCGGCCTGACCGACGATGACATCGACAAGCCGCAGATCGGGATCGCATCGTCGTGGAACGAGATCACGCCATGCAACCTGTCGCTGGCCCGGCTCGCGGTCGCCGCGAAGGAGGGCGTCAACGCCGCCGGTGGGTTCGCCATGCAGTTCGGCACCATCTCGGTCTCCGACGGCATCTCGATGGGTCACGAGGGCATGCGGGCGTCGCTGGTCTCCCGCGAGGTCATCGCGGACTCGGTCGAGACCGTGGTCTTCGCCGAGCGCCTGGACGGCACGGTCACCCTCGCGGGCTGCGACAAGTCGCTGCCCGGGATGCTGATGGCCGCTGCCCGGCTCGACCTCGCGTCGGTGTTCGTCTACGCCGGCTCGACCCTGCCCGGCAAGCTCCGCGGCCCGGACGGCGTCGAGCAGGACCTGACGATCATCAGCGTCTTCGAAGCCGTCGGTGCCTGCGCGCGAGGCCTCATCACCCGTGACGAGCTGCACGCGATCGAGAAGGCCGCCTGCCCCGGCATGGGGGCGTGCGGCGGCATGTACACGGCCAACACCATGGCCGCAGCCGCCGAGGCGCTTGGGATGGCCCTGCCAGGATCGGCCGCGCCGCCCGCGGTCGACGCCCGACGCGACGAGATCGCCCGGCGCTCCGGCCAGGCGGTCGTGGAGCTCATCCGGCGTGGGATCACCGCGCGCCAGATCCTCACTAAGCAGGCCTTCGAGAACGCCATCACCGTCGTGATGGCCCTGGGTGGCTCCACCAACGCCGTCCTGCACCTGCTCGCCATCGCCCACGAGGCGCACGTAGAGCTCAGCTACGACGACTTCAACCGGATCGGCGACCGGGTTCCGCACCTGGCCGACGTCAAGCCGTTCGGCAAGTACGTGATGACCGATATCGACCGCATCGGCGGGATCCCTGTCGTCATGAAGGCGCTGCTGGACGCGGGGCTGCTGCACGCAGACGTCCTGACCTGCACCGGCAAGACGATGGCTGAGAACCTCGCCGAGATGGACATCGCTGCGCTGGACGGCGACGTCATCCGCGCCCTGTCCAACCCGATGCACAAGACGGGTGGCATCACGATCTTGCGCGGCTCCCTGTCGCCGGATGGATCGGTCGTGAAGAGCGCCGGCTTCGACAGCGAGGTCTTCGAAGGTCCTGCCCGCGTCTTCGACGGCGAGGAGGGCGTGATGGACGCGATCGAGCGGGGCACCCTGAACAGGGGCGACGTCATCGTGATCCGTTACGAGGGTCCGCGCGGCGGCCCCGGCATGCGCGAGATGCTCATGGTGACCGGCGCGATCAAGGGCGCGGGCCTGGGCAAGGACGTGCTGCTACTCACCGACGGTCGCTTCTCCGGGGGTACGACGGGCTTGTGCATCGGCCACATCGCCCCGGAGGCCACTGACGGCGGGCCGATCGCCATGGTCGTCGAGGGCGACCTCATCCGTCTCGACCTCACCACCAGGACCCTGGACCTCCTGGTGCCGGAGGCGGTCCTGCAGGAGCGTCGAGCGGGCTGGAAGCCGCTCGAGCCCCGGTACACCACCGGTGTCCTCGGCAAGTACGCCAAGCTGGTCGGGTCTGCTGCCCAGGGGGCCATCACCGGCTGACCCGGCCGTCACGTGCTGTACCAGCATGTGGGATGAACGTCTCAGAAAGTTGACATTCGGTGTCCCGGCAGGCAGGCTCAACACCGTGACCCGCGTCCTCGTAGTTAGCCAGCGCGACAGCTGAGTTCTTCAGCTGCCGCGCTCACCCCTTCGTGCCTCGGGCACGAGGGGTTTCTTTTTGCCCTGACCCAAGAACCAGAGGGACCTCCATGTCAGACAGTGTGACCGGCGCCCAGTCGCTCGTCCGCAGCCTCGAGAGCGTCGGGGCCGAGGTCGTGTTCGGCATCCCCGGGGGGGCAATCTTGCCGGCGTACGACCCGATCTATGACAGCACCCTGCTGCGGCACATCCTGGTCCGGCACGAGCAGGGAGCCGGACACGCTGCAGAGGGCTATGCGCAGGCCACCGGCCGGGTAGGGGTCGCCATGGCCACCAGCGGCCCGGGTGCGACCAACCTCGTGACGCCCATCGCGGACGCCTACATGGACAGCGTCCCGATGGTGGCCATCACCGGCCAGGTGCCCAGCGCGAGCATCGGGACCGACGCCTTCCAGGAGGCCGACATCTGCGGCATCACGATGCCGATCACCAAACACAACTTCCTCGTGCAGCACGTCGACGACATCCCGCGGACCATCGCTGAGGCGTTCCACATCGCGGCTACCGGCCGGCCCGGCCCGGTTCTGGTCGATCTGCCAAAGGACATCCTGCAGGCGCAGGGCAGCTTCGCCTGGCCGCCGGTGCTGGACCTGCCCGGCTACCACCCGACGACCCGTCCGCACGCCAAGCAGGTCCGCGAGGCGGCTCGGCTCATCGCCGAGGCCACGCGCCCCGTGCTGTACGTCGGGGGAGGCGTCCTGAAGGCGCGCGCTGCCGCCGAGCTGCGGGTCCTCGCCGAGCTCACCGGCATCCCGGTCGTGACCACCCTGATGGCCAGGGGAGCTTTTCCGGACAGCCATCGACAGCACCTCGGCATGCCAGGCATGCACGGCTCGGTCGCCGCGGTCACCGCCCTGCAGAAAAGTGACCTGCTCATCTGCCTCGGTGCCCGCTTCGATGACCGCGTCACCGGCAAGCTGTCCAGCTTCGCCCCGGGTGCCAAGGTCATCCACGCCGATATCGACCCGGCCGAGATCAGCAAGAACCGCACGGCCGATGTCCCGATCGTGGGGGACTGCCGAGAGACCCTGGCCGACCTCGTCGTCGCCGTGGGGGAGGCCTACGCCGCGGGCACCCGGGCAGACCTCACCGGCTGGTGGAAGCAGGTCGACTCCTGGCGCACTGCCTACCCGCTCGGTTACGAGTGGCCCACCGACGGCTCGCTCGCCCCGCAGTACGTGATCGAGCGGATCGGCAAGATTGTCGGGCCCGAGGCGATCTACGCCAGCGGCGTCGGCCAGCACCAGATGTGGGCCTCGCAGTTCATCGGCTACGAGCACCCCTACACCTGGCTGAACTCCGGTGGGGCCGGAACGATGGGTTATGCCGTACCCGCCGCCATGGGCGCGAAGGTGGGCCGGCCGGAGGCGACTGTCTGGGCCATCGATGGTGACGGCTGCTTCCAGATGACCAACCAGGAGCTCGTGACCTGCGCGATCGAGGACATCCCGATCAAGGTCGCGGTCATCAACAACGGCTCGCTCGGCATGGTCCGGCAGTGGCAGACCCTGTTCTACGAGAGCCGCTACTCCAACACCACGCTGAACTCCAAACGGATCCCGGACTTCGTCAAGCTCGCCGACGCCATGGGCTGCGCCGGCCTGCGCTGCGAGACCCGCGAGGAGGTCGACGCCACGATCGAAAAGGCCATGGCCATCAACGACATGCCGGTCGTCATCGACTTTGTCGTCGGTCAGGACGCGATGGTGTGGCCGATGGTGGCGGCCGGTACGAGCAACGACGAGATCCTCGCGGCCCGCGACACTCGTCCCGTCTGGGGAGAGCAGGACGTATGACCACGCGACACACGCTCTCGGTGCTGGTCGAGGACAAGCCCGGTGTGCTGGCGCGCGTCGCGGCGCTGTTCAGCCGTCGCGGTTTCAACATCGAGTCGCTGGCCGTCGGTCCGACCGAGCACGCCACCACGTCCCGCATGACCATCGTCGTCACGGTGGAGGACCTACCGCTCGAGCAAGTCACCAAGCAGCTGAACAAGCTCGTCAACGTGCTCAAGATCGTCGAGCTGGATGCAGCCAGCTCGGTGCAGCGCGAGCTGCTCTTGGTAAAGGTCAAGGCCGACCTGACGACCCGCTCGCATGTGCTCGAGACCGTCGCGCTGTTCCGCGCCAAAGTCGTCGACGTCGCCACCGATGCGGTCACGATCGAGGCGACCGGCACCGTCGACAAGCTGGCGGCACTCATCAAGGTCCTCGAGCCCTTCGGGATCCGCGAGCTCGTCCAGTCCGGCATGGTCGCCGTCGCCCGCGGGTCGCGCTCGATGACCGGCACCGAGAACCGCCTCCGCAGCGCTAGCTGAACACACCCCTCTGAAAGGAACAGCAACTCCGATGGCAGAAGTCTTCTACGACGACGACGCCGACCTGGCGATCATCCAGGGCAAGAAGGTGGCCGTCCTCGGCTACGGCAGCCAGGGCCACGCCCACGCGCTGTCGCTTCGCGACTCAGGTGTCGATGTCCGCATCGGCTTGCCCGAGGGCAGCAAGAGCCGCGCGAAGGCCGAGGCCGACGGCCTGCGGGTCGTCACCCCCGCAGAGGCCGCTGCCGAGGCAGACGTGATCATGATCCTGGCCCCTGACACCAAGCAGCGCAGGCTGTATGAGGACGACGTCGCCCCGAACTTGAGAGATGGAGACGCATTGCTGTTCGGGCACGGCCTCAACATCCGCTTCGGCCTGATCACCCCTCCCCCCGGGGTCGACGTCGCGATGATCGCCCCCAAGGGCCCCGGCCACCTGGTACGTCGTCAGTTCGTCGACGGGCGCGGCGTCCCCTGCCTGGTGGCCGTCGAGCAGGACGCGACGGGCGAGGCACTGGCGCTCGCGCTGTCCTGGGCCAAGGGCATCGGTGGCACCCGGGCCGGCGTCATCAAGACCACCTTCACCGAGGAGACCGAGACCGACCTGTTCGGCGAGCAGGCCGTGCTGTGCGGAGGCGCCTCGGCCCTGGTCCAGACCGGCTTCGAGGTCCTCATCGAGGCCGGCTACCAGCCCGAGGTTGCGTATTTCGAGTGCCTGCACGAGCTGAAGCTGATTGTCGATCTCATGTACGAAGGAGGGATCAGCAAGATGCGCTGGTCCATCTCCGATACTGCTGAGTTCGGGGACTATAAGACCGGTCCACGCATCATCACCGCCGAGACCAAGGCCGAGATGAAGCGGATCCTTGCCGAGATCCAGGACGGCACCTTCACCAAGGCGCTCATCGACGACGACGAGGCCGGTGGCCCCTGGCTGCAGCAGCAGCGCAAGCAGGGCGAAGAGCACCCGATCGAGGTGGTGGGCGCCAAGCTCCGTCCGATGATGGCCTGGATCGCGCCGGAGTAGGTCTGCTTTCTCGGCGGCTCGCCTCCCGCAGGTTGCGCAAGGCGAGTTGTCGCTGTGAGATCCCGTGCTGCACACGACGTCACAAATCTGCAGGGCCAGCCTCTTGAGTTGGTTCGCCGTTCGCCGGATGCGGCCGCTCGGGCTCGAGGCGGGTGTTCCCGGATGCCAACGACTGTCGGAGCCCCTGCTCCGCGACCAGGCCGAGGACGCAGAACGCCTGCTCTGCAGCGATTCTCGGCGTGATCTTGCGGACGACGCGGCTGATCATGGCCCGCCGTGGCAAACATCCAGGATGCTGGTCTGACCTGGCGTAGTGAGCCGATGCACAGCGAAGACTTCCCCGACCCCCGGCAGCAGGACCGTCACGCCGCCAGCAGCGGGCGTCAGATCTCAGCAAGCAGTTCGGCAGCTTGGTGGCGATCTCAGAGTCCCTATCAATGTTGACGTGTGGCAGGAATCGGCCGTCGGGGCGAACCAGACGTAGTCCGAGGTCGGGACCACGACATCGGCGATCACACGGCCCATGACGCAGTGGGCGGACCTCGTGCCGTAGTCCGAGACCGCCCCGGCGCCCAGACGCTGATCTCGCGGTTCTCCCTTGGCGGACCGGACACTGAACTGGCGAATTGAGGATAGATCCATGTGAAAAGGGGTGATTTGTCGGGATCCGGGTCATCCGTTTGGATGAGGTCAGGAGGATTTCACCCGATGGGTCTTGCCTGCTGCAGAAGCCGGTGCCAAGATCCCCTAGCCGGCGGCTGCGAGGCACCGGCTTTCGGGGGAGTCAGATGACAGGGTGGGCGACGGGGCATGGTCATGCCGTCGTGCCTTCGTCGTCGTCG
>JAYUBO010000162.1:0-10537 GCA_043740815.1 Frankiales bacterium | reverse complement strand
TACGTCATGAATCTCAGGAGGGCAACAGCAGCTGAACGGAGCATGGCGTGAGCCCCAACACGCGCGGTGTCCCGGGAGCTGCCGGGCCTGAAACGTGCCTGACCTGTGATCGCGAAGCAGGATTGCGCCGCTGGCAGCAGGGGAGCATGGGGCGGTGAACTGGTTGCGCGGGTTGTCATGGAAGAAGCGGATCGGCGTCGCGGCCGGATCCCTGTTCCTTTTGCTCGTCGTGCTCGTGGGGGTCGGCTACGCGCTCACCACGGTGCCGCAACCCAACAAGATCGCGACGGCACAGTCGACGCGGGTGCTGTACGCCGACGGCAGTGAGATGGGACGGATCGGAAAGAACCGCACGATCGTCCCGATCTCCCAGATCTCCACACCGGCGCAGCAGGCGATTCTGGCGGCGGAGGACCGGGGCTTCTACAGCGAGCCCGGCATCAGCCCCAAGGGCATCCTGCGCGCGCTGTTCACCAACGTGAAGGGTGGCGGCAGCGTCCAGCAGGGTGGGTCGACGATCACCCAGCAGTACGCCAAGAACGCCTTCCTCACCCAGGAGCGGACCTACACCCGCAAGGTGAAGGAGATCTTCATCGCGCTGAAGATGAGCCAGACCGTGGGCAAGGACAAGATCCTCGAGGACTACCTCAACACGATCTATTTCGGCCGCGGTGCGTACGGCATCGAGGCCGCTGCGACGACCTACTTCGGGGTGCACGCCTCCAGCCTCACGCCCGTCCAGGCCGCCGTGCTCGCCTCCAGCATCCGCTCACCCGCCGGCTACGACCCGGCCAAGCACCCGGAGCGGGCCAAGGCGCGCTGGAACTACGTCCTTGACGGCATGGTCAAGCAGAAGTGGCTGTCCGCTGCGGACCGGGCCGCCGCGACGTACCCGAAGGTGCGGGTCTTCAGCACGGTCAACTTCCCGGGCGCGCTCGAGCTAGTCCGCGCGCAGGTCGTCGCGGAGCTCGAGAAGCACGGCTTCCCGGAGGACCGGATCACCGCCGGTGGCTTGACGGTCCAGACCACGATCGTGCACGCCGCGGAGACCGCCGCCATTCAGGCCATCGAGAGCGCCGTCCCGGCCAGCAAGGAGGCAAACCCGGCCGTCGGCGCGCTGGTCGCCGTGCAGCCCGGCACGGGCAAGGTCATCGCCTACTACGGCGGGCGGCAGGCCGGTGGCTTCGACTACGCCAGCAACGACAGGAAGGGTGTGCAGCCCGGGTCGTCGATGAAGCCTTATGTGCTCGCGGCCGCGCTGCAGAAGAACATCGGGCTCGACACCCAGTACGACGGGTCCAACCACCAGGACATCTGCGGCCAGAAGGACGTCACGAACGACGCCGGCGACCCGCCCTTTGGCAAGATCGACCTTGCGACGGGACTGAAGTACTCCGTCAACACCGTCTACTTGCGGCTGGCCTGCGACGTCGGTCCCCAGCGGGTCCGGGACGTCGCGCATGCTGCGGGCATCCCCGACAGCGACCCTCTCGACGGTGACACCGGCTCCCCCAGCGCCCAGATCGCGCTCGGGTCGGGGGGTTACGAGGTGCATGTCATCGACCAGGCCGTGGGCTACGCGACCTTCGCCGCGCAGGGCACCCGTGCAACGCCGTACTTCGTGCAGAAGGTGACCGACGGCGGCAACGAGGTCTACGCCGCCAAGCAGGACACCGGGATGGCGTTCAGCCAGGGGATCGCCGCCGACACGACCTACGCGATGCAACAGGTTGTCCAGCCCGGCGGCACGGGGATGCGGGCGCAGCTTGCCGGTCGCCCCGTCGCGGGCAAGACCGGCACCACGACGGCCAACACGAACGCCTGGTTCGTCGGTTTCACCCCCCAGCTGTCGACCGCGGTCTGGGTCGGCCGGGCCAAGGGTGGTCCGCTCAAGGGTGTCCTCGGCATCAGCGGGGGCGTGTACGGCGGGACGGTGCCCGCCACGGTCTTCAAGCAGTTCATGGACGCCGCCCTGCAGGGTCAGCCGGTGATGAACTTCCCCCCGAAGGCCAACGTCGGCGTGGTCGCGACCCCTTCCCCGACGCCGTCCTCCACCCCCACCCCCACCCCGACCCCGACCCCGACGCCCACGGCCGCCCCGACATCGGCGCCTCCCACGGTGGCCCCGACGACCGTGCCGCCAGCGACGATCCCCCCGATCGTGCCGACCACACCGCCGCCGCCGACTGGCTCGCCGGCACCGCCCCCGTCCGGCCCGGCTTCCCCCGCCGCGAGTCCCTAGGGGGTCAGCCCGCCGATCTGAGAGCATCGGCGAGTGACCCCAACGCTCGTCCTGCCGTCGTACGACGATCCAGTGGTCGCCGGGGCGGTCGAGGCTGTCGGGGGCCCTCCGGGGCGACACGCTCGGCTCGGCGAGCGGCGGTTCTGGACCCCGACGCGGGTCCTCATCGTGCTGACGCTGCTCTCCAGCCTGCTCGGCTTCGCCCAGAAGGCCCCGTGTCGGGACGGCAGCACCTGGGTGCACGAGCACCAGTACACAAGGGCCTGCTACACCGACGTGGTCGCGCTCTACTCCTCGGAGGGGCTCGCTCAGGGCGACCTGCCCTACTACGACCACCCGGTGGAGTACCCCGTCGTGATCGGGGCCGTGATGGCTGTCACCGGCCTGATGACCCGAGCGGTGACGGCGGTCTTCCCCGACGACAGGACCGGCAAGGCGCAGCGGGCGTTCGACAGCAGCCCCACCCCAGCCAACCGGAGCACCCGCGACTACGCAGACGCGATCGCCCGTGGGCGGCACTTCTACGACCTGACCTGGGTACTCGTCACGATCTGCGCACTGGTCGTGACGGTCACGACGTCCCGGCTGTCGGGGCGGCGGCCGTGGGACGCCGCGATGTTCGCGCTGTCGCCGGCGCTGCTGCTGCATGCGACAACCAACTGGGACCTCGTGGCGATGGCCTTCGCCGGGCTGGCCCTGGTTGCCTGGTCGCGCCGGAACCCGCTGACTGCTGGCGTCCTGCTCGGGCTCGCGACCGCGACCAAGCTCTACCCGGTGCTGTTCCTGCTGCCCCTGCTGGCGCTGTGCGTGCGGGCGCGCAAGCTCAGGGCCTGGCGAGCGTTAGCAGCGACAACGGCCCTCGTCGCGGTCGGCCTCACCCTTCCGGTCTACCTGACGGCTCCTTCGTTCGCGGACACCGCCGGCGGGCAGGTCAAGGTGCTCGCCTCGCCGGTCGAGCGGGTGGGCACCGACGGCCTGTCGGCGCTGCTCCCGCAGACGTGCAAGATCACCCAGACAGCGGCCCAGAGCAGCCGGTACGTCACCGGCAGGTGCCCGTCCAAGCCGGCTCTCGGCACAACCCAGGAGCAGGCCACCAATGCGGTCTACCGGTTCTTCGACCTCAACCAGACTCGCGGCGCCGACTGGGACTCCCTCTCTCTGCAGGTGCAGCATCTGCGCACCGACCACGGACGCCTGAAGAGCCTGCGCAACGCGGTCGCCGGCTGGGTCAGCGACAACACGACCCCACCAGCGCACCTCAACCTGTGGGTGGCGGTGCTGGAGATCCTCGTCATGGTGGGCCTCGCGGCGCTCACGCTGCTCGCGAAGCGTCGACCGCGGGTGCCGCAGCTGCTGTTCCTGACGATCGCGGGCTTCCTGCTCGTCAACAAGGTCGACAGTCCGCAGTACGTCCTGTGGCTCGTCCCGCTCGCCGTGCTGGCCCGCCCACGGTGGCGGCCCTTCCTCGCATGGCAGGCCGCCGAGGCCCTCGTACTGCTCGCCCGCTTCTACTTCTTCGTCGGCAACGACAAGCCCGGCCAGGGAATCGTGATCGGCTGGTTTTTCGCGGCGATCCTGCTCCGTGACCTGCTGATCGTCCTGTACGCCGCTTTCGTGGTCCGCGACATCGTGCGGCCCGAGCTCGACGTGGTCCGTGCCGACGGCGTCGACGACCCGGCGGGTGGGGTCCTCGACGGGGCGCCCGACCGTCATACAGCTGCCCTGGTGTGAGCCTCAGGCACTCAGCCTCGACTTGAGCAGGGCGATGTCGGCGGCCTGGCCGTCGCGGGGCGTCTCCACCACCACAGGGCAGCCGGCGGCCCGCACGACGGCGACCAGCACCTCGGTGTCGATCTGACCCTCCCCCATGTTGGCGTGCCGGTCGGCGCCGGAGCCGAAGGCGTCGCGGGAGTCGTTGCAGTGCACGAGGTCGATCCGGCCGGTGAGGGCCACGACCCGCTCGACGACGTCGACCAGGGTTTCGCCCCCGGCGTGCGCGTGGCAGGTGTCCAGGCAGAAGCCGACATTGTCGTGGTGTCCGATCGCGTCCCACAGCCGAGCGAGCGAGTCGAACCGGCGGGCCATCGCGTGGTCGCCGCCTGCGGTGTTCTCCAGCAGCACCGGCAGCGGCAGCTCCATCCGCTCGAGCGCCTTGACCCAGTTGTCGATCCCGACGGCCGGGTCTTCACCCTTGGCGACGTGGCCGCCGTGAACGACCAATCCCTGGGCACCCAGTGTCGCGGCGGCCTGCGTGTGCTGGTCCAGGATCTTGCGGGACGGGATGCGGATCTTGTTGTTGGTGCTGGCCACATTGATGACGTACGGCGAGTGCACGAAGAACGGCACCCCGCCCGTCTCCACCGCTGTCACGGTCGGGGCCTTCCAGCTCTGTGGGTCCCCTAGGAACAGCTGGACGACATCCGCGTTTCGCTCCTTGGCCTGCGTCGCAGGGTCAGCGTTGTCCACGTGCGCACCAATAAGCATGACAACCACGGTAGGACCGTCTGGCCCCCGGGCCGTCCCGCTACCCGTTCGACAAAGGCCTCTTAGCAGGGGTGGCACGATCACCGGGTGACCTTCCCAGCACCCACCCGGAGCGTGCGCGCCTCGCGCGCCTGGCCGACGGTGCTGGTCGTGAGGGTGGTCGTGAGGGTGGTCGTGAGGGTGGCCTTGATGGTGGTGCTCGTCGGACTGACCGGGCTGGTGCTGGCCCGTCCGGCGTTAGCCGCAGCCGTGAGCGTCACCCTCAGCAGCGGCGCCCCCTCGCCGACTGCGGCCACGGCGACGGCCGGCGACAGCCTGGTCTTTCGCAACAGCGACAAGCTCGGCCACGTCGTCAGGGCCAGCAGCACCAACTGGCAGCTCAGCGTCACGGTCCCGGCCGGAAACTCCGTGTCGTACCCGCTGAGGACGGCCGGGACGTTCACCTACACCGACACCTCGTTGCTGCTCGTCAGGGCGTACACCGCGGCGGTCAGGGTCACGGCGGCGCCCGCAGCCGACCCAGGCCCGAGCGGCCCGGGCGCCGTCCAGGCGTACGCGCAAGGGCGCCTCACGCAGGACTCGACGCACCGCTACGGGCTGCCCGTGCTGCTCGCGGTGGTGGCCATCGTGGGTGTCGTGTCGGTCCTTGGCCGTTACCTCCTGGCGCAGCCGGCAGCCAGGTCTCATCGTCCGCGCTCGGCTGGGTCCCCGGCAGACCAGTCCGGGGCACTGTCCACAGATCCGGGTGACGGGTGGGACTGACACGCCGCGCTGGTAGCGTGGTGTGAGTTTGCTGACGCGAACAACCCTCCTGCCACGGAACGTCCGTGGCCGATAAGTCCACAGGAGGAGGTGGGTCACTTGCGTCACTACGAGCTCATGGTCATCCTCGACCCCGACCTCGAGGAGCGGACGATCGCTCCGTCGCTCGACACGTTCCTCAACGTCATCCGCACCGGCGGGGGCACGGTGGAGAAGGTCGACATCTGGGGACGGCGACGCCTTTCGTTCGAGATCGACAAGAAGGCCGAGGGCATCTACGCCGTCGTCGATCTCAAGGCGGAGCCGGCCACGATGAAGGAGCTGGACCGCCAGCTCAACCTCAACGAGGCTGTCCTGCGGACCAAGGTTCTGCGCCCCGAGCTTCGCTAGGCCGTCGGCGCGCAGACGGCACTTTGGTCCTTCCCCATCGCAAAGAAGTGCGCTCAACGACCGCACGCACCGACACCCACCGTTCCCCTGACCGGGGAAGGACCGTCCCGCACCAGCGGGCACTGACATTGGAGCAACACGTGGCAGGCGACACCGTCATCACCGTGGTCGGCAACCTCACCGGCGACCCCGAGCTGCGCTTCACCCCCAGCGGCGCTGCCGTGGCGAATTTCACCGTCGCCTCGACGCCCCGCAGCTTTGACAAGAACACGAACGAGTGGAAGGACGGAGAAGCGCTGTTCCTGCGCTGCTCCATCTGGCGACAGGCTGCCGAGAACGTCGCGGAGTCCCTGCAGAAGGGGATGGCCGTGATCGTGCAGGGCCGCTTGAAGCAGCGTTCGTTCGACACCAAAGAGGGCGAGAAGCGCACGGTGTACGAGCTTGACGTGGACGAGGTTGGTCCCTCCCTGAAATGGGCCACTGCGAAGGTCAACCGGACTCAGCGCAGTGGCGGCGGAGGGGGCGGCTTCGGCGGCTCCAACGGCGGTGCCACCTCGGGCGGCGGCGCACCCGCGGGCGACCCCTGGGCCACCTCGGCCCCAGCGGCCTCCGGCGGTGGCGGCGGCTGGTCCGACGAACCTCCCTTCTAACCACACTCTGAGCTAAGGAAACTGACATGGCGAAGCCTCCTCCGAGGAAGCCGAAGAAGAAGGTCTGCCAGTTCTGCAAGGACAAGGTGACCTATGTCGACTACAAGGACACTGGTCTGCTGCGCAAGTACATCTCGGACCGCGGGAAGATCCGCGCCCGTCGCGTCAGCGGCAACTGCAGCCAGCACCAGCGCGACGTCGCCGTGGCTGTGAAGAACAGCCGCGAGATGGCCCTGCTGCCCTACACCTCCATGGCGCGCTGAGATGAAGCTGATCCTCACGCACGACGTGCCCAACCTCGGAGCGCCTGGCGACTCCGTCGAGGTCAAGGACGGCTACGGCCGCAACTACCTCGTCCCGCAGGGTCTGGCGATCGCGGCCACCCGCGGAGCCGAGAAGCAGGTCGCGAACATCCGTCGCGTCCGCGCTGCCCGAGTCGTCCGGGACGTGGCGCATGCCAACGAGATCAAGCAGGCCCTCCAGGGGCTCACGCTCTCACTGCCCGCGCACGCCGGTGACAACGGCAAGCTGTTCGGCTCGGTGACCACGGCGGACATTGCCGCGGCGATCACCAAGGCCGGCGGCCCCAAGCTCGACAAGCGCTCCATTGTCATCAAGCACGCGATCAAGAACGTCGGCTCGCACACCGTCACCGTCAAGGTGCACGGCGACGTCGAGGTCAACCTGTCCGTGGCGGTCGTCGCGGGCTAGGGCTGCTCGTCCGGATGGCCCGGCACCTGTCCTTTGCGGGACGGGACTGGGCCATCCTGCTGTCTTGGCTTGGATCACCTGAGGGTAAGCAGAACCTTTGCCAGGGCCCGTCGCTCGTCGAGCTCGAGCAGGGCCTCCGCAGCGCGCTCCAGCGGGTAGCCGTTGCCCAGGAGCGGCTCGAGACGCCCGTCCTCGAGGTAGGGCAGCAGCCGCGCCCACTGCTCCTGCAGGTATGCCGGGTCGCGCATCCAGAACGCCCCCCAACCGACACCGACGACGCTGACGTTGTTGAGCAGCAGCCGGTTGACCTTCACCTCGGGAATCGCGCCGGCGGTGAAGCCGACGACCAGCAGCCGGCCCTCGGGCTTGAGGCAGCGCACGCTGTCGGTGAAACGGTCACCCCCCACCGGGTCCATCACGACGTCGACGCGGCCCTTGGCCTCCGCCACGAAGCTGTCCGCCCTCAGCACCTCATCCGCACCGGCCACCCGGGCGATCTCGGCCTTCTCATCGGTGGACACCACCGCGATCACGCGGGCACCCATGACCTTGGCGAGCTGGATGGTCGCGACCCCGATCCCGCCGGCTGCGCCCTGCACCAGGACGGTCTCGCCAGGCTGCAGGTGCGCCCTTCGGACGAGGGCGAAGTCGACGGTGAGGTAGTTCATGAGAAGCGCTGCGCCGGCTCCGAAGGACACCCGGTCGGGCAGCGCGAACAGCAGGGCCGGGTCGGCGACGGCCCTTTCGGCATACCCACCGAGGACGGTGAAGCCGGCCACGCGGGTGCCGGGGGCGAAGCCTGGGCCGCTGACGACGGTGCCCGCGACCTCCGAGCCGGGCACGAACGGCAGCTCCGGCTTCATCTGGTAGGCACCGCGGGTCATCAGCACGTCGGGGAAGTTGACGCCCGCGACGTGAACGTCGAGCAGCACCTTGCCGCTCGCGTCCGGCTCGGGGACGTCGGTGAGCTCGACCGCGTTGGGCCCGTCGAGACTGCTGATCTGGATCGCACGCATGATCGCAACGTACGTCGGTCGACGGTGCGTGCGCGCATGGGTAGGCAGTTGTGGACAACTAAGGCAGGTGTGGACAGCCCAGGAAACTGTCGGTGGTCCGTGGTGACCTTGACTCATGGAGCTCTTCGACCTCCCCCTGCAGCCGCTCGACGCCGCGACCCATGCCGCCGTCTTCGGCGACCTCCCGGCTGGCCTGGCCGCCGATCTGCACTCCCCCGAGGTGGGGGACCTCGTCCTGCAGCTGCTCGACAAGGGCTGGCGCTCCGGGCAGCTCAGCGCCCGGATCGGCGCTCTGCCGGCGGGGCGCGACCCGGTCGCCGAGGTCGGGGCGCTGCTGCGTGGCTTCCTGCCGCAGGTCCCCCCCGACGCCCGCTGGCGCGAGCAGAAGGCGCAGCGCGACCACGCCCGAAGCAGCGCGACCTTCGAGCAGCCGGCCACCGAGCAGAGCCGGCAGCGGTGGATCCAGCAGATCCGCGCCGACCTCGGGACGGTCAAGCGGGCCCCGAAGCCGCCGACCCGTCGGATCCGCCCCTGCTGTGCCCTCTGCGAGGCAGAGAGCGACTACTTCGTCACCCGTGAGGTCCGGCTCTGCAGCGCCTGCGTCGCGATGCTCGCAGCCAGCGTGACCGACGGCCCGCGCGTCACTGCGGACAGCGTCGCCTCCGCCGGCCGGCTTCCGGAGGCGGGGTGAGCGGCGCGACCGCTCGGTTTTCTTTGTCCACAGGTGGCGGACAAGGGTGTGAGCACGAGCCGGGCCAGACGACACGACGATCTCGGTTCGCCCTCCCCAGCACCTCACCGGTTGTCCACAGCGGCTCGCCGCTGCGTCCCCACCCCTTCCCCAGGTCAGTCCACAGCCACCCACGGCGACACTCCCGGGACGTGCCGACGTCGGACTGTCGGGCCGCTAGAAAGGCGGCGGGACAAGGGATCTGGGTCGGCCAACCGGCCGCCAGAAGGTCAGGACCGGGCGGGGAGCAGACGCGGTGAGCGAGCGGGTCGTCGAGCTGAGCAGGCCAGCGCCGCAGACCCAGCGACAGGAGCCACCGCAGTTCGAGCGGACCCCGCCCCAGGACAACGCTGCTGAGCAGTCCGTGCTGGGCGGGATGTTGCTCAACAAGGACGCGATCGCCGATGTGATCGAGACCGTCCGGTCCGGTGACTTCTACCGGCCGGCGCACCAGATCATCTTCGACGTCATCATCGAGCTCTACGGCAAGGGCGAGCCGGCCGACGCGATCACCGTCGGTGCGGAGCTGACCAAGAACGGCGACGCCGGGCGGATCGGTGGGATGCCCTACCTCCACACGCTCGTGTCGACCGTGCCGACCGCAGCCAACGCGGGCTACTACGCCAAGATCGTCGCTGAGCTCGCCATCCTGCGGCGCCTGGTCGACGCCGGCACCCGGATCGTCCAGCTCGGCTACTCCGCGGAGGGTCAGGAGGTCGACGACATCGTCGACCGGGCCCAGCAGACGATCTACGACGTCACCGAGCGGCGTACCTCTGAGGACTACACGCTGCTCGAAGAGCTGATGCAGCCCACCATGGACGAGCTCGAGGCGATCGGCGGTCGGGCCGGCCTGATGTCCGGTGTCCCGACCGGTTTCGTCGACCTCGACTCTCTCACCAACGGCCTGCACCCGGGCCAGCTCATCGTCATCGCCGGCCGTCCCGGGCTGGGCAAGGCCCTCGCCCTCGACACCCCGCTGCCCACACCGGCGGGCTGGACCACGATGGGCGCCGTCGCTGTGGGTGACCAGCTGCTCGGTGGTGACGGCCACCCGACCACAGTGGTGGCGGCCACCGAGGTCCTGCTCGCCCGGCCCTGCTTCGCCGTCACCTTCAGCGACGGCACCGTCCTGGTGGCTGACGCCGAGCACCAGTGGCTGACCGACGCCCTAGCCGGCGGCCGCTCCATCCGTACGACGGCCGAGCTGGCCACCACCGTCCAGGTCGGCCACACCGTGCCGACCGCCCAGGCCCTGGACCTGCCCGAGGTGGACCTGCCGACAGCTCCGTACACGCTGGGGGTGTGGCTGTCCGGCGGCTCGGACGACCCGCAGGTGCAGATGCTCACCGCCTCCGAGGTCGTGCCCGACCTGGACCGGGCCGCCGTCCTGACGCGGCTGGCCCGCGGTTCGGTGGCGCAGCGACGCGACGCCCTCGCCGGGATCGCCGACGTGCTCGGCGAGATCACCGTCGACGGCTCGGTCCTGCTCCCGCTGTGGGCGGGTGAGCTTGCCCTCGGTTTAGGGCACGTCGCCGCGGTCTGCGACGGC
>JAYUBO010000161.1:0-4370 GCA_043740815.1 Frankiales bacterium | reverse complement strand
CGGCCAGGCAGCTTCTCCGAGGTCAAGGGCCAGGACCACGTCACCGGTCCCCTGCAACAGGCGCTGCGCAACGGGCGCGTGCACCACGCCTACCTGTTCAGCGGGCCGCGCGGCTGCGGCAAGACCTCCAGCGCGCGGATCCTTGCCCGTTCGCTCAACTGCGTCAACGGTCCCACCCCGGACCCGTGTGGCGTGTGCGACAGCTGCATTGCGCTCGCGCCGATGGGACCTGGGTCGCTTGACGTCGTGGAGATCGACGCGGCCTCGCACGGTGGCGTCGATGATGCTCGCGACCTGCGCGAGCGGGCGTTCTACGCGCCGGTCTCGAGCCAGTTCAAGATCTACATCATCGACGAGGCGCACATGGTCTCCCGGGAGGGCTTCAACGCCCTGCTGAAGTTGGTCGAGGAGCCGCCGGACTTTCTTCGCTTCGTGTTCGCCACCACCGAGCCGGAAAAAGTCCTGTCCACCATCCGCTCGCGCACCCACCACTACCCGTTCCGGCTGATGCCCCGCCGTGAGCTGACCGACCTACTGGCGGGCGTCGTCGCCTCCGAGGGCATCTACGTCGACCCGACCGTGCTGCCGCTGGTCGTCCGCGCGGCCGCCGGCTCGGCCCGTGACGGCCTGTCGATCCTGGACCAGGTCCTGGCCTCCGCAGGTGCCGAGGGCGTCACCCGCGAAGCCGCCGCTGCCCTGCTCGGGGTCACCCCCGACACCCTGCTCGACGATGTCGTCGACGCGTTCGCGGCCCGCGACGGCGCGGCGGTGTTCGCCACCGTCGACCGCGTCATGGAAAACGGTCACGACCCGCGCCGGTTCGCCGCCGACGTCCTTGAGCGCCTGCGTGACCTGGTCGTGCTCGACGCCGTCCCCGAGGCGGGGGAGAAGGGCCTGCTCGACTGCCCCCCGGAGCAGCTTGCCCTCATGGCTCGGCAGTCGACAGCCCTCGGTACCGCCGGGCTGTCCCGCGCGGCAGACCTGTTCCACGCCGGGCTCACCGAGATGCGCGGTACGACGTCTCCGCGGCTCCTGCTGGAGCTGCTCTGCGCCCGGGTGCTGCTCCCGACGGCCTCCTCTGACGACGCCTCGATGATGACCCGACTCGAGCGGCTCGAACGCCGTCTCGACATCGGTGGCGCCCCGTCTGCTGCCGCACCGGTCCGGACGGCTGCTGCTGCTGCTGGGCCGGCTGCTGCTCGGGTCGAGCGGCCAGCCGCTCCCCCGACTGATCCCGTGGCTGCACCTGTGACCGCCCCCGCGCCGACCGACGCGCCGCACCCTGCGACGGTTCGGCCGCGCCCTGCGTCGGCGTCGGGTGCGTCGGCTGAGACGCCTGCGTCGCCTGCGTCGGAATCGGTCTGGCCGACCGCAGCCGTGCCGGGCGGTGGTCCGGATGTCGGAGCTGGCTTTGCGGGCGCCGCCGGTCAGCCTGCCGCTGATCAGCCTGCCGATCGCCTGGCGACCTCGGCCAGTCCCGCTCCGGAGCCCGAGCCCGCACCGGGTGGGTTGGACGCGCAGGCCGTGCGGTCGGTGTGGGCAGCCGTCATGGAGGCGGTGAAAGACCTCAAGCGGACCGCGTGGGTCGTCCTCATGGACGCTCGGGTCCAGTCGGTGGACGCGACGACGCTGACCCTTGCGTTCACCAGGGTCGGCAACCAGAAGAACTTCTCCGCCGGTGCCAACACTGACTTCCTCAACGACGCCCTCGAGAAAGTGCTGGGACGGCGCTTCGAGATCGCCAGCGTCATCTCGGGCGCCGCCGCCGAAGGCCCGGGTGGGTCTCCTCAGGGTCAGCTGGCAACCGGCCAGGGCCCGCCCCCCCGGTACGAGCAGCCGGTGGCCCCCCTGGGGACGGAGCCCGAACGTGGGCGGGCGCAGAGCCCGTCGTATGAGGGGTTCGCCCCCGGCGACGAGATCGAGCCCGAGGACCCTGACGCGCCGCGGCCGGAGCGCGTCGCGAGCCCAGAGGACGCCGCGCTGGAGCTGCTGAAGGACCAGCTCGGAGGAACGGTCGTCGGGACCGTCGAGTAGCCGGCTGGACCCCTAGAGTTGTGGACAACGAAGGAGAACACCGTGGCCAAGCAGGGGCGCCCCATGGGCGGTGGACAGCCCAACATCCAGCAGCTGATGAAGCAGGCGCAGAAGATGCAGGCGCAGATGCAGGAGGCGCAGCAGAAGCTCGCCACGACCGAGGTCACCGGTACAGCCGGCGGGGGGCTCGTGACCGCGACGGTCAGCGGCTCCGGCGAGGTGCTCGGAGTGAAGATCGACGCCAAGGCGGTCGACCCGGACGATGTCGAGAGCCTCGAGGACCTGGTGCTTGCCGCACTGCGCGACGGCCAGCGGCAGGCCGCCGAGCTCGGTGAGGCCGCGATGAGTCCCGTCGCCGGCGGTGCCCAAGGCCTGCTCGGCGGCCTCTAGGTGCCGTCAGCCGTGGCAGGCCCGGGAGGCCGGGATGTATGAGGGTGTGGTCCAGGACCTCATCGACGAGCTGGGGCGCCTGCCCGGTGTCGGTCCCAAGAGCGCCCAGCGGATCGCGTTCCACCTGCTGTCGGCCGATCCGGCGGACGTCAAGCGGCTCGTGCTCGCCCTCACCGAGGTCAAGGACAAGGTCAGGTTCTGCCGGATCTGCGGCAACGTCAGCGAGCAGGACGAGTGCCGCGTGTGTCGCGACCCACGACGCGACCTCTCGGTCATCTGCGTCGTCGAGGAGAGCAAGGATGTCGTCGCGATCGAGAAGACCCGCGAGTTCCGCGGCCGCTACCACGTCCTGGGCGGTGCGATCTCGCCGATCGAGGGGATCGGCCCGGACGACCTGCGCATCCGCGAGCTCATGATCCGGCTGGCCGACGGGACCGTCCTGGAGCTCATCCTCGCCACCGACCCCAACCTCGAAGGTGAGGCGACCGCGTCCTATCTCGCGCGGCTGGTCCAGCCGATGGGGCTCAACGTCACCAGGCTCGCCTCCGGTCTGCCGGTCGGCGGCGACCTGGAGTACGCCGACGAGGTCACCCTCGGACGGGCCTTCGAGGGCAGGCGCTCGGTCAACCTCTGAGGGCCTGGGCCCGGAGCGAAGTGTGCAGGCGGCACCCCAGGGCGTGTCGTGTGGTTCACCCTGGTGGCCCGCGTGCGAGAGGGTGGACCGGTGAGCCCACGACCACTGCTCCCCGCCGACGTACCCCAGGCCCGCGACGTCCAGTGGGCGGCGATGAGCGACCTCAACGCCAGGTGTGGCGAAACCGATCCTGAGCTGACCCCCCTGGTTCGTCAGCGGGGGGAGGCCAGGATCGCGCACCTGCAACGAACAGACCCCGCCAGCGCCTGGGTGACCGAGTCGCAGGGCCGGGTCACTGGATGCTCGATGGCACTGGTGCGGGAGGGCATGTGGTTCCTCAGCCTGCTCATGGTCGACCCGAGCTATCAGGGCAGGGGCCTGGGAAAGGAGCTACTGGACGCGGCGCTGAGGACGGCAACGCAGCGGTCGTGGATCCTCGCCACGGCCGATCCCGCAGCTCTTCGCCGCTACCAGCGGGCCGGGTTCTCGCTGCACCCGAGCTTTGTCGCGAAGGGCCCGGTCGATCGGGCGCTGCTGCCCAAGGTCGAGGGGGTCCGTCCGGGTGACTTCGCCCGCGATGGCGAACAGCTCGACGAGATCGTCCGTTCCTGCCGCGGAGCAGGTCTGACGCAGGACCTGGAGTTCCTGGCTGGCGGTCCGATGCAGCTGCACCTGGTCGACGGAGAGGGCTTCGTGGTACTCCGCGACGGGGTGCTCGCGTGGCTCGGTGCGACCAACGAGGGTGCCGCGCGTCGGCTGCTGTGGACCGCGATCGCTGAGGCGGGCGAGACGGCGGAGGTCGACTGGCTGGCGGCCGACCAGCAGTGGGGGATCGACGTGTGCCTAGAGGCGCACCTGGCTCTGGGCTGGGACGCCACCTTGTGCTTTCGGGGACAGCCCCCGGTCCCGACGTACCTGCCCAACGGTGCCCTCGGCTGATGCCGCTCCTCGAATGCCCCGGCGGAGGTCCTAGCAACTCAGGGGGACCCACGCTCAACTTCTAGGACGTCCGGGGTCAGTGCAGCTAGGCGACGCGTTGGCCTCGGGGCAGGACACGCGACGGGGTGCGCAGCCGGCGGGCGGTGACCCACAGCGCGCCTGCCCCCAGGGCGACGTCGAAGCCCAGGCCCCAGGGCCAGACCGCCTTGTGCCCCTTGCCGACCAGCACCGCCTCGAGCAGGCCGTCGGAGTTCGGCTTGGACCGCAGGCGCCGGACGGTACGGCCGAGGGCACCGAGCGGGTCGGCCTGCCGGAGGTTGACGCGAGAGATCCCACGGGCCTCGTCGGCCAGCCGCACCTTCTTCTCAGCCGC
>JAYUBO010000160.1:0-3447 GCA_043740815.1 Frankiales bacterium | reverse complement strand
TTTGTGTGGGCGATACAGGACTTGAACCTGTGACCTCTTCCGTGTCAGGGAAGCGCGCTACCAGACTGCGCCAATCGCCCGTGCCTGTGAAGTTGTGCGTGCTTGGGAAGCCCAAACCCGTGAGAGGCCGGGGCGGGAATCGAACCCGCGTACAGGGATTTGCAGTCCCTTGCCTAAGCCACTCGGCCACCCGGCCGGGAGGCGCGACCTCAAGAACCAGCCCTGAGGCCTTCGAGCGAACGACGGGATTCGAACCCGCGACCCCAACCTTGGCAAGGTTGTGCTCTACCAACTGAGCCACGTTCGCCTGCATCTGGCTGTCACCTGCGACCGCCCGACAACGAGTATGGAGACTAGCAGAACCTTCAGGCCCCGGGCTCGGTCGCGAGCAGCAGCGCGAGCTCACCATCGACGTCGACGTACTCGCTCTCAGTGCCGGTGGGTACGGCGGTGTAAGTCATCGCGAGGAAGTCGACCAGGTCCGCGATGAGCACTTCGAACAGCGCCTTGCCGGAGGGGGAACACAGCGACAAACACACGATGCCCTCGCCCCCGGTCGTCGTCGGCCAGACCCGGACGTCGCCCTGACCGGCAGGGGCCGTCACGCCGTCCATCAGCAACTGTCGGGCGAAGGTCCACTCGACGGTGTCGGAGGTGTCAGCGCCACCGGTGTGGAAGGCCACCGTCAGTGCATACGGGTCGTAGACGTCGTACTTCAACCGGGCACGCACGGGCAGGGTGATCGCGCCCGGCACGACGAGGGACAGCTGCACCTCGGTGCTGAGCGTGACCGGGCGGGGCGTCATGTGTGACCTCCTCGAGGGGTGAAGGATCCCTCACGGACACAGGATCCCCCCTAGAGAGGCTCGCGAACCCCGCGACGACCCAGACTTCACCCGGACGGCCCAGAGCGGACGCTCACGGCGTGCCGTAGGAGCACGCCCGGGTATCGTGGAACCGCCCGCTCTGTCCTGCCAGGCCAGTCGCGGATGTCCGTCCAATCCGCGCAGCCCGCCGCTGCGAACGCAGTGTGTGAGGACAGCCGTGACGACCCCCAAGGCCCGCGCCGGCCAGTCGCGCCATGTAGCTGACCCCAACGCCAGGGCCACGCCGTACGACGGGCTCGATGACCGCGCCTTGGTTGCCCGCGTCACCGAGGGCGACGGGGGAGCTCTTGAGGCGCTCTACGCCCGCTACGGCGGCGCCTGCTACGGCCTGGCGCGCCGGATCCTGGCTGACGAGCAGTTCGCGCAGGACGTCGTCCAGGAAGTTTTCCTGACCGTGTGGCGGGACGCGCACCGTTTTGACGCCACCCGCGGGGGCTTTCCCACCTGGCTGTTGTCTATGACGCACCATAAGGCTGTCGACGCGGTCCGCCGCGAGGAGAACCTCCGCAAGCGCCGTACGACGGCGGAGATGCTGGAGGAACGCGAGGTCGATGGGCCCAAGGTCCACGACGAGGTGTGGTCCACGCTGCGCCGCGAGCGCGTCCGCGAAGCTTTGAAGACGCTGCCCGACCCGCAGAAGGAAGCGCTCACACTGGCGTACTTCGGCGGCTACACCCAGCGCGAGATCGCCGGCCTGACCAACACCCCGCTCGGCACCGTGAAGACCAGGATGCTGGCTGGGATGCGTCGTCTCAAAGGCGGCCTCGAGGGCCTGCACGACACCGCCCCCGACGATGACCCTTACTCCGACGAGCCGAAGGTAGCGCTGTGACCGCCCGCGAAACCTCCCACGAGCTCTACGAGCAGCTCGCTGTGGGGCATGCCCTGTCTGCGCTCGAGCCCGAGGACGAGCTGGTCTTCCTGGCTCACCTACCCGGCTGCGCCGCGTGCGGCCGGGCACTCGCCGAACACTCCGACACCCTTGCGCACTTGGCCTACGGCGTCGCCTCCGAGGCGCCACCGCTATCGGTCCTCGAGGGCATCCGGGCGGGGGTGGCGGAGTCCGGGCGCTCTGGCAGCTTTCCGGCGCCCGCGCCGGTGTCGCTGGATGAGGTCCGCTCTCGGCGACAGACGCGAACGGTGCGCTGGTCAACGGCCGTCCTGGGTGCGGCCGCGTCCGTGGTGATGGTCGTTGCGCTCGTCCTTGCCAACGAGAATCTCAAGTCCCACAACCGGGACGTGACCACCAACGCCGCGAAGCTCCAGCAGACCGTCGCGAGCCTGCTGGTCGACGGCTCCCGCAAGATCGACCTGACCGGAGCCTCCGGGCAAAAAGGCGTCGTCGTCGTCAACGGCGACTCGGTCTCGCTCGTCCTGCAGGGCCTGCCCGTCAACGACCACAACAGCATCTACGTCCTGTGGGAGCGGAGTCGGTACGGCGACGTGCGGCCCGTCGGCTCTTTCGATGTCCCGACCACCGGGCTGACGCTGGTCAACAACCTGCACGTCGCGGATAAGGCCGGAATCAAGACGTTCATGGTCACCCACGAGGCTGGCCGTAAGGCGCCGTCGTTGTCGACCCAGCCGGCTCTCGTCACCGGCGAGGCCTAGGCCGGCCGGGTTCGTCGGGCGTGGTTCGGGTCATGATGCTGAGGTGACGCCTTTTCACCTGCGCGACAAGATCCGCGTGCTCCCCGGAGGAGACCTGCTCGTGCGGGTGACCGTCTTTGTTCTGGGAGCCGCCTTTATCGTCCTCGGCGCCGCAGCGATCGTGCTGCCGGGGCCACTGACGATCCCGCCGGTCCTCGTCGGTCTGGCCATCTGGTCGCTGGAGTTCGCCTTCGCTCAAGCGCTCCTGGAGCGCGCCAAGGGGCCTGCCCGGGTGGCCTGGGCTCAGGCGAAAGCGCACCCGTGGCGTACCGGTGTCGTGACTGTCGGAGGTCTCGTGCTCGCGGTCGCCGGAGCGGTCCTGGCGTCCAAGCACGGACTCGTCGGTGAGGCCGTCGACCGCGCCAAGGACCTCCTGGCATGAGGGAGTGGGTGCGCTAGTGTTTCCCGCTGTCCGGGTGTCACCCCCCGCCCACTCGGGCGATTAGCTCAGTTGGTTAGAGCGCTCGCCTCACACGCGAGAGGTCACTGGTTCGAGTCCAGTATCGCCCACACCTAAACCCGCAGGTCAGAGGCTATGACCGGCGGGTTTTTTGGTGCCTGTGCCCCTATTCGTGTCCCTATCGATGCCCCAGGCGTGCTCGAGGATGTCCCGATCGCCGTGGAACTTGGGTGGCGATCCGGGTTGAGTCTTACGCGGCGGCTCCGACATTTTCGGGTGTCTTGGCCGTGGTGGCTGGGTGAGCGTGGTGGCGCAGTGCGGCGACGAGCTGGGGCATCTGCGTGTAGCCCTTGATCCTGCGGAAGGACCGTTCGGTGTTGAGCATCCCGGCGGCGGTCCAGCGCAGCACCGTGTGCCCGTCGCGCCAGCGGGTCACGTTGCGGTTCGTGGTGCGGGCGATGCTGATCATCGACTCGACGGGGTTGGACGTGACGAGGGTCTTCGCCAAGC
>JAYUBO010000159.1:0-8983 GCA_043740815.1 Frankiales bacterium | reverse complement strand
TGGCGGCAGCTACGGGCGGCGCCGGCGGCGCCGCGGCCTGCGCTACACGCTCGCCGTGCTGCTGCTGGCGGCCACGAGCGGTGGCGCCTACCTGTTGCAGCGTGACGACAGCAAGGTTCCCCAGCGGCTCGCGACCACGCCGAGGACCTGCCCGACGTCGGCTGCACCGGCCAAGACCCCCGCCAACACCCCCGCCAACACCCCCGCCAAGGCCCTGGCCCTCCCGGCGCCGAAGCAGGTGCGCCTGATGCTGCTCAACGGCACCCCCCGCAACGGGCTGGCCAAGACGGTGGCCGACCAACTCGCGGCGGCTGGTTTCGTCGTCACGGGCCAGGGCAACGCCCCGGCTGCCCTCAGCGGCGCCTCGACCGTCACCTTCGGAAAGGGAGGGACGTTTGCCGGAACCCTCGTCAGCCACTGGGTCCTGGGCTCGCGGCTGGTCGGTGACCCCAAGGCCGCCCCGGGGACGGTGCGGGTCGTGCTGGGCAGCGCCTTCCGCAGACTCGCGACGCCGGCGGAGGCCGCGGCGGCCGCGAAACCGGCAACCGGCCGGCCTGCCGGCGCCAGTCCCGTCGTCCCCGCCCCGTCGCCGGTGGTGTGTTGAGCCCTGCTCGGGAAAGGATGACGCCGAAGCAGGTGCCTGACGCGGGCTGACCCTGCGTGTGTTTCGATGCACGCGCATCCGTGCACGGTGGTGAAGGAGCGCACGTGACCGACCGGCTCAGCCCCCTGGACGTCTCCTTTCTCTACCTGGAGACGCCCACCACCGCCATGCACGTCGGCGGGGTCTGCGTCTTCGAGCCGCCCGCGGGCGGCTTCGACTACGACCGGCTGGTCGAGCTGATCACGCAGCGGATCGGTCTGGTGCCGCGCTACCGGCAGAAGGTCAAGACGGTGCCGGGCCGGCTCGCCAACCCGGTGTGGGTCGACGACAGCGACTTCGACGTCACCTACCACGTGCGCCGGTCGGCGCTGCCCAAGCCGGGCAACCGCGAGCAGCTCAAGGAGCTCGTCGGCCGGCTGCAAAGCCGCCAACTCGACCGCAACCGGCCGCTGTGGGAGATCTACCTGGTGGAGGGCCTCGAGGCGGGGCCAGATGGCGGCGAGCGCAGCGCGATCATCACCAAGACCCACCACGCGATGGTGGACGGGGTGTCTGCGGTCGATATCGCGACCGTGATCCTCGACCTGGAGCCCACGCCGAGGGAGGTTCCCGAGGACGACTGGCGGCCGCGGCCTGCGCCGGGTGCGCTGAGGCTGGTGTTCGGCGCCGCGAGCGACCTGGTGGCCCGTCCGACCGCTGTGCTCGACACTGCCCGGACTGCTGTCGTCGACGCGCGGGCGACCGCCGGGAAGGTCGCGACCGTCGCGGGAGGTGTGCTCGCCCAGGCCAAGCTGATGGCTCGGCAGGCTCCCGAGACGCCGTTCAACGTGCCCATCGGCCAGCAGCGCAGGTTCGCCATGGCAGACACCTCGCTCGATGACTACAAGCACGTCCGCAAGGCGCATGGCGGCACCGTCAACGACGTGGTCCTCGCCACGGTCAGCGGGGCGCTACGGACCTGGCTGCTGACCCGCGGCGAGAAGATCAGTCCCACGACGGTGGTCCGGGCGATGGTCCCGGTGAGCGTCCGCGGCAACACCGACAAGGGAGAGCTGGGCAACCGCGTCTCGTCCTACTTCGTGGACCTGCCGGTCGGTGAGGGGTCGGCGGTGATGCGGCTGCACCAGGTGAGCTTCGCGATGCGCGGGCACAAGGACAGTGGTGCGGCGGTCGGTGCGGACGCGCTCGTTCAGCTGTCGGGCTTCGCGCCGCCGACGATCCACGCACTGGGAGCGCGCACGGCGTCCGTCATGACCCGCCGGCTGTTCAACCTGGTGGTGACCAACGTCCCCGGCCCCCAGTTCCCCCTGTACGCCGCCGGGGCACGCATGCTGTCGATGTACCCGGTCGTGCCGCTGGCCAAGAACCAGGCCGTCAGCATCGGGCTCACGTCCTACAACGGCGGGGTCTTCTACGGCCTCAATGCCGACCGGGACGCAATGCCCGACATCGACGTGCTGGCCTCCTGCCTCGAGGAGTCCCTCGCCGAGCTCGTCGGGACGACCCGATGAGGCGCGGCCTAGTGCTGGGTGCAGGCGGCGTCCTCGGGGCGGCGTGGACGATCGGCGCGCTGTCGGCCGTGCAGGACGAGCTGGGCTGGGACCCCCGCACGGCGGAGGTGCTGATCGGCACCTCCGCCGGGTCGGTGCTGGTCGCGGGACTGGCCTGCGGCGTGGGCGTGCAGGAGCTGCTCGACCACCAGCAGGGCAAGCCCGACCCGCGGATCGAGTACGACCCCGACACCGACGGCGGGGGTTCCTTTCCACCGCTGCCGTGGCCCTTCGTCGGCTCGCCAAGCGGTCTGGTCCGCTCCGCTCTGCGGCCGTGGAGGGTCACCCCCATGGGTGCGCTCGCGGCCGCGATGCCACAGGGCCGCGGCTCGATCGAGCCGGTAGGTCGTCTGGTCGACGGCTTCCTGCCCGAGGGTGGCTGGTCGCCGCACCCGGCCGCGTGGGTCGTGGCGATGAGCTACCAGAGTGGACGGCGGACGGTCTTCGGTCGGCCGGGCGCTCCCGAGGCGCAGCTGCGGGACGCGGTGATGGCGTCCTGCGCGATTCCCGGCTGGTACGCCCCGGTGGGCATCGGCCACCACACCTACGTCGACGGCGGGGTCTGCTCGCCGACGTCGGTCGACCTGCTGGCCCGGCTACGTCTGGATGAGGTCGTCGTCCTGTCCCCGATGACCTCGCTGTCCTACGACACCCCCGACGCCGTGGCCGCCCGGATCGAGCGACGGTTCCGGCGGCTGTCGACCAAGCGGGTCGTGGGCGAGATCAAGAAGGTCGCCGCAACCGGAACCAAGGTCCACTTCCTGGGCCCGACGGCTGCCGACCTGGCCATCATCGGCGCGAATATGATGGATCCACGCCGTCGCGTCGACGTGCTGGAGTCCTCACTGCGGACCTCGGCAGCGGCGTTGCGCGAAGGGCTGGCGGCGACGGCCTGACACTCTGGTCAGGTGCGCGTTTACCTTCCCTCCACCCTGACCGCGCTGCGAGCCCTGCTCGACACCGGCGCCGTCGGTGCGGCCCCGCTCCCGGCCTACGCGGTGACCCCCAGCCTGCGGGAGTGGTACGACGAAGGTGACCTCGAGGAGCTCGAGTACGTCGCCCTGACCCTCGCAGCCAAGGCGTCGGTGCGTCTGCTCGATGCCGACCCCGACGCGGTGCGCCGGCGGGTCGTCATCGTTGCCGACGTTCCCGACGTGGCCGTTGCATGGGCCAGCCATGTCGACCGCGCAGCTGTCAAGGTCGCCGACCCGGTAGCCCTACGACTCGTGCAGGCGGTGCACGTCGACGACCCGTCAGCGCTCGCGGACGTGACGGTGGCCGCGGACGCGGTGGTCGAGGCCGACCTCGGGTCGCAGGACGCGGCGTTCCGGCTCGAGCAGGCCGAGGGGCATGAGCTGCAGTGGTACGCCACCCAGGAGATCGGGCCGCTCCTCGAGCTCAGCTGAGCCCATGCGCCGTGGCAGCATGGCTAGGAACCGGTACCGCCCGCACCCGAGAAGAGGCTGACCCCCGTGCTCGACGCCACCACTGTGGTCCCGACGCCCGTCAACGAACCGATCCGCTCCTACGCTCCCGGCAGCAGCGAGCGGGCCTGCCTTGAGGCCCGGCTCAAGGAGCTCGCCAGCGAGCCGGTGGACCTGACGTCGACGATCAACGGGGTTCAGCAGAAGGCGTCCGGGGAGCCCATCGCGGTGGTCCAGCCCCACCGGCACCACGCCCTGCTCGGTACGACGGGCGAGGCCGGCCCTGAGCAGTGGCAGGCAGCCGTCGACGCCGCACTGCGGGCAGCACCTGCGTGGCGCGAGACGTCGTACGACGACCGGGCCGCCGTCCTGCTCAAGGCCGCCGACCTGCTTGCCGGGCCATGGCGGGACACCCTCAACGGCGCGACCATGCTGGGCCAGAGCAAGACCGCCTTCCAGGCGGAGATCGACAGCGCCTGTGAGCTGATCGACTTCCTGCGCTTCAACGTCAGTTTCGGCCGGCGGGTCCTGGCGGAGCAGCCGGTGTCCAGTGCCGGCGTCTGGAACCGGATGGACCACCGCCCGCTCGAGGGCTTCGTGCTCGCGATCACCCCGTTCAACTTCACCGCCATCGCGGGCAACTTGCCACTGGCCCCCGCGCTGATGGGCAACACCGTCGTCTGGAAGCCGTCGCCGACCCAGCAGCTCGCCGCCCACCACACGATGCGCCTGCTCGAAGCGGCCGGGCTGCCGCCCGGCGTCCTCAACCTGGTCACCGGATTCGGCACCTCGTCGGCCGTCGCGCTGGAGCACCCTGACCTCGCTGGCATCCACTTCACCGGCTCGACCGCGACCTTCCAGCACCTGTGGCACCAGGTTGGCACCCACATCAGCCGCTACCGGACCTACCCCCGCCTGGTGGGTGAGACCGGCGGCAAGGACTTCGTCCTCGCCCACCCTTCGGCCGACGTCGCCGCGCTCGAGATCGCCCTGGTACGAGGCGCTTTCGAATACCAGGGCCAGAAGTGCAGCGCCGCCTCGCGGGCCTACGTGCCGCGCTCGCTCTGGGAGGCCGGCCTGCGCGACTCCCTCGCCGACCGGGTCCGTTCCCTCACCTACGGTGACGTCACCGACCTGTCGAACTTCGGCGGGGCCGTGATCGACCGGCGTGCCTTCGACCGGCTGGCCGCCGTCGTACGCGGGGCTGCCTCCGACCCGGCGCTGTCGGTGCTGGCGGGTGGCACGGCCGACGACCGCGAGGGCTTCTTCGTCCAGCCCACCGTCCTGGAGAGCTCCGACCCGACGCACGAGGTGATGACGCGGGAATTCTTCGGACCCGTCCTCGGTGTCCACGTGTACGACGACTGGGCCGACGTGCTGCCCCTGGTCGACCGATCCGCGCCGTACGCGCTGACCGGCGCCGTCTTCGCCCAGGACCCGTATGCGATCGCCGAGGCCTCCACGGCGCTGCGCTTCGCCGCCGGCAACTTCTACGTCAACGACAAGCCCACCGGGGCGGTCGTCGGGCAGCAGCCGTTTGGTGGCGCGCGGGCTTCCGGCACCAACGACAAGGCCGGGTCGGTACTGAACCTGCTGCGCTGGACTTCTCCCCGCACGATCAAGACGACGTCGGTCCCTCCGACCCGGGACCATCGCTACCCGCACATGGGGTGAGACGCTGGCGAGCATGGCCGAGCCGTTGGACATGTCGAAGGACCCGGACCGCTTCGCCCCCGACGCGGTCCCGAAGCCGGCTGCGCTGGACCCGGCTCTCGACCCGGACCGCTTCGACGGGTCGGCCGTCGGGAGGTCAACGCTGCCCGAGCTGCTGGGGGAGGGTTCCTATGAGGACGAGCGGGACAACCTCACCTGGCTGGTGGGCCTGCTCGGGGTGATCGCCTTCCTGGTCCTCGTCAGCCTGCTCGTCAGGCTGCGCTGAGCCGGGCGCCGGCCTGTCCGCCGGCGACCCCATGCTGGTCACCGGCTGTGGACGTGGCCCCGCAGTCAGCTGTCGTGGCGACTAGGTTGCTGGGGTGAGCAAAGTCGATGCGCTGCGCGCGCTCCGAGAGGCGCGGTACGCCGCCCAGTCCGCCAAGCCGTCCACCGCGACGCCGTCCGCTCCGGTGGGCACGCGGCCTGCAGCCAAGCCAGCCGACGCGGTTCCCCAGGGCGTCGGGAGGGGCGCCGTCCCGGCTGGCGGGCCGGACATCGGGGCCGAGGCCGACCTGTGCGGGCATCGGAGCATGAACGGTCGGACCTGCACCCGCCCCGGTGGACACACCGAGAAGAACCACCGCTACGGCTGACGCCCCGCGGACCGCGGCCCCCTCGCGCGGATCCACAGGCGGTGGGACAGGATGGGGCAATGCGTCCCCGTAACGACCCGGCGCAGTATGACGACCTCGTTGCTGAATGGTGGCGACCTCGAGGGGCGTTCGCGGCGCTCCACTGGCTGGCCGTTGCGCGCGCCCAGCTGGTGCCCCCGGCGACCGGTACCCCCCTGCTGCTCGACCTCGCATGTGGAGGCGGGCTGCTCGCGCCACACCTGGCGGCCCCACACCTGGCCGGCTACCGGCACGTGGGCGTGGACATCGGCGATCTGGCGACCCAGGTGGCCCGGGAGCACGGGGTCACGACCGTGCGGGGTGATGTCTTGCGGCTACCGGTGCGAGACGTCTGCGCCGACGTGGTCGTGGCCGGTGAGATCCTGGAGCATGTCACCGACCTCGAGCTTGCCGTCAGCGAGGCGATCCGGGTCCTCAAGCCCGGCGGGACGTTGGTCTGCGACACCCTCGCGGACACCTGGCTGTGCCGCCTGCTGCTCGTCACCTTGGCGGAGCGGCTCCCCTTCGTGCCCAAGGGGATCCACGACGGTGCGCTGTTCGTCGACCCCGTTCGGCTGCGCGCTCTGTGCCAGGCGCGCGGGGTCGACCTCGCCGTCAACGGCCTGCGCCCGCGGGTGCGGGACGTACTGAGGTGGGTAATGCACCAGCGGGTGGACGTCCGGATGGTCAGCTCACGGTGGACCGGCGCCGTCTATCAGGGAGTGGGAGTGAAGCGGTGAGCGACGCTGTTGCCCTGGCGGTCGAGGTGGCCGTGGCCAGCCGGGAGCGGGCCGAGGCCTACGACCGCGATGCCAGCTTCCCGGTCGAGGACCTTGAAGACCTCCGCGCCTGCGGGCTGCTGGGCCTGATGGTGCCCGAGTCCCTGGGCGGCATGGGTGCGGGCTTCGCGACCTATGCCGAGGTGGCCCGCGAGCTCGGTCGGGGCAGTGGAGCCACCGCCCTGTTGTTCAACATGCACTCCTCGATCACCGGTGCGTTGGCCAGCACCCCGGAGGACCTGGCACGCAGCCTCGGAGCCCCCGACAGCTTCTTCGCCGCCCGCGACGACGTGCTGGCCAGGGCCGCCCGCGGTGCCTGCTTTTTCGTCGCGATGAGCGAGCGGGGAGCGGGGTCGCGTTTCACGCAGATGAGGACTACCTACCAGCGCGAGGGCGAGGGCTGGCGGATCCGTGGAAGCAAGACTTTCTGCAGCGGCGCCGGTCACGCCGAGGCCTACCTCGTCGTCGCGCGCTCGGCTGACGGGCAGCACATCTCGCAGTTTCTCGTGCCCGCCGGCGACGGCCTCAAGGTCGAGCAGACGTGGGACCCGATGGGTATGCGCGCCACAGCCAGCAACGACCTGCACCTGGACGTCCATGTCCCCTTCGACGGCCTGCTCGGGGGGGTGGAGGGCTTGGCTCCGCTGCTCGCTCAGGTGATGCCCCAGTGGCTGGTCGCTTCCTACGCTGCGGTCTATGTCGGGGTCGCGCGGGCCGCAGTCGACGAGGCCGCGGTGCAGCTGGTAGCTCGCGGGCTCGGCGACCTGCCCGCCGTACGCGGTCGGCTCGGTCGTGCTGACGCTGCGGTCGAGGCCGCCTGGCTGGTGACGGCCGAGGCGGCCCGCCGCGTGGACCTGGCTCCGGGCGAGCCCGAGACCAACCGGTGGGTCTACCGCGCGAAGCTGCTCGCCGGCGACACGGCAGCCCAGGTCGCGGGGTCGGTCCTGGAGGCCTGTGGCACGTCGGCGACCCGGCGCGGCAACCCCTTGGAGCGGATCTACCGGGACGCGCGCTGCGGAGCGCTGCACCCGGCCACCAGCGACGTGTGCGCCGACTGGCTCGGTGCGGCCGCGCTCGGAGTCGACCCGGACACGGCCGTTGCGGTGGCCCGGTGGTGACGGCTGCGGTGACCGGGTTCGGCAGCGCCGTACCTGCGGTGATGGACCAGCAGGGGCTGTGGGACGGCTACTTCGAGCGACACTACGACGGCAGCCAGCTGGCGCGGCGGGTGTGGTCCGCATCCGGCATCACCACCCGGCACGGCGTCCTGGACCCTCGCCAGGAAGATGTCAGCACCTGGGGTACCGCGGCGCGGATGGAGCGGTTTCTCATTGAGGCGATGCCGCTCGGTGCGGAGGCCGTGAGCCTGGCGATGAAAGACGCGGGGCTGTCCGCCGACGAGGTCGACCTGCTCACCGTCGTCTCCTGCACCGGCTACGTCACCCCTGGCCTGGACATTCTGCTGGCCCGGGACCTGGGGATGAGGCCGTCGGTGCAACGACTCAACATCGGACACATGGGCTGCTACGCGGCACTGCCCGGGCTCGCGACGGTCGCCGATGCCACCGCCGCTCGTGGGCTCACGTCCGTCCTGCTGTGCCTGGAGCTACCGAGCCTGCACGTGCAGCCGGCCGCCGACGAGCCGCAGCAAATGGTGGCCCACTCACTGTTCAGCGACGCTGCCGCCGCGGTCGTCCTCCAGCCCAAAGCAGGTCTGGAGGTACTACGGACGGTGGCCCGCACCGACCCCGACAGCGCGGAGCACATGACGTGGGACGTCACCGATCTCGGGTTCAAGATGGGGCTGTCGCCGCGCGTCCCGCAGGTGCTTGCCGAGCATGTCCGCGATGTCGTGGAGGAGCTGCTCGGCCACCTGTCGATCGACGACGTCTTCGGCTGGGCCGTGCACCCGGGCGGTCCGCGGATCCTCGACGTCTGCCAGGAGCAGCTGGGGTTGCCCCCGGAGGCCCTGGCGGCGTCGCGGCGCACCCTGCGCGAGTTCGGCAACTGCTCGTCGGGGACGGTCCTGCTGGTGTTGGACGAGCTACAGCGCAGCACACCCGTACCCGCCGGCGGTCACGTGGTGATGATGGCTTTCGGCCCGGGCCTGACGCTCTACACAACCCTGCTTCGCGCGACCGGCTGACATCCGTGCGGGGTGGCGGTGAGCCGCTGCGCGGTGGGTTCCGAAGGCAGGTCTAGCTGTAACGACCAGACACGTTGTTGACGGCGTGGTGACTTGATCGCAGGGAGGACCTCCGGACGGAGTGGCGGTATCTGACATCGCTGCTCAACCCGGAGG
>JAYUBO010000158.1:0-2528 GCA_043740815.1 Frankiales bacterium | reverse complement strand
CACCGCCCCACCGGGGACCAGCGTCAACCCGACGGACCTCCCCGGACCTGGCCCCCGGCTGCAGGACCTGCTCGAGGACGCCCCGATCGAGGTCACCGTCCACGACGGCTTCGACTACTGGGTCGAGGGCGCCGACGACCCCGACGGTGAGGTCGCCGCGTCGATGGAGCGCGCCAACGCCTCTGTCGTCCCCACTGTCAAACTCACGGGTGTCCAGAGCGGCTACTGGTGCCGGATGAAGGAGCGGGCGCACCTGCGCTGGGTGCTGCCGGAAGACGAGGACGACCTGCTCGATGCGATGGCCCGCCTGGGCGTCGCTGGCCTGTCCCTCGGTCCCTCCACCCGGTACGTCGGATCGTTCCGGGCCCATGGCCTGCTCGTCCCCGTCTGGGATCTGCCGCTGGAGACCGAGGCTGACCAGATCGAGGCGCCGGTGGCGGCCCTGCGGGTCAGGCTCGACGAGGCCCTGGCGACATCCGGTGGCCTGAGCGAGGACCAGCGCCGGGCCCGCTCCGGATTACTCAGCCGGCAGCTGACCTTACGCTGAGACGCGGGTGACCCTGCGCCTGCGCCGCACGGTCAAGGCCCCGACGGCCGCGAGCAGCAGGGCCGCAGTCTCGAAGTAGGCAGCGTTCTTCGCGCCCTCGACACTCCAGTTCTCTGAGAAGCAGCCGTCGAAGCCGTAGATGGGCAGGCAGTTCGAGCGGCTGTAGACAAGCACCGCCAGCGACCCGGCGGCAAAGCCCGCGGCCGCGAGCCACACCAGCAGGTAGGGGCGGACCAGCAGGGCCAACGCAAGCACGGAGGCGATCACAGCTTGCGCGTAGAACTGGTCGCTCAAGGCCAGCGGGTGCTTGCCGAGCCCCGCGTAGTTCCCGGCGATGCTCAGGTGAACGACGGCGATGCCGACGAGGGCAGCGGCTGTCAGGACGCGCAAGATCACGGATCGGTTCACACTGCGTTGTTCGCCGGCCGAGGCGCTTCGGTTCACCCGGTCCGCGGATTCGCCGGGTTGGGCGCGGTGCATGCGGGTCAGCCCACCGGGTCGCGTAGGACCGGGCAGGACATACAACGCGGACCGCCCCTGCCGGATCCGAGCTCCGACCCGGCGATCCGGACGACCTCGATGCCGGCAGCCTCCAGGGCCTGGTTGGTGACGACGTTGCGCTCGTAGGCGACGACGAGCCCCGGCGCGAGGGCAAGGGTGTTGTTGCCGTCGTCCCACTGCTCACGCTCGGCCGTGACCGGATCGAGGCCGGTGTCGACGACCCGCAGCTCGTCGACGCCCATCGCCTTGGCGGCCGCGACGAGGAAGGGCTCCGGTCCGCTGACGTGCACGGACTCGTCGAGCGCTGTGACGGTCCAGGCCTCGAGGGTGTCGGCGACCGCGGGGAACATCACGATGGCGTCGACGTCGACCATCGTGCAGATGGTGTCGAGGTGCATCGTGGCGCGCTCCTGGGCGATCGGGACCGCGAGCACGGTGTGGGCGACACCGGCGGCAAACGCCCTCAGGGCAAAGGCCTCGACCCCCGCGGGGGTGGTCCGCTGGCCCACTCCGACGGCCACCACGCCCGGTGCCAGCAGCAGGACGTCGCCACCTTCGAACCACGCCTCGTCGCCCGACCCGCCGTACAGCCAGGGGGTGCCGGCGAAGCGTGGGTGATAGCGGTAGATCGCGCCGGTGAGGGACGTCTCGCGCTGACGGGCCCGCATCGACGGGCTGGTGATCGCGACGTGGTCGCAGACGCAGACGCTCGAGTCACGGGTGAACAGCAGGTTGGGCAGCGGTGGCAGGAGGAACTCAAAGGGCCCCGCGAGGCGCCCGACGACGCCCTCGGCGCCGGTGCGGGGGAGCTCGTCGTGGGTGAGCCCGGCGGCGAGGTGCGCGGCCAGGTCGGTCGACGGCAGGTCGAGCAGCCAGGTCCGCAGCGTCGCAGCCAGGGTGGGCCCGACTACCGTCGGTGCGACCGCCGTGTTGATGACCTCGGCCCGGGCCTCGGGGACGTCGAGAGCCTGAGCCAGCAGCTCCTGGAGGTAGAGCACCTCGGTCCCTCGGTCGCGTAGGGCCGTCGCGAAGGCGTCGTGCTCCTCCTGGGCCCGACCCACCCAGGGGACCCCGTCGAACAGCAGATCGGCGCTGTTGCGGGGCGTCAGCCGCTGCAGCTCCGCGCCCGGCCGGTGCAACAGCACGGTGCGCAGCCGCCCGACCTCGCTGGTGACCTGCACGCCGTCCATATCCCAGAGCCTATCGGGGCACTACCATCACGCGGTGCGCGTCTTCCTGACCGGTGGTACCGGTTTCATCGGCGGTGAGGTGGCGCGCCTGCTCCGCGAACGCGGGGACGACGTGGTGGCGCTGGTCCGGACGCCGGCCAAGGCCGCCGCCCTGGCCGCCCTCGGAAGCGAGCTCGTCTCGGGGGACCTGTCCGACGAGGACGCCTTGCGGGCCGCGATGAAGGGTGCTGACGCGGTCATCCACTGTGCTGCGGTCTACGAGATCGGCGTGACTCCCGCCCGCCGCGAGG
>JAYUBO010000157.1:0-8015 GCA_043740815.1 Frankiales bacterium | reverse complement strand
CGACCTTCTCGGCGATGTCCTCGACGACCGCGTCGTACTTCGCGCTCTCGGTCTTGAAGACGACGTCGGGGTCGTCCTCCCGGCACATCGGCCGGTTCGTCGGGATCTGGACGACGCCGAGCTTGTAGGTCTGGTCGAACTCGGCTGCCTCGGTGGTCGCCGTACCGGTCATGCCGGAGAGCTTCTTGTACAGGCGGAAGTAGTTCTGCAGGGTGATCGTGGCAAGGGTCTGGTTCTCGTCCTTGATCGCCACGCCCTCCTTCGCCTCGATCGACTGGTGCATGCCCTCGTTGTAGCGGCGACCGGCGAGGATGCGGCCGGTGAACTCGTCGACGATCAGGACTTCGCCGTCGCTGACGACGTAGTCCTTGTCCTTCTTGTAGAGGGTCTGCGCCTTCAGGGCGTTGTTCAGGTAGCCAACCAGCGGCGTGTTGACGGCCTCGTAGAGGTTCTCGATGCCGAGTTGGTCTTCGACCTTCTCGACGCCGCTCTCGGTCACGCCGACGGTGCGCTTCTTCTCGTCGACCTCGTAGTCGACGTCGCGCACCATGCGGGGCACGATCCTGGCGAACTCCTGGTACCACTTGGTCGCCATGTCGGCGGGGCCGCTGATGATCAGCGGCGTGCGGGCCTCGTCGATCAGGATCGAGTCGACCTCGTCGACGACCGCGAAGTGGTGACCTCGCTGGACGAGCTCCTCGTTGCTCCACGCCATGTTGTCGCGTAGGTAGTCGAAACCGAACTCGTTGTTGGTCCCGTAGGTGATGTCGCGGGCGTACTGCTCCCGGCGGTGCTGCGGGTTCTCGTTGGCCAGGATGACGCCGACCTCGAGGCCGAGGAAGCGGTGCACCCTGCCCATGTTCTCGGAGTCGCGCTGGGCGAGGTAGTCGTTGACGGTGACGACGTGCACGCCCTTGCCGCCGAGTGCGTTGAGGTAGGCCGGCAGCACGCAGGTCAGCGTCTTGCCCTCACCGGTCTTCATCTCCGCGATGTTGCCCAGGTGCAGAGCGGCGCCGCCCATCACCTGTACGTCGAAGTGCCGCTGGCCGAGGGTGCGCCAGGCCGCCTCGCGGGCGACCGCGAAGGCCTCGATCCACAGGTCGTCGATCTCCTCGCCACCGGCGAGCCGCGCCCTGAACGTGTCGGTCTCCTGCCGCAGCTCGGCGTCCGTCAGCTTCTTGATCTCGTCCTCGAGGTCGTTGACCGCGTCGGCGATGCCCTTGAGCCGGCGCAGCGTCTTGCCCTCACCGGCACGGAGGATCTTGGAAAACACCACGCGAGCAGACTCCCTCATAGACAGATGCGCCCAATCCTAGGCGGCAAACGGGTCGCGTCCCACGACCGTGCCATGCAAGGCTGGGCGATGCAGCCAGGTCCTCTCCCCCAGACCGACATCACCTGCGGCAGCCTGATGCTGCGCCCCCTGAGCCCCGACGACGAGGACGCCGTCCTCGAGGCCCGGAACGACTCCGAGGTGCGGCGCTGGACAGGTGTGCCGGTGCCGGTCACCCGCGAGGACACCCATCGGCTGGTGTGCGAGACGACCCCGGCGGGCTGGCAGGACGGCACCTCCGCCGGCTTCGGGGTGTTCGACGCCACCACCGGGCAGCTGCTCGGTCTGGTCGGGCTGCACCGGATCGGCAACGGCGAAGCCACCATCGGTTACCTGATGACGCCCGCAGGGCGTGGCCGCGGCGTGGCCACCGAGGCTGTCTCGGCACTGTGCCGCTGGGGGTTCGGTGCGCTGGGCCTGGAGCGGATCGGCTGGCAGTGCATGGTCGGCAACTGGACCTCCCGGGCCGTGGCCCAGAAGGTCGGCTTCACCGTCGAAGGCGTGGCCCGCCGGGCCTACCACCAGCGGGGCACCCGGGTCGATGACTGGTTCGGGTCGCTGCTCGCGACCGACCCGATGACCGACACCCGGGCGCTGCCCTCGCCTCCCGTCCTGACCGACGGGGTCGTCACCCTGCGGGGCTGGTCACCAGCCGACGCCACCGACTGTGCGCGGGCCTGCGACGATCCCCTGACGGCGCACTGGTTGCCGGTGCCCACGCCGTACACACTCCAGGACGCGGTGGGCTACGTCAGCAGCTATATCCCGGGAGCCTGGGCCGACGGGACCGCCGCCGAGCTCGCAGTCACCGATGCCCGGACCGGCAAGCTGCTCGGGGCGATGGGCCTCAAGCTCTGCAACCGCCGGTTCGGGTACGGCGAGATCGGCTACTGGACCGCCCCGTGGGCCAGGGGTCGGGGCGTTGCAGGCCGCGGAGCCGCCCTGAGCGCGCACTGGGGGCTGACTGTGCTCGGGTTGTCCCGGGTCGAGCTGCTCACCGAGGGGGACAACCTTGCCTCGCAGCGGGTGGCGGACAAGGCCGGCTTCGTCCGCGAGGGCGTGGCCCGCGCCGCCCGGCTCGACCGCAACGGCGCGGCACAGGACTTCGTGCTGTTCAGTCGGGTGCGGGACGACTGACACCCGCCGGAGGGAGCGACCCGACCTGAGGGGAGTGCCGCGCCGTGCAGCTGGGCCGCAGGCCGGACGCGGCTGACCCGGACCACCTCACGCCACCCCACCCCGTCAGGTGATCTCGAGGAGTTTCTCGCGGACGGCGTAGACGACGGCCTCCATGCGCGAATGGAGCTGCAGCTTCTCCAGGATGTTGCGGATGTGGTTCTTCACCGTGTTCTCGGAGATGAACAGCTGCTTGGCGATGTCGCGGTTGTTCAGGCCCTTGGCGACGAGCTTGAGCACCTCCATCTCGCGGTCCGTCAGGCGCGGCGTCGGGACCTGCTGACGCTCGTCGGTTCTCTTGACCATCGCCGCGAACTCGGTGAGGAGCTTGGAGGCCATCGAGGGACTGATGAGGGACTGCCCGCCGTGGACGGCGCGGATCGCCGAGGCAACCTCCTCGATGGAGATCTCCTTTAACAGGTAGCCCATGGCGCCGGCTTTGATGGCGTCGTAGAGGTCGCCCTCCTCATCGGAGATCGTCAGCATGATGATCTTGGCCGACGGGACGGCATCGTGGATCGCCGTACAGGCGTCGATACCACCGCGCTTGGGCATCCGGACGTCCATGAGCACGATGTCGGGCAGGGTCTCGGCGGCCTGCTCGACGGCCTCGGAGCCATCGGAGGCCTCCCCGATCACCTCGATGTCGGGCTCCTGCTCGAGGACCATCTGCAGCCCCCGGCGGAACAAGGCGTGATCATCGACGACCAGCACCCGGATGGGCTCGACCGCCGGGGCGCCGCCTGGCACCGTCGTGGCGGGGCTTGGGGTGGACTGGTCGCTCACGAGGACCTCCTTGTCGAGCACGGATCAGGGACAGACCGTCCCGTACGGGTCATACGAACGGCGTGCCCCTGGGCCAAGATGATGACACGCCCGTAGCCCGATCAGGCCATCCGGACTGATCGGGCCCCCAGTCACTGTTCGAACGACCGGAACGGACCGCTGCGTGCCAGCGAGTTGCTACCTCAGCCGGCGGCGAGCCGGATCACGCCGTAGTCGTAGCCGTGCCGTCGGTAGACAACGCTGGGCAGGCCGTTCTCCTTGTCGGCGAACAGGAAGAAGTCATGGCCGACCAGCTCCATCTCGTGCAGCGCCTCGGGCGTCGTCATCGGGATGGCCTCGTGCGTTTTGTCCCGCACCACCAAGCTGTCGGTGTCGTCCGCCGCGTCCTCCGGCGGCAGCTCGCTGGACTCCGCGGAGGGACCGGTGTCGACGCTGGTGAGCGACACCGCGAACTCGCCGGCCGACGCGGGGGTCCGCCGCCCGTGGTGGACGCGTCGGCGGTCGTGGCTCTTGCGCAGCCGGGCCTCGAGCTTCAGCGTGGCGGCGTCGAGCGCAGCGTAGAAGCTCTCCGCGCACGCCTCGGCGCGGATGACCGGTCCCTTGCCTCGGACGGTGATCTCGACCCGCTGGCACTGCGAGGACTGCCGTGGGTTCTTCTCGTGGAACAGCTCGACATCGACGTGGTAGACCCGGGGATCGAGGCGTTCGGAGGGAACGAGCTTCTCCTGGACGTGTTGCCGGAAATGCTCCGGTACCTCGACGTTACGGCCCTTGACGACAATGTCCACGCGTTCTCCTCGGGTCTCAGGTGGAGTGCAGGCGGCGCCGGGCGGCGCCGAGTCCAGGCACCTGTCGCAGACGCTAACCCTGATCTGCCCAACGGAGAAGGGGTGTGACCCATCAGGGTGATCTAGGGCGTCTGGCGGTGGCCGCGACGACCGAGGCGCCCCCCACCAGATGGCCGTATGCCGTCAGGGCCCGGGCGGCTTCCACCAGTGTCGCGCCGGTCGTCACGACGTCGTCCACGATCACCACCCGACCCCCCGGTACACCGGTGGCTCGCAGCGCCCCGTGCAGGTTGGCCGCCCTCGCGGCAGTGCTGAGCCCCGACTGGTCAGCGACCTGCCGGGCGGGCAAGAGCAACCTGACCGCGACGGCATCGACACCCTGCGCGCGCAGGGCTGCCGCGCCTGCCCTGGCCAGCCGCATCGCGTGGTCGTGGCCGCGCTGCCGGACCGCTCTGGGGGAGCTCGGCACCGGACAGAGCACGACGGGGTCATGGCCGTGGACCTGCACGGCGGTGGCCAAGGCCCGGCCCAGCGGCCCGGTCAGGTGGAGCCGGCCGCGCTCCTTGTGCGCAAGCAGCAGCCGCTGCGCGGGGCCGCCGTACTCGAGCAGCGCCGACAGCGGCGGCAGACCCGGCGGGCAGGGACGGGGGCGGACCAGGCCGAGTGCCGGTCCGTCGAGCAGCGCATCACACGAGTAACACAAGGCGGCACCGGGTTCGCGGCAGCCGGAGCAGGTTCGTGGCAGGACGAGGTCGAGCAGCGTGCTGAACACACCGACCAGACTGCTCCCCTGGGCCATCCGGAGCGGCCACGCTGTGGACAGCCCCACCTCGCACGACGGCCTGTGGATCAGCCGGGAAAGACCGGCAGGTCACCGGTCTGGACGCGTACGAAGCCACGCCCGCTGGCTTGGTAGAGCGTGGAGCGTGAGCCCACGACCAGACCCGCCGACGAGGCCGCCAGCGAGACCGGGGTGAGACCGGAGGAGTTCAGCGTCGTCACGGACGAGCCGTCGACGGCCACCAGAAGGACCTGGTTCGGCCGCGCGAGCTGGCCGAGTACGGCGAGCTCGGTACCTGAGGACCAGGCGACGCGGGTGGCCCTTGTCAGGCCCGGCAGGACGAGCGTCAGCCCAGCTAGCCGCGGCCGGCCGTCGACGACCTCGACGCGTCCGACGTACAGCACGCCACCGATGACGAGCGCGGCCCTGGCCCCGTCGCGGGACAGCGCGAGAGCCTGCAGCCGCCCGGCCGGCTGCGGGACCATCGGCACCGCCACCAGGGCCTTGGACCCGCGAGGCAGCAACACGACGCGGCGGCCACCTTCGAGCATCCACAGGCCGTACTGCCCGGATCCCCACGTAGGGGACGTGAGGTCCCGCACGGTGGGTCCTACGACGTACGCTGGCCCGCGCAACGGACCTGTCCGCACCGTAACCCGCCCCGGGGCGCGGCCGGTGAGCAAGGCGACCTCGGTGCGGTCCGGTGTGACCGCCACCGAGTCCACGGGGACCGAACCGCGGTCGTCGGCCTCCCCCGCCGTCGCCGGTCCGGACACCAGGGTCACCGACGCCCGCAGCCGCCGCCCGGTCACGAAGTAGTACGGCGGGTTGGGGCCGAGGCCCTCCGGGTCGTAGGTGTTCCAGGACCCGGCGTCCTGGACGGCTCCCACCGTCGGGACCGGCAGCGGGACCCCGCCGCTGAGCAGCCGAAGCCCGCTGAAGGTAGGTCCAAGGTCACGCAAGGTCCAGACCAGCTGCGCCGACAAGGACTGTCGGGTCAGCGGTGGCAGCTCCGCAAGCCCAGCACCCAGGTCGACTGTCACGACCCCCGAGCCGCTGAGAGCGACCGACCTTAGCGCGGTGCCCGCCGGCAGGGCGCTGGTGACCGTGCCTGCGAGCGACTGCGACGGCGGGCGGAGCAGCCGCCGGACCAAGGCGAGCGCCGGGTCGGGCCCGACCGGCACGAAGACCTCGTCGGGGACGACGTGCGGGGGCGACTCGCCGGTGTTAGGGGCCAGGTAGTAGACGCTGCTGGCCTGGTAGGAGCGGTCACGGTCGGCAGGGGTCAACCGCAGCCCGGCAGGCACCTGCGACAGCCGCCAGTCGCCACGGACCCGGGTCATGCTGTACTCCTCGGTGATCTGCGTCGCCGACCGGGCGAGGTAGGACCCGTCACCGCGGACCTGCCCCGAGACGGTGAGGGCGACGGTGACGGTCGGGCTGCCCTCGCCACTCCGCTGCACGCGCAGACTGTCCGGGTTGTAGACCTGCACCTCGGCGTCGTCATGCCAGGTCGCGGCGGCCGCGGCAGTCAGGAACTCGCGGGCGATCGCGTGGTGGTCGTCCGGGTTGGACTGCGCGCCCAGGAAGCCCTGCACGACGTCCTCGGGCGACTGCCCCTTCTTCGGACCAGGCGGCAGCACCTGCAGGTCGCCCTGCTGTCGTCGCTGGGGCTGCGCCGCGTCCACCTCGTGCACCCGCCGGGACAGCGGCAGTGAGCACCCCCCAGCCAGGACGGTGACGACGAGCAGCGCGGCGACCCGCCTCACGGGAGGGCCACGCTAGGTCGCAGCGGGAGCGGGCTCTCGGTGACGGGGCCGCCCACGAACACGGGCAGGGTCAGCCGGAACGCGGCACCCTCGCCGGGTGCGCCCCACGCCTGCAACGTCCCGCCGTGCAGTCGGGTGTCCTCCAGGGCGATGGCGAGCCCGAGTCCGGTGCCGCCCGTCGTGCGCGCCCGTGAGGGGTCACCGCGCCAAAAGCGCGTGAAGACCAGCCCAGCCTCCCCGGGACGTAGCCCCACGCCATAGTCGCGGACCACGACGGCGACGGCGTCGGCTCCGGCTGCGACCGTCACTTCGATGGGGCCTCCCTCGCCGTGCTCGACGGCGTTCACCAGCAGGTTGCGGATGACCCGCTCGACCCGGACGTGGTCGATCTGGGCGACGGCCGGGAGGGGGGCATGCAGGATCAGGCTGCTGCCCTTGCGGTCAGCCAGTGCCTGCGTCGCCTGCATCACCCGCTCGACCAGGCTGACCACGTCAAGGTGCTCGGTCTCCAGCGACGCGGCCCCGGCGTCGTAGCGGGAGATCTCGAGTAGCTCGGCGAGCAGCTCCTCGAACCTGCCCAGCTCTGCTTGCAGCAGCTCGGCGCTGCGGGCGGCGGCGGGAGCCAGGGACTGCCTGCCTTCGAACAGGACGTCGGCGGCCATCCGGACCGTCGTCAGCGGGGTGCGTAGCTCGTGGGTGACGTCGGACACAAACCGGCGCTGAACCCGCGACAGGTCCTCGAGCTGTCGGATCTGGGTCTGCAGGGCGGCGGCCATCGTGTTGAACGTCGAGGCCAGCCTGGCGATCTCGTCCTCGCCCCGCACCGTCATCCGCTCCTCGAGCCGTCCAGCGGCGAGGCGCTCCGCGGTGCGGGCGGCCATCCGGACGGGCAGGACGACCTGCCGGGCCACCAGCGAGGTGATCAGCACGAGCAGCAGGACGAGCAGCTGGCCGGCGATGGCTGCGGTCCGTCGTACCAGGGCAAGGGTCTGGTTCTCGGCCGTCAACGGGAACACATAGAACAGCTGGTACGGCCCGAGGTCGGTACTGAGGCCACCTCCGATGACGAGCACGTCACGGCCGCGGACGGTCCGGAAGACGTACGCCGTACGACCGGTCTTGCTGATCGTGTCGGCCAGGTCGGCGGGAAGGTCCGACGGTGAGATACCCGGCGAGGCGAAAGCCTTCGCGCTGCCGCCGACGGTGCGCAACACGACGAAGTACTGGTCGCCGGACTGCCCGCGGACCGACAGCGTCTGCGCGATGCCCTGCAGCTGCGCCTCGAGCGCCTGCGGGTTGCTGCTGACCGTCGTGTTGGCGATGTCCTGCGCCTGCGCGAGCCCGGACTGGGCCTCCGTCAGGGAGGCGCGGGTCTTCGCGCT
>JAYUBO010000156.1:0-5850 GCA_043740815.1 Frankiales bacterium | reverse complement strand
GGGCCGCGCCGGGTGCCGCTCCTGCTGGTGGTGCTGCTGGTCGTGGTCGGCGCGCTGACTGGCATCGCCAGCTCGCAGGTGCGCCGGCGGGCCGACGATGCCGGAAGCGGTCGCCGGGCGTTGGTCGCGGAGGTTCACCGGCAGACGACCGAGACCGACCGTCTCGAAGCGCAGGCCAGCCAACTGCGGGGTCAGGTGCAGCGGGCGCGCGATGTCGCCTTGGGCGCGGGAGCCACGGGCCGCTCGGCAGCCGATCGGGTGGCCGAACTCGAGCTCGTCACCGGCGGTACGCCGGTGCGGGGGCCTGGACTGGTCGTCACTCTGGACGATGCGCGTGACGTCAGCACGCAGGCCACCAACAGGGCCGGCCAGTTCGGCAGTGGCAGGGTCTACGACCGGGACGTTCAGGACGTCGCCAACGCCCTGTGGGCGGCCGGGGCCGAGGCGATCAGCGTCAACGGTCAGCGCCTGACGGCCATGACGGCCATCCGCTCCGCGGGAGAGGCAATCTTGGTGGACTTCCGTCCGCTGTCCCCACCGTACGTGCTGCGTGCCGTCGGAAGTACTGAGCAGATGGAGCCACGCTTTGCCGAGAGCGCGACCGCCCGCAGGTTCACGACCTGGATCTCCCTCTACGGGATCGGCTTCGCGGTGAACCGCGCCCTGGAGCTCCGGCTCCCCGCGGCCTCCACCCCCGACCTGCGGCTGGCCCGCGCGGCACCCGCCCTGTCCCCGTCCCCGTCAGTGACCCCGTCCCCGTACCGGTCAGTGACCCCCGGACACACCCCGTGATCCCTGCGGTTGCACTCGTCCTCGGTGTCGTCCTGGGGTTTGTGCTGCACCCGACGGTGCCGTCGGAGCTACAGCCCTACCTCCCGATCGCCGTCGTCGCCGCCCTCGACGCCGTTTTCGGGGCCATCCGGGCCCAGCTGGACGGGATCTTCGACGATCGTGTGTTCGTCGTGTCGTTCGTGAGCAACGTGCTGGTGGCCGCCTTGGTCGTCTTCCTCGGCGACCAGCTCGGCGTCGGCGGCCAGCTGTCCACCGGTGTGGTGGTGGTTCTCGGCATCCGGATCTTCACCAACGTCGCGGCCATCCGCCGGCACCTGTTCCACGCATGACCGGTTCCACGCGCGCGTCGCGCTTCCTGCGTCCGCGGGCCCGCCGCGTCGACGTCGTCGTCGCGGCCCTGCTGCTGATCTTAGGTTTCGGGCTTGCAGTCCAGGTGCGTTCCACCCGCAGCGACGGCCTGCTCACCAATGCCCGCCAGGAGGACCTGGTACAGATCCTCGACGAGCTGAACAACCGCAGCGACCGGCTGCGACAAGAGGTGGCGACCCTCACCGACATCCGGTCGCGGCTCACCTCCGGCAGCGGTGCGGACCAGGCGGCACTTGCGGAGGCGGTACGACGCACGCAGTTGCTCGGCGTCATCGCCGGCACGGTGGCCGCCACCGGTCCCGGGCTCACCGTCCGGATCAGCGACCCGCGTACCCAGGTCAGCGCCTCGGTGCTGCTCGACGCCCTCGAAGAGCTCCGCAACGCGGGCGCCGAAGCGGTGCAGCTCGAGGGCTCGCGGCTCGACGGAGGGCCGGTGGCTGTCCGGGTCGTCGCCCAGACCGCCCTGGTCGATACCGCCGCGGGTATCGAGGTCGATGGCACGCCCCTGGTCGCGCCCTATCGCTTCGTCGTGATCGGAGACCCCTCCACCTTGGCCGGTGCCATGGCCATCCCAGGCGGGGTCGAGGATGCGGTGCGCCAGGTGGGGGGGACCACGGAGGTGGCTCGCGCGGAGCGCGTCAGGGTGGGCGCCTTGCGAGCGGTGTCGGCGCCTCGTTACGCTCGTGCGAACTAGGGCCGGTCTGTTCAGGCTGGCGCGCCCTTCGATCGAGAGGCCCCGGTGAACCCCGCCGAGCTGAAGTACACCGCCGAGCACGAGTGGGTCCAGGTGAGGGGGGAGTCTCTGCGACTCGGGATCACCTCCTATGCCCAGGAGGCGCTAGGAGACATCGTCTTCGTGACCCTGCCCGCTGTCGGAACCGAGGTGACCGCCGGCCAGAGTTTTGGTGAGGTCGAGTCCACCAAGAGCGTCTCGGACGTCTACGCGCCCCTGGCTGGCATCATCACCGCGCGCAACGAGGCTCTGGACGCCAACCCGGAACTGGTCAACAGCGACCCGTACGGCGAGGGGTGGATGGTGGAGCTGTCTCCCTCCATGGGGCTGGATGCCGCGTTGTCGGACGTCGCGCTCCTGGACGTGGGCGCTTATGAGGCACTGACCGCCAGTTAGTCTCTACCTCGAGATGAGAGTGTGGGGCTGGTGCGAGTGTCGACAGCAGGTTGACCCTTGGGGAAACTACCGGATAGGTTGCGGGACGGATTGCCGCCCGAAAAGGTTGCCTGCGGTGGGGAGCGGTACCGCTGTTCCGGAAGGTCACGGAACGTCCGTGTCGACCATGTTCGGTTCAGCGTTCGTTTCAGCGTTCGTTTCCACCGCGACTCGACAGAGAGCCCTCGCGGGCTCGAAGGAGGCCACAACACCGTGTTCTGCACTCAGTGCGGCCAGCAGAACCCCGAGGACAGTCGGTTCTGCGCGCGCTGCGGTGCACCGGTGGCCCGGCCCGCTGAGACCGGTGAGAGCCGAGCGGGAGCCGACACGACGTCGGCGATCTCGCTCAGTGCGCTCGAGGGTGCCCTGGAGGCGACCGACGCGAGCGAGGGATCCCAGGACGCGCCAGCCGACGGTGCCGGAGCCGCCTTGGAGGCCCTCCCTCCCGGCTCAGCGCTGCTTGTGGTCAAGCGTGGCCCGAACGCGGGTTCGCGCTTCCTGCTCGACGCCGACGTGACCACCGCCGGGCGACACCCCGAGAGCGACATCTTCCTCGACGACGTCACGGTCTCCCGCAGGCACGCGGAGTTCGCCCGCGAAGGCACGCGGTTTGTTCTGAAGGATGTCGGGAGTCTCAACGGCACCTACCTCAACCGTGAGCGCATTGATCTCGCCTCTCTCGCGGGCGGTGATGAGGTGCAGATCGGCAAGTACCGGCTGGTGTTCCTCGCCGGTCCTCGCGCCGGGGAGGGCAGTTGAGCATGGCGGTACCAGCACGGGGGCCGGCGAGCGGACCGAACGCCACGCCCTCGCGCGCCTTCATGAGCATCGGTGAGGTCCTCGGACAGCTCCGGCCCGAGTTCGCCGACATCACCATCTCCAAGATCCGCTTCCTCGAGGACGAGGGTCTGATCAAGCCCGAACGCACCTCGTCGGGCTACCGGAAGTTCTCACGGGAGGACGTCGGCCGCCTGCGGTACGTCCTGGCCGCGCAGCGGGACCACTACCTGCCGTTGCGCGTGATCAGAGAACACCTGGACGCCATCGACCGCGGCCTCGACCCGCCAGGCGTCAGCGGCGGTGGACCGAGGGTTCCGCGGGCGCTCATTGCCGCCGAGGGGATGCCGGGTCCCGACGCCTTCCGGCCGGACGCCAGCGAGGTCCGGCTGTCGCGCCGCGAGCTCCTCGACGCCGCGGGCCTCGAGCCGGCGCAGCTCGAACAGCTCGAGCAATACGGCCTCGTCGGACCTCGTACCGGCGGCAGCCACTACGACGGGGACGCGCTCGTCGTCGCGAAAACCGTCGCCGAGATGTCGCGTTTTGGGATCGAAGCGCGTCACCTGCGGCCCTTCAAGGCTGCCGCCGACCGCGAGATCGGCCTCGTCGAGCAGGTTGTCACCCCGCTGGTGCGACAGCGCAACCCCGAGGCCCGGGCTCGCGCCGACGAGGTCGCCCGAGAGCTGGCCGCCCTGTCAGTGAAGCTGCACGCGACGCTCGTGAAGGCCGGACTCGCCCCAGGCCTGCGCCGCTGACCTCACCCGAGGTGTGCGCAGGTCGCCTGCTCGGCGCTGCCCGACGACAGCCGGTCGGGCCGACTCGGGTCAGGTGGCGGCGGCGGAGGTAGGGTCGAGCAGCACGCCGGTACCCACCGGCACCCGGCCCAGGAGGACCTTCGGTGGACGACCAGGACGGCACCTCGCTCACCGAGCTCACCGTGGTCGGCGTTCGTGTCGAGCTCCCCAGCCAGCAGCCGATCGTTCTGCTCAAGGAAGCTGGCGGCGAACGATATCTGCCGATCTGGATCGGCGCGGTCGAGGCCACCGCGATCGCGTTCGCCCAGCAGGGCGTGGTCACGGCCCGGCCGATGACTCACGACCTGCTCCGGGATCTGCTCGAAGCCCTCGGCCGCCCTTTGCGCTCGGTCACGATCAGTGGCCTGCGGGACGGGGTCTTCTATGCCGAGCTGGGATTTGATGACGGCGTGACCGTCAGCGCCCGGCCCAGCGATGCGATCGCTCTCGCGATGCGGACCGGTGCGGTGATCAAGGGCCAGGAGTCAGTGCTTGCCGAGGCCGGTATCGCCATTCCTGACGAGCAGGAGGACGAAGTAGAGAAGTTCCGCGAATTCCTCGACACCATCACGCCTGAGGACTTCGAGAAAGACTCCTAAGCCTCAACAAGAGGTTGAGGTCTCGAACACACCAACCGTGGGTCATTGACCGCCAGCGTGAGGATTTCTAACGTTCCCCCAGGTCTCAGCACCAGGAGAGACCGGCGCCAGACGTCAATGGGCACCAGCGAGCACCAGCCGACCTAGAGGAGCGACCGTGGACGTGCAGGATCCCGGTCTGGACAGCCGACAGTCGAGCGTGAGTCTGCAGGGGAGCCTGTTCGATGAGTTGCCCGAGGACGAACGGCCGGGTGCCCAGGGCGGACGGCACGAGGTCAGCGTGGGTTACCGAGGTCCGACGGCCTGCAGCGCCGCCGGGATCACCTACCGCCAGCTGGACTACTGGGCCCGGACCGGACTGGTCGAGCCGACTGTCCGCGAGGCCAGGGGATCGGGCTCGCAGCGGCTGTACTCCTTTCGCGACATCCTTGTTTTGCGCATCGTGAAAAAGCTGCTGGATGCAGGTGTTTCGTTGGCCAACATCCGGACTGCGATCAGCACCCTGCACCAGCACGGCGTGGAGGACCTCGCACAGGTGACCCTGATCAGCGACGGGACCACGGTGTACGAGTGCACGAGCACCGACGAGATGGTCGACCTGCTGCAAGGCGGGCAGGCCGTCTTCGCGATCGCCGTCGGGCGCCAGCTCCGGGATGTCGAGGGGACGCTGGCCCACCTGCCCGGCGAGCGTGCGCACACCAGCGACGACCGCGCCGAGGGGCCTGAGGCGGCCGAGGCGGGCGCCTCAGGCCAGGCCGCCAGCAGTGCCGACGAACTCGCCAGCCGACGCAGGCGTCGTACGAGCGCCTGAATATTCGCTGGGACGCAAGGATCCGGTCGCCGCTGCTACCCTTGGCCGTGCCGACTACCCCTCGCGGGAGAGTCCCTGTGCAGCCAGCATCGGGCGCCGAAGGAGCATTACTCCCCGACAACCTCTCAGGCCAACGGACCGTGTGGGGCAGGCAACTCTGGAAAGCGGACCGACCCGTGGCAGCGGGTCAGTCCCACCGACGGTGCAAGCCCCGCTCGTGCAAGCGACAGGGTGAAGCTCTCAGGTCCCATGACAGAGGGGGAGGGCGAGCGGGCACGCGACCGGTGCGTCCGCCTACACCACTGGAGCCCTCCCGATGAATGACGCCCTCCCGCCCGGTGCCGAACCCATCAGCTTGCGAGAGCTCGAGCAGGCGGCTCCCTTCGCGTCCCGTCACATCGGGCCCGGCGAGGACGAGATCGCCAAGATGCTCGCCGTTGTGGGGCGCGGCACCCTCGAGCAGCTTGCGCTCGAGGCCGTCCCGGAGGCGATCCGGGCGACGACCGCCCTCGACCTGCCGCCAGCCGCTAGTGAGGCCGA
>JAYUBO010000155.1:0-7468 GCA_043740815.1 Frankiales bacterium | reverse complement strand
CTCAGCCTCCGCCAAATCCCCGCTGACCAGCACGCCCTTGCCGGCAGCCAGCCCGTCGGCCTTCACGACGTACGGCGGGACACGGGCGGCCAGTGCGGCCGTTGCCTGCGCGCCGGTGGTGCAGGTGTCCGACGCCGCGGTGGGCACGCCGGCGGCGGCCATCACCTGCTTGGCGAAGCTCTTGCTGCCCTCGAGCTGGGCGGCCGCGGCCGACGGCCCGAAGCAGGCGATGCCGGCCGCCCGCACCGCGTCGGCGGCCCCGGCGACGAGCGGCCCCTCCGGTCCCACGACGACGAGGTCGACCGCCTCGGCGACGGCGAGGGCCGCCACGGCCACCGGGTCCATCAGGTCGAGGTCCCGGCTCGGGGCGAGGGCGCGGGTGCCGGCGTTGCCGGGGGCGCAGACCAGCGCGCTGACGAGCGGGTCCCGCGACAGCGCGAGCAGCAGCGCGTGCTCGCGGGCGCCACCGCCGACGACGAGGATCTTCACGGCAGCAAGGGCCGCAGCTGCAGGGTCTGCTCGCGATCCGGGCCGACCCCGATCGAGCTGAAGGGTGCGCCGCTCATCTGCTCGAGCGCCCGGACGTAGCGCTGGGCGTTGACCGGCAGGTCATCGAAGGTGCGGGCGGCGGACAGATCCTCGGTCCAGCCGTCGAACAGCTCATACACCGGCTTGGCGTGGTGGAACTCGGTCTGCGTCATGGGCATCTCGGCCAGCCGCAAGCCGTCCACCTGATAGGCCACGCAGACCGGGATCTGCTCCCAGCCGGTGAGCACGTCGAGCTTGGTGAGCACGAAATCGGTGACCCCGTTGACCCGCGCGGCGTAGCGGGCGATCACCGCGTCGTACCAGCCGCAGCGCCGGGGGCGCCCGGTCGTGGTGCCGTACTCGTGACCCACCGAACGCAGCCGTTCGCCGTCGTCGTCGGTCAACTCGGTCGGGAAGGGCCCTTCGCCGACCCGGGTCGTGTAGGCCTTGATGACGGCGATGACCTTGTCGATCCGATTCGGCGGGATGCCGGAGCCGGTGCAGGCCCCCCCTGAGGTGGCGTTGCTGGACGTGACGAACGGGTAGGTCCCGTGGTCGACGTCGAGCAGCGTTGCCTGCCCGCCCTCGAGCAGCACCGTCTTGCCGGCGTCGAGGGCCTGGCCGAGCAGCAGCCCGGTGTCGCAGACCATCGGACGCAGCCGGTCGACGTAGGACAGCAGGTCCTCGACGACCGAGTCGACCGTGACGGCCTTGCGATTGTAGACCTTGACCAGCACCTGGTTCTTGAGCTCGAGGGCCCCCTCAACCTTTGCGCGCAGGATCTTCTCGTCGAACAGGTCCTGCACCCGCACGCCGACCCGGTTCATCTTGTCGGCGTAGGTCGGCCCGATGCCACGACCCGTCGTACCGATCTTCCGGCTTCCCAGGAAGCGCTCGGTGACCTTGTCGAGCACCCGGTTGTACGACGCGATCACATGCGCGTCGGCGCTGACGACGAGCTTGGAGGTGTCGACGCCACGGGCCTTGAGGCCCTCGATTTCCTGGAAGAGCACGCCGAGGTCGATGACGACGCCGTTGGCGATGACCGGCACGCAACCAGGCGACAGGATGCCGCTCGGGAGCAGGTGCAGGGCGTAGGTGTCGTCACCGATGACCACCGTGTGCCCAGCGTTGTTGCCACCGTTGAACTTCACGACATAGTCCACGGAGCCGCCGAGCTGGTCGGTGGCCTTGCCCTTGCCCTCGTCGCCCCATTGGGCGCCGATGAGGACCAGTGCGGGCATGCGGGTGGCTCCCTCGTGAAGGTCCGCGCGGGGACGCGGCAGGTCGGTCGGCTCGAACGGGTGGCTCGAGCACGTGGCTCGGGAATGAAAAAGACCCGCCGCAAGCGCGGAGGGCCTCTTGCGAGGAAAGCCTAGCCGTAGTCTCGCACTGTGGCGAAGATCCCAGGGATCGACAACGTTGTCGGCAGCGTGCTCGGCAGTGTCCTCGCGGTGCTCCAGGCCCAGACCGAGGCGCTCGCCGCGCTGCCCGCTGCGGTTCAGTCGCTGAGCGCGGCGGTGAAGAACCTGGCCGACGCAACGGCCGAGGCCAAGCAGACGGCGCAGACCATCAACCGGATGGTGACCCGGATCGACTCGATCGTCACCGAGCTCGAGGAGCCGCTGAAGGCTCTGGCCCCCGGGATGACGCGGATGGCAAAGATCCTCGACGACCCCCTCGTCGCGGCCCTTCCGGAGACCCTGGCCCAGGTGCAGCGCGACATCATGCCCGTCCTGCGGACCCTGGCGGACACGCACGAAAGGGTCGCTTTCATCGCCGGGTCCACCGAGCGGATCATGCAGTTCGTCGACGAGACCGGCCGCACGATCGCCGGCATCCCTGGCGCGGCCCTGCTGGCCCGCCGCAGACCCTCGCCGCTCCCCAAGCCGCCTGGTCAGCGGCCGCCTTCCTAGAGGCTGTCGAGGGCGGGTCGGGCAGCCGGGTCGGACTCGTCGAGAAACGTCGAGATCCGGGCTGCCTCGTCGGTCTCAGAGATAGCGTCGGCAGCGCGTCCGAGGGCGTATAGCGCGCGCAGGAAGCCCTGGTTCGGGCGGTGCGACCAGGGGACCGGGCCGTAGCCCTTCCAGCCGTTGCGACGCAGCGCGTCCAGTCCGCGGTGGTAACCGACGCGGGCGTAGGCGTAGGACTCGATGACCGCGCCCCGGCTGTAGGCCTCGAAGGCGAGGTCGGCCCAGGCGGCGCTGTGGGTCGGGTAGGTCGCCGCCACCTCAGCTGCGGGGGTGCCGCCCTCCAGCAGCGCGCGGGGCGCCAGCTCGTCAGGCAGCAGGGTGGGCGGGGGTCCACCCAGGAGGTCTCGACCGGTCAGCGACATGGGTTCATCCTGCCTGATCAATGCGTGCGCCCGGACGCAGCGGGCCCCAGAATGTCAGGATGCCCCTGTTCCACGTGCACGAGACCCGCCTGTACGCCGACCTCCGTGGCCCCGAGGACGGGTTCCCCCTGCTCGTCCTTCATGGCGGGCCCGGGCTCGACCACACGATCTTCGGCACGTGGCTGGACCCGCTGGCCGAGACCTTCCGGCTGGTGCTCGTCGACGCCCGCGAGCAGGGGCGCAGCGACCGCGGTACGGACCCAGCGACGTGGACGCTGAGCCAGCATGCGAGCGACGTGTCGGCCCTGGCCGCGGCGCTGGGCTACGAGCAGTACGCCGTACTCGGTCACAGCTATGGCGCGTTCATCGCTTTGCAGCACGCCGCCGATGCACCGGGAGCGGCGGCGGCGACGATCGTGAGCAGTGGGGTGCCGTCCATGGCCTACCTCGACGAGGTGGACAAGGGCCTCGCCGTCTTCGAGCCGGAGCAGCTGCGGGAGCAGGTGGCGGCCTCCTGGGCGCGGGAGGCCACCGTCCAGACCGAGGACGAGGCCAGGCAGCTGGTGCTCGACCAGCTCCCGTGGCACTTCGCCGACCCGCGCGACCCGCGGATCGCCGAGATCAACCTCGCCGACATGGTCTTCAGCACCGCTGTCCTGCGGGCCGCCTCCCTGGAGGGCGGCGGTCTCGACATCGACGTCGAGGAACGGCTGCCGCACGTCACCCAACCGGTGCTGGTGCTCACCGGCCGGCAGGACCGCACCTGCGTCCCGGCCGCGTCCGAGCGGATCGCGGAGCTGGTCCCGGGAGCGGACCTGCACGTGTTCGAGGGCAGCGGTCACCTGGCGTTCATCGAGGAGCCCGAGGCCTACGTCTCGGTGGTCCGCGCGTTCCTCACCCGGGTCGTCGGGGCCCGGGCCTAGGGGGTCAGCCGGGAGGAGTACGGCGCAGGAGTTGGGCGCGGGCACCGGCGGGGAGGCGGTCGACGAGGGCAGCGCGGTGGTCGTCGTCGACGTTGCCGCCGTACTTGAACTTGGCCTGGACGGTGTCGACCGTGAGCCGGATCCCTGTAATCCCAGGCAGTCTGCGTCGGTGAACGGAGGGGTCAGCGATGGCGGACCCCGGCTCGAAGTGGTCGAGCTGGGCCCGAAGCACATCAAGCAACGCGTCACCGCCGAGCAGGTCTGCGGTGCACGTGAGGGTGACTGCGGCGTAGTAGGACGTGGGGATGCCGAGGGCTGGTTCCTCGTCGGCTATGGCCTTCCACGCCGACGGGACGTACGCCCAGTCGCCGTGCACGGAGAAGACCGCCTGGGGTCGCGCGGAAAGGGCGGCCAGGGCCGGGTTGGGGCGCGCGAGGTGAAGCAGGACCTCGGTGCCGGTCCACACGAAGTGGGTGGGCACGACAACGGGCAGGTCGGCCGTGAGGCAGATCAACGTGCCGACGTCCTGGCTCGCCACGAACGCCTGCCACTCCCCGTCGCTGCCGGCATCCCACGGGTGGATCAGCACCTCACGCCACCGGCTCCAGCAGCCGCTGGCCCTCGTCGAACAGCCGGGAGGACGCGAGGTGGGACGCCACGACCCCGGCGACGGCCACGGCGCTGAGCAGCATGTACATCACGACCACCTGGTAGCGGATCGCGGTCAGCGGGTCGACGCCGGCGAGCAGCAGCCCGGTCATCGCGCCTGGAAGCGAGATCAGCCCCACCGTCTTCACCTGGTCGATGTCGGTCACCAGTGCAGTCCGCAGAGCGGTCCGCCGGTGCGGCGCGAACGCGAGCGCCGACGGTAGTCCGAGGGCGAGCCGGGCCTCGATCTGGCGGCGGGCCGTGACCGACTCCTCCGCGATCCGAAGCAGCACGACGGAGGTCCCGCGGGTCGCTGCCGAGACAACCATCCCGCCGACGGGTACGACGACGCGCGGCTGGGCGTCGATCACCTGGGCGGCGACGAGCAGCCCGAGGGTGGCCACCACCCCTGCCAGGATCGCGATCGCCGCCACCCACGTCGAGCGGGGTACGCCACGTCCGCGGCCGCCGGCCACACGGGCCCCGACCGCGACCATCCCCGCCACCCAGAGCAGCGAGCCAGGCAGCCCGGTGTGGGTGAACAGCACGCCCAGCAGGGCGCCGACCGCGACGAGCTGCACGATCGCCCGCACGCAAGCGACCAGGACCTCACGCCCGAGGCCGAGCTGCTCGCGGACCACCACGGCGACAGTCACGACGACGAGCAGCACCGAGGCCGCAACGCCCCACCAGCTCGGCACGGACGGATGCGTTCCGGACGCGAGCAGGGTCACGACGCCCCCGCGAGGTACTCCGACGACGCCGCTTCGCCGCTCTCGACGACGCGGCCGGCGCGCAGGACGACAACGTCGTCGGCTAGCCGGCGGGCCTGCCGCAGGTCGTGGCTGACCAGGACAGCAGTGAGGCCGTCGGCGACCAGGGACCGGATGACCCGCTCCACCGACTGAGCCGCGACAGCATCCAGCGCGGACGTCGGCTCATCGAGCAGCAGCACCTCCGGGCCGACCGCGAGCGCCCGGGCCAGGCACAGGCGCTGGGCCTCGCCACCGGACAGCGAGGTCGTCTCCCGATCCATCGGCAGCCCCTCGAGGCCGGCCCGCTCGAGCAGAGCTGCGGCCTCGTCCGGGGTCAGCCCTGGACGGCCCACGCGCAGGTCCGCGAGCACGACCGCGCCGAGCAGCACGGGCGCCTGCTGCACCAGCCCGATGCGACACCTGAGCTCAAGGACGTCGTACGTCGTCAGGGGTGCACCGTGGAACAGGACCCGACCGGACGTGGGCTCCAGCAGCCGGTCGAGCAGCCTGAGCAGCGTCGACTTGCCCGCACCCGACGGCCCTACGACAGCGGTACAACGCCCGCTGGCCAGGACCGCGGAGACCTCGGACAGCACGGTCGTCCCACGGCGCACGACGCAGACGTCTTCAAGGACCAGCACCCCACCATCATCACCCACCCCACGGCGCGGCGTCAGGTGACGGGGAGCTGCCAGGCGGCTGTCCACAGCACGTGGTCGACGGTGCCCGATGCGGTGCGCAGTCGCTTCTCCGCGGCGAAACGGGCGGCCACGCGCGCACTATGCGGGCCGTAGCGACCGTCGGCCGACAGGTCCCAGCCGCGCGCCCTCATCCGGGCCTGCCACACCTTCACATCAGCCCGGCTGGTGTCGATGTCGGCCGTCGTCATGACGTGCCCGTTGAAGCCGGGAGCTCTACCGGAGGTCGACTTCGGCAGCACGACGAAACGGCTGCGTGAGGCCCGAGGGGCAGCAGCGTCACGACCGAGGCCGAGCTTGCGGGAGCAGCTCGGCCATGGCTGCCACCCGCGCTGGGCCTGCAGAACCTGGGCCGCGGCGTCCTGCGTGGCCGCGGAGGCGCTTGACGGCAGCCCGCTGTAGCCCAGGCCGTGCCAGGTGCCGGCGTCGAACTGGTAGGCGCCGTAGAAACCGTTGCCGGTGTTGGTCGCGTAGTAGTTGCCGCTCTCGCACATCCGCAGCCGGGCGAAGTCGTCCTGGCCCGAGGCGTGCGCGCTGGTGGCCGCGGCGGACAGCCCGGCTCCGAGGGTGGCCGTCATCCCGCCGGCCGCGAGAACCGGGGCGGCCTTGCTGGGCTTGGCGTGCTTGGGCTTGTGAGCGCGAAGCAGCGACACGCGAGTCCTCCGAGGTTGTCGCCCGCTCCCTACGGCGTGACGAATTGGACAGGCTAGCCCACGCGAGGATCGCGGGCGGCAAGGTGCGCGGGCTACCCCTTCGGTGAGGTCCCCGCCGAGCGCAGGTCTTCGCAGGCCGTGACGACCCGGGCCGCCATGGCGTTCTCGGCTGCCTTGCCCCACACCCGGGGGTCGTACAGCTTCTTGCTGCCGACCTCGCCGTCCACCTTAAGGACACCGTCGTAGTTCTTCAGCATGTGGTCTGCGACCGGCCGCGTGTAGGCGTACTGGGTGTCGGTGTCGACGTTCATCTTCACGACGCCGTAGTCGAGCGTCTCGCGGATCTCCTCGAGCAGCGAGCCGCTGCCGCCGTGGAAGACCAGGTCGAACGGCTGGTCGCGGCCGACCTTCGCCCCGACCTCGTCCTGGATGTCCTTGAGGATGCTGGGCTGGAGCTTGACGTTGCCGGGCTTGTAGACGCCGTGCACGTTGCCGAACGTCGCCGCGAGCAGGTAGCGGCCGTTCTCCCCGGTGCCGAGCTCCTCGGCGACCCGCAGCGCGTCCGCCGGGTGCGTGTAGAGCTTCTCGTTCTCGCCGGAGTTGTCGACGCCGTCCTCCTCGCCGCCGACCACCCCGATCTCCATCTCCATGACGATCCGGGCCTTCGCGCAGGCCGCCAGCAGCTCCTTGGCGATCTGGAGGTTCTCCTCGAGCTCGACCGCGGACCCGTCCCACATGTGCGACTGGAACAGCGGCTGGCGGCCGGCGTCGACGCGCTCCTGGCTGATCGCGATCAGCGGCCGCATGTAGCTGTCCAGCTTGCCCTTCGGGCAGTGGTCGGTGTGCAACGCAATCGTCACGTCGTAAGACTTCGCGACGACATGCGCGTACTCCGCGAGCGCGCTCGCGCCAACGACCATGTCCTTGA
>JAYUBO010000154.1:0-4702 GCA_043740815.1 Frankiales bacterium | reverse complement strand
AGGGTGACGAACACCGCACCGAAGACGTCGAGGTCGAACCAGCTCACAGCACAGCCGTTCCGGTGGCGGGGGACAGCAGTGCGTCGTACACGTCGGGGTGGGTGAGGTTCTGACCGAGCCCGACCGTCTTGTTGGCGCCGTGGAAGTCGCTGGAACCGGTGGCCAGCAGGCCCAGTCCGGCGGCCAGACCGCGCAGGTGCGCGCGGGCCTCAGGGGTGTGGTCGGGGTGGTCGACCTCGAGCCCGGCCAGGCCGGCCGCCGCCATGTCTGCGATGACGTCGTCGCTGACGGTGCGGCCACGCGCGGCCGCTCCAGGGTGGGCGAAGACGGTGACCCCGCCGGCGGCGCGCACCAGCGCGATGGCCTCGAGCACGTCCAGCTCGAGCTTGCTCCCCCAGTAGCGACCGCGGGTCCCGATCCACTCCGGCGTGAACGCGTCGGCGACACCTGCCACCAGGCCGCTCTCGACCAGCGCCTGCGCGATGTGCGGCCGGCCGACCGTGCCGAGCGCGAGCTCGCGGACCTGCTCCCAGGTGATGGGGACGCCGTCCGCTACGAGCAGGCGCACCATCTGCTCAGCTCGGCTCACCCGGCTTGCCCGCAGCTGGGCCATCTTGTGCTCCAGCGGCCGGTACGTCGGGTCGAACAGGTAGCCGAGCAGGTGCAGGCTGATGCCGTCGCGGCTGCACGACAGCTCGACCCCGCGGACCAACGACAGCCCTTCTGGCAGCGCGGCTGCGGCACGGTCCCACCCCTGAGTCGTGTCGTGATCGGTCAGTGCGAGGACCTGCAGCCCTGCCTGCGCCGCCTCCCGTACGAGAACCTCCGGCGGCGTGGTGCCGTCGGAGGCTGTCGTGTGCGTGTGGAGGTCGATGCGTGGGCTCGGCACTCACGCAAGGCTAGCCGTCAGGGCAGGCGCGGCGAGGGCGCTCCCGTGGGCAGCTCGTGTACCTCGTGACGCAGGTCATGCAGCTCGACGTGCTCGAGCAGTACGAGCTCGGCCGCCGGGGGCCACAGCACCGCCCAGAGCCACACGCCCGCGGCCTCGCCGACGAAGGCGACCCGGTCGGCCGCGGACTCACAGCGCCAGAGCGGTGTGGGGTGGCCGCCGGCGATGATCTTCGCGTCGGGCGCCCGGTCGAGGACGATGCCAGGGTCGAACCCGTCAATCCCCGCAGTCCGTGCTCCCAACCCGACCCCGGGCTCTTCGGCGACGAGCAGCAGGTCTGCGGGACCTCCGACGGGCGACGGGCCGGACAGTGCCAGGACGGTCGCGGTCGCTCCGGTGCGCTCGTCACCGCACGAGCCGAGACCGCCGGTCGTCCACTGCGGCAGCAACGGCACGGGAGCCCACACCGGCACCCGAGCGTGGTCCGTGACGTGGGTCAGGGCCTCCATGCGCGACGGGGTGTAGGGGTGCACCCGACCGTGCTGGTCACAGACCCAGTCACTGGACATCAGACCGGGCGCGCGCACCACCCCGGAACACCGCGGGCACGTCGGGGCGACGGTCATGCCCCGACGGTGCGCCCCCTTGCCCGTCCAGGTCAAGAGCCAGGCGTGCCGCTCAGAGCAGCGGGTCGCGCTCCACGACGCTGCGCACGGTGACGACCTCGCGCTCCACGACACGCGTGACCGGCTCCCGCACCACTGTCTGCACGACGCGGCGACGGCGTACCGGGGACCGGAAGACACCCGCGACCAGGGCGAGGACTGCGAGCAGGACGACGAGGGCAATCACAGCAAGGACCATGACCGCGCTGTCCCCCGTTTTGCCCCTGCCTACTCTTGGAGGGTCGGCCTGCCGGGCTGCTCGCCGCCACGCGCCTGGAGGTAGCTGTCCTTGGGCACCATGACCTTGCGCCGGAAGATGCACACCAGCACGCCGTCCTGGTTGTAACCCTTGGTCTCGACGTAGACGATGCCGCGATCGTCCTTGGACGTGCTCTCGGTCTTGCCGAGGACCTCGGTCTGGCCGTAGATCGTGTCCCCGTGGAAGGTCGGGAAGACGTGCTTGAGGGACTCGACCTCGAGGTTGGCGATCGCCTTTCCGGAGACATCCGGGACAGACATGCCGAGCAGCAGCGAGTAGATGTAGTTGCCGACGACGACGTTCTTGCCCTGCGGCGTGGTGGTCGCGTAGTTGGCGTCCAGGTGCAGCGGGTGGTGATTCATGGTCAGCAGGCAGAACAGGTGGTCGTCGTACTCCGTCACCGTCTTGCCTGGCCAGTGCTTGTAGACCGCACCGACCTCGAACTGCTCGTAGCTGCGGCCGAACTGCACTGCGCACTCCTGTACGTCGGGACGTGGGTACGTCGCACTCGTGGCCCCGACCTCGGGGACAAGTCAGTCTTCCAGGGTCAGCGGAGTCACGACGACCCCGGGGCCCGTCCCGTCCAGCGCACGGGTGGTCCGTGACCCAGGGCGTCCGCGACGTGCACCCGGTCGCCGTGCGGCCACAGCTGCACGTACACCCGAAAGGTGAAGTCGCCATCGCCCATCCGCTCCGGCTCCAGCGACACCCGGGCGAGGCGGGCGCCGTCCGTCGCGTTCCAACCGGCCCTGACCATCAGGGCGTCGACGGCCCTGCGCTCGGCCGGGTCGACGTACTGCCAGACGACGCTGTGCCACACGACCGTGGTCAGGCCCGCGGGAAGATCGGCGAGCTCGCGGGTGAGGAACTCGAGCGCCCCTTGGCAGACCACCGGGGCCGGCACGCGTTCGGCGACCCGCAGCGCGCCGCGCAGCCGGTCGAGCCGGTCGACCTGGTCTCCCCACACGTACGAGGTCAGCGTGAGGCGACCTTCCGTCGTGGCCGGGTCGATGGGTTTGGGGTCGCATCCCTTGCGCAGCAGTACTTCCACCGGGTGCCGGGCGATCGGGAAGTGCCGCTCCCACGGACGGACCAGTCGCACCGCACTGGCCGGGTCGCCGAGGACCTGACCGTCCCCGAGGTCGTAGGCGAACTTGTCGCAGCGCAGGTTCAGCCCGGCCGAGGCCCCGACCTCCAACAGCCGGACCGGGCCGCCGAGAAGCTGGAGGGCGCCGTACAGGGCTGCCGAGCGACCCACCTCGTTGGTCTGGACCGGGTGGGTGACCAGCTGCCGGAGCTCGTCGAGGTTGTCCCGGATCGTGCGCCCGGCAGCCGGCCAGACGTCCTCGGCCGCAGCGGTACCGCCGACGCTGGCGTAGTGGAGGGCCAGCTCGGGGGCCTTGCGCTCCAGGACGAGCCGGTGCAGCGAGCCGGCCAGGCGCAGCGACGGCACCGAGCCGGACGGCTCGTCGGCGTGCCTGCCCAGCAGGTCGGCGACGACCCCACCGGCTGCGAGGTCGGCTGCCGCTCCCTCCAGCAGCGCCCCGGTGAGCGGGCTGCCGTTACCTCGGCACTGGACCGCCTGCCGGCGCAGCCGCTGCTCGAGATCGTTCACGACAGGTCTGCCTCGGGACGGCCCGCGTCGCGCAGGTCACGTCCCTGGGCGAGCCAACGCTCCTGCAGCGCCTCCGCGCCGTGGACCCGCTTCCAGGCCGCCTCGTTGGGCGTCATGGGCAGGACGGGCAGGAACCGCACCGGCTGCTGACCCTCAAGAGGGAGATCGGCGACCAGGCCACCGGGCTCACCGACCAGGACGGCGGTGAAGCGGCTGCCGTCCCAGAGCGGCTCACCCAGGTCCAGCCCGGCTCCCGGCGCGAGGACGACGCCCTCGATCGCGGGGCTTGCGGCCAGCGTTGCCAGCCGGCGAAGAACCGTGTCGTGGGGGGTGTGCACCGACAGGACCAGCTCGGCGCGGGGCCCGTCGGGGGCGACCAGGTCACTGCCGGGATCACCCATCGGGGCGCGGGCCATGCCGAGGGTGACATAGCGGGTGGGTCCTTGGCCGTCGGGGCCGAAGCGGAGCACGTCCACCGGATCGGCCCCCAAAAAGGACACCGAGGCCCGGCTGGTCGGCTGACCGAGGACCGTCAGCAGGTGTGCCTCGACGACAAGCAGCACGCCGTCCCCCGTCACGCTGTCAACCTATCTCGCAGGCAACGTGACGGGCGTGGCTCAGGTCGCTCAGGGCAGGCTGGTGACATGTGGCTGCCGACGACCTCCCTGACCGTGCGCGCGACCGGCACCGCCTCCCCGGCGCAGGCCTGGCAGCGGTACGTCGAGCTCGACCGTTGGTCCACCTGGTCCCCCCAGGTGACGCGCGTCGAGGCCGACGGGCGGCTGCTGCGTCCCGGGCTGACCGGCCGGGTCGTCGGTCCACTCCGCGTCAGCGTCGGGTTCCGGGTCACGGACGTGCAGGACCGTGAGTGGACGTGGGAGGTGTCGCTACCCGCGGGCCTGAGCCTGGTCATGCGGCACGTCGTGCTTGCACACCCCCGCGGCTCCCAGACCGAGCTGCACGTGAGGGGACCGGCTCCCCTGGTGGTCGGCTACGCCATACCGGCCCGTGTTGCTCTGCAGCGCCTGGTCTCCGGACAGCTCTGAAGCCGGCCCCGTCGTGGGACCGGCCTCGACAGTGGCTTATCCGCCGAGCTGGACCAGGGCCTGCGCTGCGGCGAAGTACTTGTTCCTGCCGAGGTCGGCGACGGTCTTGATGTTGAACGCCTTCTGCAACAGCTCACCGTCGGCGTCGGTCACGCCGGCGAGGGCGCTGACCGGGGCCGCGAGCACCTCGGCGAGGGTCTTGTTCTCGTAGGACTTGTCGAGAATCTT
>JAYUBO010000153.1:0-17264 GCA_043740815.1 Frankiales bacterium | reverse complement strand
CCCCGGCGAGCACCAGCCCCTACGTGCTCGACGTCAACGAGGCCGACTTCGAGCAGGTGGTGCTGCGCACCTCCCTGAAGGTCCCCGTCCTCATCGACTTCTGGGCCGACTGGTGCCAGCCGTGCAAGCAGCTCAGCCCGGTCCTGGAGAAGCTTGCGGACGAGGCGCAGGGTGCGTGGGTGTTGGCCAAGATCGACGTGGAGGCCAACCGGGGCATCGCCGGCCAGCTCCAGATCCAGTCGATTCCCGCGGTCTTCCTCGCCCTCGGCGGACGCCTCGTGCCCGGGTTCACGGGGACGCTGCCGGAGGCTGAGCTCCGGCAGTTCCTGGAGCAGGTGATGGCAGCGGCACAGCAGGCTGGGCTGCCGGGTAAGGACGGGGTCGTCGGCGAGTCCGAGCCGGCCCCGGTTCCGGTCGACCCGGAGCTGCTGGCCGCGGAGGACGCCCTCGGTGTGGAGGACTACGCCGGGGCTCTCGCGGCGTACGACGCCCTGCTGGCTCGCAAGCCGGACGACGCGGAGGCCACCCTGGGCAAGGCCTGGGCCGCGCTCCTCCAGCGGGCCGTGCACCTGGACCCACAGGCTGCGGTGGCGGCCGCGGCCGAGGCCCCTGATGACGTGGATGTGCAGACTGCCGCCGCCGACGCGGAGGTTCTCAGCGAGCAGATCCAGCCGGCCATCGACCGCCTGATCGCTTTCGTGAAGCGCTCCTCCGGCGACGACCGGGACCGTGCCCGCCAGCACCTGCTGGAGCTGTTCTCGGTCCTGGACCCGGAGGACGAGCGCATCGTCGCCGGTCGTCGCGGGCTGTCCAACGCCCTGTACTGAGCTGCGCGTGCGAGCCGACGCGCCGCGGTCGCTGCGCTGTTGAGCTAGCCCTACGGTCCAGGGCTGCTCAGCCAGAGCGTGCCCAACGGCGGGACCCGAAGGATGGCCGACGCAGGCTGCCCGTGCCAGCTCTCGGCGGCCGCTGAGACCGCCCCCCCGTTGCCGACCCCGCTGCCGTAGAAGGCTTCCGCGTCGCTGTTGAGGACCTCGCGCCACTGTCCGGCCCACGGCAGGCCGACCCGGTAGCCCTCGTGGGGCATCCCGGCGAAGTTGGAGATGCAGGCCAGGGCCGAGCCGTCGGAGCCCAAGCGCAGGAAGGAGAAGACGTTGCCGGTCGCGTCGTTGGCATCGATCCAGGAGAAACCGGCGGCGTCGTTGTCCAGAGACCACATTGCGGGCAGGGCACGGTAGACCGTGTTGAGCTCCTTGACGAGCAGGGCCACACCACGGTGGTCGGGCAGGTCGAGCAGCCACCAGTCGAGCGAGCGGCCCTCGCTCCACTCCGACTCCTGCGCGAACTCCGATCCCATGAACAGCAGCTGCTTGCCCGGGTGGGCCCACATGAACGCGAGGTAGGAACGCACGTTGGCCAGCTGCTGCCAGCGGTCACCGGGCATCTTGCGCAGCAGCGATCCCTTGCCATGGACCACCTCGTCGTGGCTGATCGGCAGGACAAAGTTCTCCGAGTAGGCGTACACCATCGAGAACGTCATCTGGTGGTGGTGGTAGCCGCGGTAGATCGGTTCGTGGGCGACGTAGTCGAGCGAGTCGTGCATCCACCCCATGTTCCACTTGAACCCGAAGCCGAGCCCTCCGAGGTGAGTGGGACGGGTGACGCCGGGCCACGAGGTCGACTCCTCCGCGATCGTCATCGCCCCCGGCACCCGCCGGTAGACCACGGCGTTCATCTCCTGCAGGAACGCGACGGCGTCGAGGTTCTCGCGACCCCCGTACTGGTTGGGCAGCCACTGGCCCTCCTCGCGGGAGTAGTCCAGGTAGAGCATCGAGGCCACCGCATCGACGCGCAGGCCGTCGATGTGGAACTCCTCGAGCCAGTAGACGGCGTTGGCAACCAGGAAGTTGCGCACCTCGTTGCGTCCGAAGTCGAAGACGTACGTACCCCAGTCCAGCTGCTCGCCGCGCCGCGGGTCAGCGTGCTCATACAGGGGCGTCCCGTCGAAGCGGGCCAGGGCGAATTCGTCCTTCGGGAAGTGCGCAGGAACCCAGTCGACGAGGACGCCAATGCCGGCCTGGTGCAGCCGGTCGACCAGGAAGCGGAACTCGTCCGGCGTACCGAAGCGGGAGGTTGGCGCGTAGTAGGAGCTGACCTGGTAGCCCCACGAGCCGCCGAACGGGTGCTCGGCCACCGGGAGCAGCTCGACGTGGGTGTAGCCGAGCCAGCGGACGTACTCCACGAGCTGGTCGGCCAGCTCGACGTACGACAGGTTCTGCCGCCATGAACCCAGGTGCACCTCGTAGCAGCTGAGGGGTGCCGCATGCTGCTGCGTCCGATCGCGCGTCGCGATCCAGTCGTCGTCCTGCCACTGGTAGGACGACTCCGCCACGACAGAGGCGGTCATCGGCGGGACCTCCGCCTGGCGGGCCATCGGGTCGGCCTTGTCACGCCAGACCGAGTCGGCGCCGAGAACGGCGAATTTGTAGTGGGTGCCCGCACCGAGGTCGGGGACGAACAGCTCCCAGACGCCGCTGGAGCCCAGCGAACGCATCGGGTGCGAGGACCCGTCCCAGCCGTTGAAGTCACCGACGACCCGGACGCCACGGGCTCCCGGTGCCCACACCGCGAACGACACCCCCGTGGCCGTGGGGTACCGCCGCACGTGGGCTCCGAGGACCTCCCACAGGTGCTCGTGGCGGCCCTCGCCGATCAGGTGCAGGTCCACCTCACCCAGAGTTGGCAGGTAGCGGTACGGGTCGTCCGCGGGGTAGATGGTGCCGTGGTAGGTGACCTCGAGTCGGTAGTCCACGACCGGGCCGGGCACGGCTGCCTCCCACACGCCGGACCCGCGGTGCGCAAGGTCCACCCGCTCGCCCGCGAGGAGGGCGACGACTTTCTCGGCGCCGGGACGCAGGGCGCGGATGACCGAGCCGTCGTCGGGACCGGTGGAGTGCATACCGAGCACGGAGTGCGGGTTGTGGTGTGCGCCGCCGGCCAGCAGCTCCAGCTCGCTGTCGGTCGGCCCGGTGGTGGTCACCGGGAGCTCAGCAGGCACGCGTGGCTTGGGCTCGTGGGGTGGCTTGGTCATGCGACCGCCCCGACCAGGCGTCCGATGGCTGCCAGGGGGACCGGCAGCCAGGTCGGTCGGTTGCGCGCTTCGTACACCACCTCGTACACCGCCTTGTCGAGCTCGAACGCCCGCAGCAGCGCCACCTCCTCGCGGGGGTCGGCGCCGACCGCTCGGGCGTAGCCGTCACAGAACGCCTCTCGGTTGCGGTCTGCCCACTCCGAGGCGCGATAGGCCAGGTGACGCTGGTCGGCTCGCTCGGCCAGCAGGTGTCGCGCGGCGTAGTCGAAGGACCGGAGCATGCCGGCGACGTCCCGCAGCGGACTCATCAGGGCACGACGCTCCGACAGGGGTCGGGCCGGCTCGCCCTCGAAGTCGAGCAGGATCCAACCGTCCTGGGTCCGCAACACCTGCCCCAGGTGGTAATCGCCGTGGATCCGCTGCACGGGCACCGGGTCGGTACGGGCGGCAACCTCGTCGTAGGCCGTGCGCAGCCCGTCGGCGTACGGCGCGAGCTCCGACACGATGGTCAACGCAGCGTCCAGCCGCTCGTGCATCTGATGCGCTGTACGACGTGACTCTTCGGCCGACGCGACCGCGGAGTGGAGGACCTCCGCCATGAGCAGGTGCACCTCACCCGTCGCGATTCCCAGCCGCTCCGACTCGCCGGCAAAGTCGCCGCCGACCTCGTCGGCGTGTAAGTCACCCTCGGCGAACAGGTCCCGGACACTGGCGGTCGCCATCGCCCAGCCCTCGGCGCTGTTCTTCAAGAACGGCTGCAGCAGGCCGAGGGTGGTCGTCTGGCCCTCGACGACGCCGTCGAACCATGCAAGGGGTCGGGCCACGACCAGGCAGCCCGCATCGGACAGCGCCTTGGTCACCTCGATGTCGGGGTTGGCTCCGGGCTGCAGCCGGCGGAACAGCTTCAGGATGAGGTCGTCGCCGTAGACGATCGAGGTGTTGGACTGTTCGGCGGTCATCAGCCGCCCGGGCAGCGTGGCGTCGACGTCGTCGGCATTGACGAAGGACAAACTCTCCACCTCGTCGCCCGCGGCCAGGTGCCTCAACAGCAGGGAGGTCGCGAGCGGATCGTGGACGGCGTCGTACACCACGTTCCCGTCGACGTCACCCAGGACGGAGTACTGGATGCGCTGCTCGACAGGCTCGCTCGTGAACCCCAGCAGCAACTGGTAGTCCTCGCTGCCGCCGTCCTCGTAGCCGACCTGGACGAGCACGTGCCGCACCTGGGGGTCGGACTCGCGCAGAACCACGGTCGACGTCTGCCTGACGGCAGCGATCTCGCGTCCCTTGCCGCCGAACCAGCGCTGGCGGGGCAGCCACTGCTTGATCACACCGGTCGGGTCCGTCATGGCGCGGCACTGCCCTGCAGGGCGAACCACAGGAAGCCGTGTCCAGGAATGGAGAGCAGGTAGGGAAGCTCGCCCACCTTGGGGAAAGGGACACCCCCGGTCAGCTCGACCGGCCGACAGCCCTGGAAGCGGGCCAGGTCGAGCTCGACCGGCTGCGGGAAGCGCGAGAGGTTGTTGACACACAGGACGCGGTCGTCACCGAACTCTCGCAGGAAAGCCAGGATCGACGGGTTGTCGGCGCCGAGCTCCTCATAGCTACCCATGCCGAACACCGGGTGCTGGCGGCGCACACCAAGCATGCTGCGGGTCCAGTTCAGCAGCGACGAGGACGAGCGCATCTCTGCGTCGACGTTGAGGGCCTGGTAGCCGTAGACCGGGTCCAGGAGCAGCGGCAGGTAGAGCGCCTGCGGGTCGGCGACCGAGAAGCCGGCGTTCCGGTCGGCGTTCCACTGCATCGGGGTGCGTACCCCATCGCGGTCACCGAGGTAGATGTTGTCTCCCATGCCGATCTCGTCGCCGTAGTAAAGGACCGGCGAGCCGGGCAGCGACAGAAGCAGCCCGGTGAACAGCTCGATCTGGTCGCGGCTGTTCTCCAGCAGCGGGGCGAGTCGCCGTGCGATGCCGAGGTTGGATTTCATCCGCGGGTCCTTGGCGTACTCCGCGTACATGTAGTCGCGCTCGTCGGCGGAAACCATCTCGAGGGTGAGCTCGTCATGGTTGCGCAAGAAGATGCCCCACTGGCAGTTGTTCGGGATCGCGGGGGTGTTGGCCAAGATCTCAGAGATCGGATATCGGGACTCCCGCCGTACGGCCATGAACAGCCGCGGCATCAGGGGAAAGTGGAATGCCATCTGGCATTCGTCGCCAAGCTCGGCGTCACCGAAGTACTCCACCACGTCCTGGGGCCACTGGTTGGCCTCGCACAGCAGCACGCGGTCTGGGTAAAGCGCGTCGACCTCCTTGCGCAGGCGCTTGAGGAAGTCATGCGTCTCCGGGAGGTTCTCGCCGTTGGTGCCCTCGCGCACGAACAGATAGGGGACCGCGTCGAGCCGGAAACCGTCGATGCCGAGGTCGAGCCAGAACTTGCAGACCTCGATCATCTCGCTCTGCACGATCGGGTTGTCGTAGTTGAGGTCCGGCTGGTGGCTGAAGAACCGGTGCCAGAAGTACTGCTGCCGCACGGGGTCCCACGTCCAGTTCGACTTCTCGGTGTCGACGAAGATGATCCGGGCGTCGGGGTAGAGCTCGTCGGTGTCGGACCACACGTAGTAGTCGCCGTAGGGGCCGGTCGGGTCGTTGCGCGAGGCCTGGAACCAGGGGTGCTGGTCACTTGAGTGGTTCATGACCAGGTCGGCGATCACGCGCATGCCCCGCCTGTGGGCCTCGTCCACGAGCTGGACGAAGTCGCCCAGGTCCCCGAACTCGGGGAGAACCTTCAGGAAGTCGCTGATGTCGTAGCCGCCGTCCCGAAGCGGTGACTGGTAGATCGGCAACAGCCAGATGCAGTCGATCCCCAGCCATTGCAGGTAGTCCAGTTTGGAGATCAAGCCCCGGATGTCACCGGTGCCGTCGCCGTTGCTGTCGGAGAAGCCACGGATCAGCACTTCGTAGAAGACCGCCCGCTTGTACCAGAGCGGGTCGCGCGACTCCTCCAGGGAGACGAGCCGGTCGGGTCCCACTGACGTCACGTCCAGGAGCCTTCCGTCAGCGGGTGTGGACGCGTCACGATGAAGACGTGCGCGGGTTCGGTGAACGGGTCGAGCCGCACGTAGTTGTGCGCGCCCCAGACATACTCGGCACCAGTGACCTGGTCCCGGACCAGCACCCGGTCGTCCCACGCGACGCCCAGCGCGGGCATGTCGAGGTGGACCGTCGCCTCGCGAGCGCCGTGCGGGTCGAGGTTGAGCACGACCAGGACGACGTCGTCACCACTTCGCTTGCTCCAGGCCAGGACGTCGGGACTGTCGACCTCGTGGAAGGTCACGTTGTCGAGCCACTGCAGTGACGGGTGGTCGCGGCGTACCTGGTTGAGCATCGTGAGGTACGGCGCCAGCGACGGCTGTGACCAGTTCCGTGGCCGGTACTGGTACTTCTCGGAGTCCAGGTACTCCTCGCTGCCCGGGCGCACGGCAACGTGCTCGAAGAGCTCGAAGCCGGAGTAGACGCCCCACGTGGGGGACAGCAGGGCAGCCAGGACGGCGCGGACCTTGAAAACCGGCGGACCGCCGTACTGCAGGGAGGCGTGCAGGATGTCGGGTGTGTTGACGAAGAAGTTGGGGCGCATATAGGTCGACGCGTCCACGAGCTCGCCGATGTAGGCCTGGAGCTCCTGTTTGCCGACGCGCCAGGTGAAGTAGGTGTAGGACTGCGTGAAGCCGACCCGACCCAGCTCGTGCATCATCGCCGGCCTCGTGAAGGCCTCGGCGAGGAACAGCACGTCAGGGTCGGTCCTTTTGACCTCGGCGATGAGCCACTGCCAGAAGTCGAGCGGCTTGGTGTGCGGGTTGTCGACGCGGAACACCTTGACGTCGTGCGCGACCCAGTGCCTCACGACCCGCAGCACTTCGGCGAAGAGGCCCTCAGGGTCGTTGTCGAAGTTCAGCGGGTAGATGTCCTGGTACTTCTTGGGCGGGTTTTCCGCGTAGGCGATGGTGCCGTCGACCCTGGTGGTGAACCACTCCGGGTGCTCCTTGGCCCACGGGTGGTCCGGAGCGCACTGCAGCGCCAGGTCGAGCGCAACCTCCATGCCGAGGTCGCGGGTGCGTGCGACGAAGGCGTCGAAGTCTGCGAGGGTGCCGAGGTCGGGGTGGACGGCGTCGTGGCCCCCTTCGACCGACCCGATGGCCCACGGGCTGCCCGGGTCGTCCGGACCGGGGGTCAGGGTGTTGTTTGGCCCCTTGCGGTTGACCTTGCCGATGGGATGGATCGGCGGCAGGTAGACGACGTCGAAGCCCATCTCGGCGATGGCCGGCAAACGCTTCGAGGCCGTCTTAAAGGTCCCCGAGGTCGTCTTCGTCGCTCCCTCGCTGCGTGGGAAGAGCTCATACCAGCTCCCGTAGAGCGCGCGGCGGCGATCCACCCACACGTCATAGCCAGGCCCCGCCGTCACCAGCTCGCGCAACGGGAACGCGTGGAGCAGCTCGACGACCGGAGCCGCCAACGCGGCATCGAGCCGCTCTCTGGGCGGACGGCTTTGGTCTCGCAGGAGAAGGGGGAGGTCGCTCAGGAGCGCCCCGGCCGCCTTTGGTACTTCGTTCAGCGCACGCTCGTAGAGCCGGGCGCCCTCCTCGAGCACGACATCGATGTCCACGTCGGCGTCCACCTTGAGCGGGGCGTCGTGCCACCACGTGCCGAGCGGGTCACTCCACCCCTCTACCGCGAACGACCACGCGCCCCCCACGTCGAAAGTGACCGGCACCGTCCACCGGTCGTCCGACTGCGCCGTCATCCGCAGGAAGGACGACTGCCCACCTCCCGGACGCCTCAGCACCACGTTTGCGCCGACAGCGTCGTGACCCTCCCGGAACACCGCCGCAGCGATCGTGACCGTCTGTCCGGTCACAGCGCGAGCGGGATAGCGCCCGCAGGACACCTGAGGGCTCACGTCTGTCACTGCGATGCGTCCGACCACGACGCGACGGTACCCAGGCCGAGGGAACTGCGACGAGCAGGGGGCGGACCAATCCGAAAGGTTTGCCACCTCGAGCATAGGCGCATAAGGCACCGATATAAATCTGCGTTTGTCTGAGGAGGACAACCTTGTCCGGTACGCCCACCCCCAGAACCGCCCTGAAGAAGGCGGGCAGCGCTTGTCTTGCTGCCGGTCTTCTGCTGGGCGCTGGCGCGTTGGGCTTCGGCCCGGGCATCAGCTCCGCCTCCAGCCACCGTGAGGCACCCCTCACTGCGGCCAACCCGCTGATCGACAACACCGACACCTACGCGTTCGTCAGCCCGGACAAGCCCGACACCACGACGCTCGTCGCGAACTGGATCCCCTTCGAGGACCCCGCAGGTGGCCCCAACTTCTACCCGTTCGGCGCGAGCGGCTACCGCTACAACATCAAGGTCGACAACAACGGCGATGCCAAGCCCGACGTCACCTACCGGTGGACGTTCACCAACGACGACAAGCGTGCCGGCAACACCTTCCTCTACAACAACGGCCCGGTGACGTCCCTTGACGACGCGACCCTGCTGTTCAAGCAGACCTACAAGCTCGAGGCGATCGACGCCGCCGGCAAGAGCACCACGATCGTGGCTGCCGGCAAGGTCGCACCGAGCAACATCGGCAAGGCGTCCATGCCCGACTACGCCTCGTTGCGCGACCAGGCCATCACCACGACCACCGACGGTGGGTCGAGCTTCGTCGGTCAGGCCGACGACCCGTTCTTCCTGGACCTGCGCGTGTTCGACCTGCTCTACGGCACCAACCTCAAGGAGGCGGGCAGCGACACGCTGACCGGCTACAACGTCAACACCATCGCGCTCCAGGTGCCGACGGCGACCCTGACCAAGGGTGGCGACGGCAGCGGCATCATCGGCGTGTGGAGCACCACCGATCAGCAGACCCTCACCCTGACCCCCGGCAAGGCCACCCCCGGTGGTGACTTCATCCAGGTCAGCCGGCTCGGTGCGCCGCTGGTCAACGAGGTCGTCCTCCCGGCGAACCTCAAGGACGCTTTCAACTCCCTGACCCCGGACAAGGACGCGACCGTCATGGCCGCCGTCGCCCGGGTCAAGGACCCCGAGGTGCCCAAGCTCATCGCCAGCATCTACAAGATCCCGGCCCCCGCTGCCCCCCGTGACGACCTGGTCGCGGTCGTCCTGACCGGCATCAAGGGGCTCAACCAGCCCCCGAAGGTGACGCCGTCCGAGGAGCTCCGCCTGAACACCAAGATCGCGCCGGCCGCCAGCCCGAACCGGCTCGGCGTGCTCGCCAAGGACACCGCCGGTTTCCCGAACGGCCGCCGGTTGACCGACGACGTCGTCGACATCGAGCTGCAGGCGCTCGAGGGCGCTGTCCGCACCGGAAAGCTGGTGCCGGCGCTGGCCGCCGGTGACGGCGTCAACACCAACGATGTCGCCTTCGGGGACACCTTCCCCTACGTCGCGATGCCGCACTCCGGCTCAGGCACCACGGCACGTGGCACCAGCATCAACAGCCAGTCGGCCGGCAGCGGTAGCGCCAGCACGACCGGCTCGGCTCCCTCCGGTGGCGTCTCCGCCGGTGGCGGCGGTACGGCGTCCTCGACGCCCGTCCTGCCCGTCACCCTCGGGCTCGTCGCGCTGGCCCTGACCGGTGCGGGCCTCGTGCTCCGTCGCCGCTCCACCGTGTCCTAGCAGGGACGGAACAGCAGTGACCGACGCGCCCGGTCGGCCGGGATCTCCCGGCCGACCGGGCGCCGTCATGCGCGGGGAGCCCGCCCCACCGGCCTACCCCCTCAGGCGCCCCGTCGCCTACGTGGCCGCTCCAGCCGCTGCTTGTTCGCCGAGCCCTCGCGGCTGGTGGAGCCAGTGGTGGGCGCCGTTACTCCTGCTTCTTGTCCTGGCCGCTGTCGTCGTGACGGGCGCAGCCAAGATCGATGCCCAGAACGTCGTCGTAGCAGCTGATCTGGCCGCTGACCATGGTCGTGGAGCCCGGGTCGTCGTGGTACGTGCGGTGCCCCGCCACGCCGCGCCGGTCAGGGTCGACGTCGCCGGGCTGGGGATCCACTCGTTGCTGGTGGACCTTCGCAAGAACCCCGACGGGTCGGTCGAGGTCCCCGTCGACTACGGCATCGCCGGCTGGTACGTCGGTAGTGCCCACCCAGGTGACGCCGGGCCGACGGTGCTCATCGGCCACGTCGACTCCAAGCATGGACCAGGGATCTTCTACGCCGTCTCCAGGCTCCACCCGGGCGACCCGATCGTCGTGACTCGCGCTGACCGCAGCCGGGCCGTGTTCGTGGTGCAGCAGGTCCAGCGCTACGCCAAGCGGGCTTTCCCCACCTCGTCGGTCTATCGCGGGGACAGCCGCGCCAGCCTGCGCCTGGTCACCTGCGGAGGCGCGTTCGACTCGCGTACCGGGCACTACCTGGACAACACCGTGGTGTTCGCCACACCCCTGGTCGTGCCACCGCGTCCTGCAGCGAACAGGTTCTGGCAACACGGGGTGTGACCCGCGCAGGTCCGTTGACTAAGGTCACGCGCGTGAAAGCCCTCCGCAGATTCACCGTCCGCCTCGCCCTGCCCACCGCGCTCGCGCCGTTGGCCGAGCTCGTCATGAACCTGCGGTGGTCCTGGCACCACCCGAGTCTCGACCTGTTCCGCAGCATCCACCCCGAGGCATGGGAGGCGGTCGGACACGATCCGGTGCGGCTGCTGGGCGAGGTCAGTCCAGAGCGGCTGGGTGAGCTGGCCGCCGACGACGACTTTCTCGGACGCCTGGCATCGGTGCATGCCGACCTGCAGAGCTACCTCACGACCCCGAAGTGGTACCAGTCGCTGGAGGGTGCTCCAGCTTCCATCGCCTACTTCAGCCCTGAGTTCGGCATCACCGAGGTTCTGCCGCAGTACTCCGGCGGCCTGGGGATCCTGGCCGGTGACCACCTCAAGGCCGCCTCCGACCTCGGCGTGCCGATCCTTGGCGTTGGTCTGCTCTACCGCGCGGGTTACTTCAAGCAGTCGCTCAACGCCGAGGGCTGGCAACAGGAGCGATATCCACCGCTGGACCCGCACGGGCTGCCCCTGACGCTGCTGCGTACTGCCGACGGCTCGCCACTGGAGATCTCGCTCGGGCTGAGCGCGGAGCGCACCCTGCACGCCCAGGTCTGGAAGGCGCAGGTCGGCCGGGTGCCGCTTCTGCTGCTCGACAGCGACGTCGAGGCCAACGCGCCCGCCGAGCGCCAGGTCACCGACCGGCTGTACGGCGGCGGCACCGACCACCGCCTCAACCAGGAGCTCCTGCTCGGCATCGGTGGGGTCCGCGCGATCCGCGCCTACACCGCGCTGAGTGGCGAGCCCGAGCCCGAGGTGTTCCACACCAACGAAGGGCATGCCGGCTTCCTTGGCATCGAGCGGATCCGCGAACTGATCGGCCAGGGGCTCAGCTACGACGAGGCACTCGAGGCGGTCCGGTCCGGCACGGTCTTCACCACGCACACCCCCGTGCCTGCCGGGATCGACCGCTTCCCGAAGGACCTCATCGCCGGGGTGTTCGCCGGGGGCGCGCTGCCCGGCGTACCCCTTGAACGGGTGCTGGAGCTCGGGGCGGAGGATGACCCGAGCGTCTTCAACATGGCCCACATGGGCCTGCGCCTCGCTCAGCGCCGCAACGGCGTCGCCAAGCTGCACGGCATCGTCAGCAGGCAGATGTTCAGCGGCCTGTGGCCCGGCTTCGACAGCACCGAGGTCCCGATCTCCTCGGTCACCAACGGGGTGCACGCCCCGACCTGGGTGGCCCGCGAGGTCTTCGAGCTCGCCGATCGCGAGATCGGTGGCAGCCTGACCACGGAGGCCCAGGGCTGGGAGGGCATCGCGGGGGTCGCCGACACGTCCGTGTGGGCGACCCGGCGCCTGCTGCGCGAGCGGCTGGTCGGTGAGGTTCGTCGGCGCCTGCACGAGTCGTGGCTCCAACGTGGCGCCACCGAAGCCGAGCTGGGCTGGACCTCCTCGGTCTTCGACCCTGACGTGCTCACCATCGGCTTTGCGCGCCGGGTCCCGTCGTACAAGCGGCTGACCCTGATGATGCGAGACCCTGAACGGCTCAAGGCGATGCTGCTCGACCCCGAGCGCCCGATCCAGCTCGTCATCGCCGGCAAGGCCCACCCCGCCGACGACGGCGGCAAGGAGCTCGTCCAGCAGATCGTCCGCTTCGCCGACCAGTCCGATGTGCGGCACCGCATCGTCTTCCTTCCCGACTACGACATCGGCATGGCGCGCTACCTCTACGGCGGCTGCGACGTGTGGCTCAACAACCCGCTACGCCCCCTCGAGGCGTGCGGCACGTCGGGCATGAAGAGTGCCCTCAACGGTGGTCTCAACCTGTCGATCCTCGACGGCTGGTGGGACGAGATGTACGACGGGGAGAACGGCTGGGCCATCCCGACGGCGGACGGCGTCACCGACTCCGTCCGGCGCGACGACCTCGAGGCCGTGGCGTTCTACGAGCTGGTCGAGAAGCAGGTCAGGACCCGCTTCTACGACGTGGACGCGGCCGGTGTCCCGCAGCGTTGGGTCGACATGGTCCGCCACACCCTGCAGACCCTCGGACCCAAGGTGTTGGCCTCCCGGATGGTCCGCGACTATGTCCACCACCTCTACACGCCGGCCGCAGTTGCCTCGCGATCCCTTGCTGCGCAAGGCTTTGCACCTGCCCGCGAGCTCGCCGCCTGGCGCGGCAAGGTGGTCAGCCACTGGCCGGGCGTTCGTGTCCTACACGTCGAGGGCGGGGGAGTGGGCGACGCGCCCGCTGTCGGAGCGTCACTGCTGGTCCGGGCTACCGTCGACCTTGGCGGCCTCGATGCCTCCGACGTGTCTGTGCAGGCCGTGTATGGCCGGGTCGACGAGCTCGATGTCCTGCACCGCCCTGTCCACCTGCCGATGACGGGCATCGGCTCCGGCGAGGACGGGATGCCCCGGTACGAAGGCCAGGTGCCCCTCATGCGGGCCGGCTCCTTCGGCTACACGGTGCGCGTGCTCCCGCACTCGCCACTGCTGCCCGGAGATGCCGAGTTGGGCCTGCTGGCTCAGCCCTGACGTCCCCCCGGAGGCGTGGCACCCCGCGGACTGTCAGCCTGCGGTCAGCGGCGGGCCTGGAACAGCAGGACCGACCGGCCCGTCACGGGCACGGCGGCACCGGGGAGATGGACCCTGTCGTCGTACAGGGGGGAGGTGGTGTCGAGCAGCAGCTGGTAGCCGGTTGCCCAGGGTGCCGGAGGCAAAGTCAGGGAGCCGTCGAGTGCAGCGGCGTGCAGGACAACCAGGAAGCTGTCGTCGACGATGGCCTCGCCACGCGATCCACGGGTACGGATGCCCTGGCCGTCGAGGTACATGCAGAGGGTCTGCTGCCCGCCGTCGAACCACTGCGCGTCGGTCAGCTCGAGCCCGTCCGCACCGAACCACGCGACGTCCTTCACACCGTCGTCTGCGACTGAGCAGCCGGAGAAGAAGGCCTTCTGCCGAAAGACGGGGTGCTCGCGGCGGAGCCGCACCAGCTGGGCCACCAGGTCGTAGACCTCCTGGGCGTCCGGGGTGATGGCCCAGTCCAGCCACGAGAGCTCGTTGTCCTGGCAGTAGGCGTTGTTGTTCCCGCTCTGCGTGCGGCGGACCTCGTCGCCCATCGTCAGCATCGGTACGCCGGTCGACAGCAGCAGCGTCGCAAGCAGGTTCTTGGCCTGCCGCAGGCGCAGGACGTTGACCTCGACCTCGTCGCTCTCGCCCTCGACGCCGCAGTTCCAGCCGCGGTTGTGGGACTCGCCGTCGCGGCCCCCCTCACCGTTGGCCTCGTTGCGCTTCGCCTCGTACGTCGTGAGGTCACGCAGGGTGAAACCGTCGTGGGCGGTGACGAAGTTGATGGAGGCGTAAGGGCGGCGTCCGTCGTCCTGGTAGAGGTCGCTCGAGCCGGACAGCCGGTAGGCGAGCTCGCGGACGCCCCGCCCGTTGCCGCTCCAGACGTCGCGGACCGTGTCGCGGTACATGCCGTTCCACTCAGTCCACAAGGGCGGGAACTCCCCGACCTGGTAGCCGCCCTCACCGACGTCCCATGGCTCCGCGATGAGCTTCACCTGGGACACGACGGGATCTTGCTGGATGACGTCGAAGAACGCGGACAACTTGTCGACGTCGTGCATCGAGCGGGCCAGTGCGGAGGCCAGGTCGAACCGGAAGCCGTCCACGTGCATCTCGGTCGCCCAGTAGCGCAGGGAATCCATGAGCAGCTGCAGGACGTGCGGGTTGCGGGCGTCGAGGGTGTTTCCGCAGCCGGTGTAGTCGCGGTAGGCGGAGGCGTCGTCCTCGAGCCGGTAGTAGTGGGCGTTGTCGATGCCGCGAAAGGACAAGGTCGGTCCGGTCTCGTCGCCTTCGGCGGTGTGGTTGTAGACGACGTCGAGCAGGACCTCGATGCCGGCGGCGTGTAGGGAGCGGACCATCGCCTTGAACTCACGGACCTGCCCTCCGCGCCCGCCGCTGGCGGAGAACCCGGCGTGCGGGGCGAAGTAGCCGAGGGTGTTGTAGCCCCAGTAGTTGGTCAGGCCTTTGCGCAGCAGCTGCGGCTCGGACACGAAGTGGTGCACGGGCATCAGCTCGACGGCCGTTACGCCCAGGTTGGACAGGTGTGCGATTGCCGCGGGGTGGCCGAGCCCGGCGTAGGTGCCCCGTAGGTGCGGCGGGATGTCGGGGTGCAGGGCGGTGAAGCCCTTGACGTGCAGCTCGTAGATGACCGTGTCGGACCAGGAGTGGTGCGGGCGGTGGTGGTCCTCGCCCCATGGGAAGCCGTCATGCGTGACGACCGAGAGCGGCACGAACGGTGCGCTGTCCTGGTGCTGCTGGAGCTCGTCACGGCCCAGGACCGACCCGAAGACCGCGCCGTCGAGGCGGAACTCGCCGTCGATCGCGCGGGCGTACGGGTCGATGAGCAGCTTGCTCGGGTTGAACCGCTGCCCCTGGGCCGGGTTGAACGGGCCGTCCACCCGGAAGCCGTAACGCTGCCCAGGACCTACCTGCGGCAGGTAGCCGTGCCAGACGTGGTGGGTCGACTCCTCCAGCGGGATGCGCATCTCGTTGCCGGCGTCGTCGAACAGGCAGACCGCAACCGCCTCCGCGCCTTGGGTGAACAGCGCGACGTTGGTGCCCTCACCGTCCCAGTGGGCCCCGAGGGGGAAGGGCCGTCCTGGCCAGGGGCGCTCGGTCACTCCCGGAGCCTACGATTCCCACGCCAGGTGTCTGGGGGCTCCTGCGTGCACGGTCGCGTGCTGGTCAGCCAGCTGTTCGTGGGACCGGACCGAAGCCGGCGTCAGGCCGTGGGCCAGCAGCAGGTGACCGAGGCACTTCTCGTGGTCGGCGAGCAGATCGGCCCACTCGTCGACGAGAGCGGCAGCCGCGACCAGCGCCTCCAGGCGTACCCGGACAGGAAGCAGGACCAACGCCACCTCAAGCTCGGCGACGACCTCGTCGTCCAGCGGTACGCCGTCAGCAGGCAGCCCCAGCTCGAGCAGGTCGGGGTGCTCGTCATCCAGCGGGTTGAGCTCGGTCAGCTCGATCTGGTCCAGGCCCAGCTGCCCGGGGCTCTCGGCGGGGTCGTCCTCGTCCTCGTCCTGCCAGTCGTCGTCCTCCCAGTCACCCTCGATTTCGGTCAGCGACAGGCCTGCCTCAGCCGCCCACCGGGCCTCTTCGTCGACGTCGATGTGCTGGGGGAGTGCCGCGAAGAACGCGTCCTGCCAGCGGTCGAGCAGCTGTCGCACGGACTCGCAGCGCTCCAGGGCGCCGCCCAGGTCACCGTGTACGGGAGCCAGCAGCGTCCTGGCCAGGACCGCGGACGCAGCCTGCGGGAGGTCGTCGAGCGGGTCGGCTGAGCTGACGGTGTGCACCACACCTCGCGAGTCCCGGAACACGGGGATGAGACTAGGGTCCAGCCCAACCCCAGGGAGGGGTCCTGCGAAAGGACGTGGCACATGGGTGAGTTCGTCCGCCTCGAGGTCGACGGCGCTATCGGGACGATCCGTCTCGACCGCCCGAAGATGAACGCGATCGACAGCCAGCTCCAGGCGGAGCTTCGCGAGGCAGCACTCGAGGCAGGCTCCCGCAACGACATCCGTGCCGTGATCCTGTACGGCGGCGAGCGCGTGTTCGCGGCTGGCGCCGACATCAAGCAGATGCAAGGGCTGTCCTACGCGGGAATGACCGCCTGGGGGACTGAGCTGCAGGAGGTCTTCAAGCTCGTCGCCCGGCTACCGAAGCCGGTCATCGCCGCCGTCACCGGGTTCGCCCTCGGCGGTGGCTTCGAGCTCGCCCTCACGGCCGACTTCCGGGTGCTGGGGGAGCGGGCGCAGGTGGGGGTGCCCGAGATCCTGCTCGGTGTCATCCCGGGTGCCGGGGGAACGCAGCGGCTGTCGCGGCTGGTCGGTCCGGCCAAGGCGAAGGGGATGGTCTACACCGGACGCTTCGTCCAGTCCTCCGAGGCGCTCGCCCTGGGGATCGCCGACCTCGTCGTGCCGGATGCCGACGTCTACACCGCTGCCGTGGAGATGGCCTCGCAATGGGCTGCGGGACCCGCGATCGCGCTCCGGGCAGCGAAGCAGGCCATTGATGACGGCTTTGAGCTCGACCTCGACGCCGGCCTGCGTCTTGAGTCGGCGCTGTTCGCGGGGCTGTTCGCCACCGACGACCAGAAGGCCGGCATGGGCAGCTTCGTCGAGAACGGCCCCGGCAAGGCGACCTTCACCGGCCGCTGACCTGCCCGCACCACGAGGGCGGCGTGGCGTACGTCACGTCACCGCCGTACCGCTGGAGTTTGCGAGGCTGCTAACAGCGGGCAAGACTGACCGCAGCGGCGACGGCCACGGGTCCCGGCTTGTAGCCCGAGACCGAAGACCCAACTCTTAGCGCAAGACAGCGACCGCGGTCTTCGCCGCGGTCCGTAGTTACCGTGTCCAGATTGTGGAGGTCGGCGCCGAGCATGAACATCGTCGTACTGGTGAAGCAGGTACCTGACACCTGGGCCGAGCGAAAGCTCAGGGACTCCGACAAGACGCTGGACCGCGCGTCCGTCGACGTCGTCATGAACGAGATCGATGAGTATGCCGTGGAGGAGGCACTGCGCATCAAGGAGGCCCAAGGCGGTGAAGTCA
>JAYUBO010000152.1:0-2373 GCA_043740815.1 Frankiales bacterium | reverse complement strand
ACCATCCACCCCAGACCCTTGAGCCGGAGCGGGTGGAGCGGGTGTGGCTGGCCGCACAACGAGGCGTGACCAGCCCTGGGTTCGAGCGGGCCCAGTGCGCGGCGCAGGAGATGTTCGGGCAGTGGCATCCGGTGCACGAGGTGTTGCTGGACCTGCTGGACCGGTCGCGGTCCATCCCCGCCGCACCGGCAGCACCGGCCGTGAGATGCCAGCTCTATGAGCCGTCCACGACCCTGCTGGTCGAGGTCGAACGCGACGACGGCCTCGGCCCCTGCCTCCACCAGTGGAAACAACCACCCAAGAAGCCCACCCCCTCACCAGCACAAACGCCGGTCACGCCAGGCACCCCAGCTGCGCCGGTCTGCCGGCAGTTGAGCTCCGATGTCCTGCCCACCCCGGGGGATCTGGCGTGGGAGCAGGACAGCACCGACTGGGCCGCACTGGCCGCCAGCATCCCCAGACCCCGCTATATCCGCGGACCCGGACCCGACCCCACCGCGATCCGACCCCCCACACCACCCGCCTGGACCGGCCCCGCGCTGCGGGTGGCCCTCACGAGGATGCTCACCACCAAGGTCGACCCCACCCCGGCACACAGCGACAGTTACGCCCTACCGACCCGGATGGCCCGGCACGTCAAAGCCCGCGACGTCACCTGCACCTTCCCGGGCTGCCCCAAGCTCGCCCAGGCCTGCCAGAACGACCACCTCACCCCCTGGCCCGCAGGACCCACCCACCTGGACAACATCGCCAGCGAATGCCTCCACCACCACCAAAGCAAAACCCAGAAGTACTTCACCGTCACCCGCACCCGTAGCGGATCCCAAAGCGGGAGCGTGCACTGGACCACCAAGAACGGCCACACCACCACCCGCGAACCCCGACCCCTCCTCCGCGGCTGGTAACCGTCAAAACGGGGCAAGGCGGCTACAGCAAGAGTCCCAAAGCGGCTTCTCCACGGCCCGCGGCGCTCCGATGGGCGTCGCACGTCCAGGGTGGACGATGCCTGCATCCTCGCCTCGCCGACGGCCCGCGAAATCGCACCCACTTTCACGTGGCCCCGGTGCGATGCCGATGGACGGTCATGACCAGGCCCCGACGATCTGTTCGCTTCCTGGATGTCGCGATGGTCATGGCGTTCGGTCTCACCGGTGTGGGCTGCCAAGCCAGCGGCCAGGCCACCGAGGGTCCTTCAGTGGCTCAGGTCAAGGGAACGTCGTTGGCAGCCGTCCCGGTGTACGTCCGCCTCCCGGTGCCGCTGAGCGCCGCGTCGGTCCACACCACGCGGTTGTCGCCCACTCCCGACGGGGCACGCAGTGACACCATCGGGACCGCACCCCAGGAGGGGGTATGGGTGACTGATGCCACCGTCCGGCGCTCGGGTCATCAATGGTCGGTGAGCATTCACGTCATGGACAATCCACAGCCGGCAGCCGCTTCCTTGGCAGGCGGGCACTTTGCCGTAGCCCTCGATGAAAAGACGGTCGTCCCGCTGCTGGGGCCAGCGAAAAGGCTGGCACGCTGACCGGCTACGCGATGTTGTTCGGTCCCAACAAGGCAGCAGCCGTAGCTGCCGCGCAGCAATGGACCACGAGCGTCGTCGTCAACTCCTCGGGGCGCTGGCCCGCAAGACCTTCGGGGCCTCACGACAAAGGCGAGCGGCCGCCTCAGTCGGCCATCGCGATCACCGCATCGACCTGACCCTTGCGGGCAGCAACGTCGCGCTTCTCGGCGTCGATCAGCTCGGCCTGGTTCTCGTCGTTCTTCATCAACGCGTCGAGGTCGATGCCAGCCATGTCCAGGACGCCCATGTCGGCGTACGCCTTCTGGACCTTGTCACCGAACAGACCGATGTCCTTCACGCACGGGACGATCCGCTGGAACAGCAACGACTGATAGGCCTGGAAGTACGGCGCGTTCGCGACCGCCTCGAGGCAGGCCTCGACGTCCAAACCCATGTTCTCCCACACCTCCTGCTGCCGGAAGCGGTCGCGCATCAGGTAGCAGCCCTCCACCACGAACTCCTCGCGCTCGTCGAGCTCGGAGCGCGTCAGCTGGGCGTAGTAGTCCTTCAGCGACAGTCGGCCGAAGGCGACGTGCCGGGCCTCGTCCTGCATGACGTAGGCCAGGATCTTCTTGGGGAGCGGTTTGGTGGTCATGTCGCGGAGCACACCGAACGCCGCCAGCGCCAGCCCTTCGATCAGCACCTGCATCCCGAGGTAGGGCATGTCCCAGCGACTGTCGGTGAGCGTGTCGTCGAGCAGCGACTTGAGGTGCTCGTTGATCGGGTAGAGCATCCCGATCTTGTCCTGCAGAAAGCGGGAGTAGGTCTCGGCGTGCCGCGCCTCGTCCATCGTCTGCGTCGCGGCGTAG
>JAYUBO010000151.1:0-5508 GCA_043740815.1 Frankiales bacterium | reverse complement strand
TGCAGCAGACACGGGTCGGGGTGGCTTCGTGGACCCACGATCGTCGGCGCGGTCGAGCTCACAGCTGCCTCCTTGCGGGCCGACGGGGTCGGCATCGCTCCGCAGTCACTCTGGCCCCGACGTAGCCCGTGGCGACATGATTAAAAAGGGTGAGGTCGGGGTGAACAAGGGACGAGCAGGCGGACAAATGTCCGTTTTTTCTCCCGCGAGTCAGGATCCGGCGTCGGCGGAGGACATCCCCTTGGCCTCCAGCACCTGCTGAAGCCGCCGCAGGCACCGTCCTCGGGTCGGACCCAGACTGCCGATTGGCATGCCGAGCGCGGCCGAAATGTCCTCGTACGACGGGACCGGGTCAAGCATCAGTAGCCGCAGCAGTTGGCTGCAGCGCTGCGGCAGCTCGGCCAGTGCCTCCCGCACGGCAGCGTCGCGCTCGGAGCCGAGCAGGCCGACATCAACTCCTGGCAGCCGCTCGTCGGCGAGGTCGAGCCGTTCGGATTCGCCGACCAGGACGTATTTCTTGGACCGGGCGATCACGCGCAGGCACTCGCGTCGCGCGGTGGTGGCGAGCCACGCGCCGACATGGCCGGGCGTTGTGATCCGATCGATGTTCTCGACCAGCCGCAGCCAGGTCGTCTGTGCGACATCTGAGGCGTCCGTCGGACCGAGCCGGTGATCTCTGGTGATGGTCCAGACAAGCCCCACGTAGGCCGCGACGAGCTCGTCCCAGGCGCCACGGTCACCGGTCGCAGCGGCGAGCACCAGCTCCTCGGCGCGCTCCGGAGCGAGGCTCATGGAGGCGAATGCTAGGGCCAGGCATCCGCGCGCCCACTCCGGACACCTGCGCCGCGGGGATCTCGCGTCGCGTTCGCCCGGCCCGGAGCCGCTTGGGATTGCCTGGCGGGGAGCTGCCGATGAGGCCGCCTCGTCGCGGTCGGGGTGGCTTCCAGCCGGCAGCCGGGACCAGGGTCGACAACGGGCCAGTCGCGACGACGGCCGGCCTGTCCCGACGTACGCTTGGGTTGCCGGCGCAAGACGCCCGATGCACGGGGCGCTCGTGCGGCCCATATCTGCGGAAGGCCATCACTGTTGTCCCTCACCGGACTGCTCGACGTCGTGCTCGGCGACCCGGCGCTCGCCAAGGCGGTCGAGACGGTCTCTGGCAGCCTCGACCTCACCGCGCCGCCCGGGATGCGGCCGTTCGTGGTTGCTGCGCTGACTGCCCGGGCCGGCCGCACCGTGCTTGCGGTGACGGCGACGGGGCGTGAGGCGGAGGACCTCGTCGCGGCCCTGTCGAGCCTGCACGACGCCGACCGGGTCGCGCTCTACCCCAGCTGGGAGACCCTGCCGCACGAGCGGTTGAGCCCACGGGCCGACACAGTTGGGCGGCGACTCGCGGTGCTGCGTCGGCTGGCCCATCCGAGCGCCGACGACCCGGCGACCGGGCCGATCGACGTCGTCGTCGCACCTGTGCGCAGCCTGCTCCAGCCGCAGGTCAAGGGACTCGGTGAGCTGGAGCCGGTGCAGCTGCAGCCGGGGCAGGACGCGTCGCTCGACGATGCGGTCCGACGCCTGGTCGACATCTCCTACCTGCGGGTCGAACTGGTCGAGAAGCGGGGCGAGTTCGCCGTTCGGGGCGGCATCCTGGACGTCTTTCCGCCGACCGAGGAACACCCCCTGCGGGTGGAGTTCTGGGGCGACACGGTCGAGGAGGTCCGGTCGTTCAAGGTCAGTGACCAGCGCAGCCTCGGCACGGTCGAGCACGGGCTGTGGGCCCCGCCGTGCCGGGAGTTGCTGCTCACTCCCGAGGTGCGGGCCCGGGCGAGGGAGCTGGTCACCAGCCATCCCGAGCTGGCCGAGATCTGTGACCGCATCGCCGATGGCACCCCGGTCGAGGGCATGGAGGCGCTCGCGCCGGTGCTCGTCGACGACCTGCAGCTGCTCGTCGACGAGATGCCCAACGGCACAGTTGTTGTCGTCTGCGATCCGGAGCGGGTACGAACCCGTGCGCACGACCTGGTGCGCACCAGCCAGGAGTTCCTCGAGGCGTCGTGGTCGACTGCGGCAACCGGTGGCCAGGCTCCAGTGGACCTTGGTGCAGCGGCCTATAAGAGCCTCGTCGAGGTCCGCGAGCATGCCGCGGCGAGCGGGTTGCCCTGGTGGAGCGTGACACCGTTCACCTCCGACGCCGACCTCGAGGACAACACCCTGGTGCTGGCCACCCGGCAGCCGATCGCCTACCGGGGCGAGACCGAGCGGGCGCTCGAGGATGTCCGGCGCTGGTCCGCCGACGGCTGGCGGGTGGTGCTCACCACCGAGGGGCACGGGCCCGCGCAGCGTCTCGTCGAGGTGCTGCGGGGCGCTGACATCGCGGCGCGACTCGACGAGAACCTCGACGGGCCAATTGATCCCGGTATCGTGCACGTCTCGACAGGATGCCTGGAAACCGGCTTCACGAGCGAGCTGCTCAAGACCGCCGTGCTCACCGAGGCAGATCTCACCGGCACCCGCGGGGCCGGTTCCAAGGACATCAGCAAACGGATGCCGAGCAAGCGGCGTAACGCCGTTGATCCTCTACAGCTCAAAGCCGGTGACCCCGTCGTACACGAGCAGCACGGCGTTGGGCGCTACGTCGAGATGGTCCAGCGGACGGTGGCCGGTGCCACCCGTGAATACCTGATCCTTGAATACGCGAAGGGCGACAAGCTCTTCGTGCCAACGGATCAACTCGAACAGGTGACGCGGTACGTCGGCGGGGAGGCGCCTTCGATGGACCGGCTCGGCGGCGGCGACTGGGCCAAGCGCAAAGGGCGGGCCAAGAAGGCGGTCAAGGAAATCGCGGCGGGGCTCATCCAGCTGTACAGCGCCCGGATGGCGAGCCCCGGCCACGCCTTCGGTCCGGACACGCCGTGGCAGCGCGAGCTTGAGGACGCCTTCCCGTACGTCGAGACACCTGACCAGCTCGAGGCGATCGGCGAGGTCAAGGCCGACATGGAGAAGTCCTCACCGATGGACCGCGTCATCATGGGCGATGTCGGCTATGGCAAGACCGAGATCGCCGTACGCGCCGCCTTCAAGGCGGTACAGGACGGCAAACAGGTCGTCATCCTGGTGCCGACGACGCTGTTGGTCCAGCAGCACTACAACACCTTTCGGGACCGTTTCGCGCAGTTCCCGGTCACGGTCCGTGCCAGCAGTCGCTTCAACTCCGACAAGGAGCAGCGGGAGGTCCTCGCCGGCATCATGGACGGAACCATCGACGTCGTGATCGGCACGCACCGGTTGCTGTCGACATCCGTGAAGTTCAAGGACCTCGGCTTGGTGATCGTCGACGAGGAGCAACGTTTCGGGGTGGAGCACAAGGAGTTCCTCAAGCAGATGCGCACTGCCGTAGACGTCCTGACGATGTCAGCAACGCCCATCCCGCGTACGTTGGAGATGAGCCTGACCGGCATCCGCGAGATGTCCACCATCCTGACGCCGCCGGAGGAACGGCATCCGGTGCTGACCTTCGTCGGGCCCTACGACGAGAAGCAGATTGCCGCCGCGATCAGGCGGGAACTGCTACGGGAAGGCCAGATCTTTTTCCTGCACAATCGGGTCGAGTCGATCGACCGGGTCGCCAAGCGGCTTGGCGAGTTGGTGCCCGAGGCGCGTATCGCTACCGGTCACGGCCAGATGAACGAGGAGACCCTCGAGCAGGTCATGGTTGGTTTCTGGGAGAAGCACTTCGACGTGCTTGTCTGCACCACGATCGTCGAGAGTGGGCTTGACATCCCCAACGCCAACACGCTGATCGTGGACCGGGCAGACAAGTTCGGGCTCTCCCAGCTGCACCAGATCCGGGGCCGGGTGGGTCGCGGTCGCGAGCGAGCGTATGCCTACTTCACGTATCAGCCGGATAAACCGCTGACCGATCTCGCGCACGACCGGCTGTCGACGATCGCCCAGAACACCGAGATCGGCGCCGGCATGGCGGTCGCCATGAAGGACCTCGAGATCCGCGGCGCCGGCAACCTGCTCGGCGGTGAGCAGAGCGGGCACATCGCCAGCGTCGGCTTCGACCTGTATATGCGTCTGGTCGGCGAAGCGGTCGGGGACTTCAAACGGCTCGGCACGATGCCGGCCGAGGCCGAGCAGGACACGTCACCCGATGCCAAGGTAGACCTGCCGATTGACGCGCACCTGCCGCACGACTATGTGCCAGCGGAGCGGCTGCGGCTCGCTGCCTATCGACAGCTCGCGGCTGCAGGTGACGAGATGGCCCTCGACGCGGTGCGCGAAGAGCTCGTCGACAGGTACGGCCCGCTGCCCACGCCCGTGCAGAATCTGCTCGCGGTCGCCCGCTTCCGGATGCTCGCCGGGCGGCACGGTCTCACCGAGGTCGCCCTGACGGGCAATCAGGTTCGATTTGCGCCACTACGCCTGCGCGAATCGCAGGTGTTGCGGTTGCAACGCCTCTATCCCCGGTCGGTGGTCAAGCAGACCGTCGACACGGTGTTGGTCCCGAAGCCCACGACGCAGCGCATCGGTGGCCAGCCGCTGCGCGACACCGAATTGCTGGACTGGTGCACCGCCCTGCTCGAGGGCGTGCTCGGCGAACCCGCCCTAGCGGCGTCGTGAGAACGTGTGCTTTCGCTTTGAACCCCCGAAGGGACACCACCCGCACGTGACGCGCACTCATCCACGCCTGCTCGTCGTCGCTGCAGCTGTCCTCGCACTCAGTGGTTGCGGGGCGACCACGATCCGCTCGGGGGCGGCCGCGGTGGTCGGCAACGACCGCATCACGACCGGCGCCCTGGAGCGTCTCGTGGCTCGCGGCCTCGTCGACCCTTCGGCACAGCAGCAGGTCGGGGCCGACCGGCCGGGCTTCCAGCGCTCGGCGCTCAGTCGGCTCATCCAGCACGAGGTCCTGCTTCAGGCGGTGAGCAAGCTCAAGGTGAGCGTGACTCCCGCGCAGATCGACGCGACCGCGGATCGCATCGCCACCCGGCTCGGTGGCACCGACCAGCTCAAGGCTGCAGCTGGCAAAGCGGGGATCGCCCCCGCCGATCTGCGGCAGACCCTGACCGATGTGACGCTGCGCGACGCGCTCGGCGACCGACTCACCGCCAACGCGACTGTCCCAGAGGCGCAGTTGCGGCAGGCCTACGCGCAGGGCATCGCGAGCTACGACCAGGTGCATTCGGCACACATCCTCGTCGCATCCGCTGCCGTCGCGCAGCTGCTGCTGACGACGGTGAGGACGCACCCGGATCAATTCGCGGCTCTGGCTGCGCGCTTTTCGACCGACCCAGGCAGCAAGAACAAAGGGGGGGATCTTGGCTTTCAAGGCCGGGGGTCCCTCGAGAAGCCCTTCGAGAGGGCCATCTTCGCCGCCAAGCCCGGCAGTGTCGTCTTGGCCCGCACCCGGTTCGGCTACCACGTCATCAAGGTGATCGAGCGCCGGACGACGACCTTCGACCAGGCCGCCCCGGACCTACGCCGGGGTCTGCTGTCGCAGCAGCGCGC
>JAYUBO010000150.1:0-6719 GCA_043740815.1 Frankiales bacterium | reverse complement strand
CGCTCGACCAGATGGAGCTCCTCGACGATGTCGTCGACCCCGCCCGCCGACTCCGCCAGCCGGGCCAGCCGGTCGGCGGACTCGCGCAGGACGGTCAGGGACGGTGCGGTCGCGGCTCCGATGTCGCCAAGAGCCCTGGCGGCCTCGCCCGCAACCTCGACCTGGGCCCGGGCCGCACGGGCCCTGTCAGACAGGTCCGCGACGGACAGCCACGAGTCGGCCTGGCCGACGAGCACCTCGGCAAGGCGGACCTCCCGCCGGCCGAAGCTGGCGGCACCGGCCGGGCGGCGGGCGATGAGGACGGCCTGGGGGCGCTCGGGATCACCGAGGACGGCGGAGCACCACGGCCGCCCGTGCTCGCTGCCGGTCAGGACTCCCCGTGCACCGAGCGTCCGCATGACCCATGGTTCGTCGAAGACCTCCGCGTCCACGCGCAGCCGCTGGGGAGCGGTCGTCTCGTCGCCGGCGTACCGGACCGGACCGTCGGCAGCGAGCAGCAGCATCTCGACATCCGCCCCACCGAACAGCCGGGCTGCGGCGCTGACCACGACGCGCGCCGACGTGTCGCTGGTGCGGGCAGTGAGCCGCTCCTGTCCGGCGGCAAGCTCGGCAAACAGCCGCGCCTCCTGGCTGCGACGGGTCTGCTGGTCGTAGGAGGACCAGAGCAGAGCAAGGGGTACAACGAGCCCGAACAACCCCAGGGGGGCGTGCAGCGACAGGTAGGCGGCGAGCAGGCCGATCGAGCTGTTGCCCGCCATGTGGACCGCGGACAGCGGCGCGCTGGACCGCAACATCGGCAGCAGCGGCCGGTTGCTCGTCACCGCCACCGCGACCGCGATCAGGGTGAAGTTCACGACGAACCAGATCGCCATGCCGGCGATGGCGCCCTGGATGCCACCGCCGACGGCGCCGGCCGTCAGGCTTCCTGCTGCGGCGCCCGCACCGAACACAGCAATGTTGAACTGCTTCTTCAGCAGCGGCCGGCGCAGCACCGTCTGGGCGACGTAGACCCCGAGCACGACGCCGAGCACCGTCCAGTTGCCGGTGCCCATGACCCACGCAGCGCCAAGCGCGCTCTCGGTCAGGCTGAACGTCCACGTCTGCCGTCCGAACTGCAGGCTGACGACCGCGATCTCGGCCGCCGCCACAGCGAGGACCAGCAGCGGTACGGCGTACCAGCTCGGCGCTCCCCAGGGCTGGACGAGGGCGGCGCTGAGGCCGGCAACCACGGTGGCGACCGCGACCGCGCGGACCGTGCTGGTAGGACTCACGAGACGGTCCCCCAGTCGGTGCCGGCCCACGCGTTCGCAGCCCACGCGTTCGCCGCCCAGGCGTTCGCCGCCCAGGCGTTCGCGGCCCAGGCGTTCGCGGCCCAGGCGTTGGCGGCCCAGGCGTTGGCGTCGAAGGCGATTTCGCCGCTGGCGTCGCCACTGCCGTCGAGCGCCTGTCCGTCGGACCCTGCGCAGACCTCCGAGGACACCTGCACCAGACCCGCACCGTCCCGGCGGCCAGGCAGGTCACGGGCCGCGCACCGCAGCGAAGCCTTCACCTGCAACGGCGTCGCACCGGGGTTGTCGGCGAGGAACAGCGCCGCGACCCCCGAGACGATGGCCGTGGCCTGGCTCGTGCCCGATCCGCGGAACAGACCGTGATCGAGGTGCATGGTGTCCGGGGACTGCGCGATGACCGAGTTGGGCGGGAGCAGGCTCAGCACGTCGACGCCACTGGCGACCACCTCCGGCTTGGCGACCCCATAGACCTCAGCACTGCCGCTGAACCCGGCGACACGGGCGCGTCCGTGGTCAACCTTCGCGGCACCGACGGTCAGCGCCTTCGGGTCGAAACCGGGGTCACCGACAGTGCCGGGGGTGTTGCCGGCGCTCACGACGACGGTGATGCCTGCGTCGCGAACCTGCTCGACGGCGGCCGTCAACGGGTCGGCGCCGAACGCGTCCTGCGGCCGCTCGTGGGACAGGGACAGGTTGGCGACATCGACGCTCGACGCGTGCGACGCGACCCAGTCGAGACCGCCCAGGACGCGGGACAGGCTCGTCGTACCGTCCTGCTTGGCGACGCGGACCACGACCACCGTCGCTCCCGGGGCCACGCCGAGGGCCCGCCCGCGGGTGCCTTCGACCGGACCGCCGGCGACGAGGTCGGCCATGAACGTGCCATGCCCGTAGCCGTCGTCGTAGGTGCCACCGGTGGCGACGGGTTGGCCGTCCGCTACTCGGGAGGAGTCGGCCCCGTCGACGAGCCGCCCGGAGGCGCGATTGAGGGCGAGGGTGTCGGAGACGCCGGTGTCGATCACGGCGACGCGTACGCCAGCGCCTGCACCACGCTGGCCGGCGTTGCCGCCAAGTCCGGCCGAGGCCAGCACACCCTTGGCGCCGCGGTCGCCGTCCTCGCGGCTGGTGAGCTGGAGGGCATCGTCGGGCGCGAGGCCGGTCACGCCGTCGGACCCGACCAGGTGCCGCAAGGCGGACGCAGACCCGCGCACCACGCTCATGTGCAGCGTCGGGAGCGTCGCCAGGACCTGGACGCCGGTGACCTGCGCCAGCACTCCCCGGTAGGAGACCACCGCCTGGACCAGCGGACCCGCGGGGGCTGCCGCTCCCAGGCTCGCACCCAGAAGGGCCGCGGCCATCGTGCTGGCAGCGGTGCGGCGGACGGGTGCTGATCGGGTCAAGTCAAGCCTCCTGCTCAGGGCGTACAAGCATTCTTCGGCAGCAACCGCGCTCAACTGCAGCCCCGAAGGGTCTTGTCAGCCGAATGGCGTAATGCACCGCACTGAGCCAGTCGGAGCAACTCAGCCCTACAGCAACGCCACCGGTGAGCCGAAGCAGAGCAGGAGCGACGGGGAGCACCCCGCCGTCCGGAACAGCAAGCAAGGGTGGAGGACTCGGTGGCTGCCGGTCTTGAGAGCGCGCTCGACAGCATCCCGGCGCAGGCCGGGAGCGAGAAGCCAGGCTTTTCCGCCATGGTCGTGGACGACCACCCGCTTGTCCGCGAGTCCATGGTCAACCGGCTCAAGATGATGGGTGCCCGCGAGGTGGTCGAGGCCGCCACGATCGGGGAGGCCCGCGCCCGCGCCAACGCCTCCGGCCCGCGCGATCTGTGCGTCCTGGACCTCGGCCTGCCCGACGGCTCCGGCCTGGACCTGCTCGCCGACCTGCGCTCCGCGGGGTGGCAGCGCCTGGTCGTGCTGTCCGCTGCCGACGACCCCTACTCCGTGCGCGCCGCCTTCGTAGCCGGCGCGCAGGGCTACCTGCTGAAATCCGCCTCCCCCGTCGTCGTGGCCGATGGGGTCCGCCGGGTTCTTGATGGCGGCGTGTACGCCGACCCCTCCGTGGCCTCGCTGCTTGCGGCCGGGCTGCGCGGCGGACCGGTCGACACCGGCGTATCGGAGCTCTCGCACCGCGAGGTCGAGGTCCTTCGCCTGGTGGCGGACGGGCAGTCCAACAAGCAGATCGGTGACGAGCTGGGCCTGTCCGCCCTGACCGTAAAGTCCCACCTCGCCCGGATCGCCCGCAAGCTGGGTACCGGCGACCGCGCCGAGATGGTCGCCCTCGCCATGCGCGCCGGAGTCATCCGCTAGTCCTGCCATCCCTGGTGGACAGGACAGGCGCGAGCAGGCCGACGCCCGAGACGGCGCTGGGCGAGGCTGTTCCACCAGCGACAGGCTCGGCGGGGCGAAGGGCCCTGTGAGCGGTACGGACGTAGGCTCCTGCGTGTGACAGAGACCCTGCCGGGTCCTGACCAGGAGGTGTCCGAAGCCACCCAGGAGTCCGGGCCCCGTGTGACCCCCCTGCTGGTTCCCCGTGACGGCACCCCCCCGGTCACCGAGACAGCTGCCGGCCTGGCCGAGGTCGTCGCGCGGTTCGCGGGCGGGACCGGCCCGGTGGCGGTCGACGCCGAGCGCGCGTCGGGCTACCGCTACTCCCAGCGGGCCTACCTCGTTCAGCTGCGCCGCCAGGGGTCCGGCAGCGCCCTGATCGACCCCATCGCCTGCCCCGACCTGAGCCTGCTGGGCAAGGTGCTGCAGGGGGACGAGTGGGTCCTGCACGCCGCCAGCCAGGACATTCCGTGCCTTGTGGAGGTCGGTATGGTGCCGCCGGCAGTGTTCGACACCGAGCTCGCCGGCCGACTGGCCGGCTTCGAGCGGGTGGGCCTGGGCGCCATGGTCGAGAACGTCCTGGGCCTAGGCCTGGAGAAAGGCCACAGCGCGGCGGACTGGTCGACGCGCCCGCTGCCGGACTCCTGGCTGGTCTATGCCGCGCTCGACGTCGAAGTGCTGCTGGAGCTACGCGACGCCCTCGAGACGGAGTTGGCGAGCCAGGGAAAGCTCGCCTGGGCCCATGAGGAGTTCGAGGCGGTCAGGCTCGCGCCACCGGTCGGGCCTCGGGTGGACCCGTGGCGGCGTACCAGCGGGATCCACCGGCTCAGGAGCCGCCGGCAGCTTGCGGGTGTGCGGGCGATGTGGGAGGTCCGTGACCAGATGGCACGCCGGCGGGACACGGCGCCTGGCCGGATCCTGCCCGACGCCGCGATCATCAGCGCGGTGACCGCCGCACCGGCGACCACCGGTGACCTGATGGCGCTGCCGGTGTTCGGCGGCCGCAGCACGCGCCGCCACGTCGACACCTGGTGGGGGGCGCTGCAGAGCGCGGCCGGCATGTCCGAGGAGCAACTCCCCCAGCCGGTACCCACCGGTGACGGCCCACCGGCCGCAAACCGTTGGGCCGAGCGGGACCCGGTGGCGGCTAAGCGCCTCACCCGGGCGCGGCTGGCGGTGACCGCGATCGCCGAGCAGAACTCGATGCCGGCCGAGAACCTCCTGTCCCCGGACGCCCTGCGCCGGCTGGCGTGGACACCGCCGGAGCCGATCGACGCGGACGCCGTAGGTGCTGCCCTGCTCGGGCACGGGGCCCGCGCCTGGCAGGTCGCCCTGACGGCCACCGCTCTGGCTGCTGCCCTGCCTGAACCCCCGGCGTGATCGCGCTAGTCCCGGTGACCGTGGCTGTCGCCCAGGCGGTCCTGCGGTACGACGGGATCGACGGAATCGATACGGTCCTCGGCGTGCTGTCAAGGGTGGCGGACTGGCCGCACGACGACACCGGCCACGTCCTGAGGGCACTCGCGGAGCACCCGGGTGACACCGGGCCCGGCACCTTCCTGGTCGTGCTGGAACGGTCGGGCCAGGCCGACACCGTGATCGGGGACTGCGGCTGGTTCGGGCCACCGTCGCAGGGGCGGTCGAACGAGCCCGACGGGCAGGTAGAGATCGGTTACGGGCTCGCGCCGTCGGCACGTGGGGCAGGTCACGGTAGGGCCGCCGTGGCGCTGCTGATCGACTGGGTGCGGGCGCAGGGCGCGACATCGGCGCGGGCCGAGGTGCTGCCCGGCAACGAGCCGAGCCTGCGACTGCTGACCGGGCTGGGCTTCACGCGCGACGCTGCACGCGCCGGCCACGAAGTGCTCGTCCGCGACCTGGAGTGGGCCCGGGGTGGCGAGCGTCACCTTGCTGGCCGAAACAGAGTTGGTTAGGTTTACCTAAGCAACCAGCGCTTCCCCTTGGCGCTCGGTTTCGCCGACACGAGGAGACACCGATGGGCACCGGTCAGACCCTGCTCCTGGGAGCAATCGCAGGCGGCACGATCCTGCTAGGCATGCCGCTTGGCCGGATGGAGCGACCGGCGCCAACCCTGCGGCTGGTCCTCAACGGGACCGCGATCGGGATCCTGCTCTTTCTGGTGTGGGATGTCTTCAGTGGCGCCTGGGAGCCGATCGACGCGGCCCTCATCGCGCACCACCAGGGCACCGGGGGCCTCGGCCCAGTCTTCGGCTACGGCTCGCTGTTCATCGCCGGCACGGTCATCGGCCTGATGAGCCTGGTTTACTACGAGCGGTTCCTCAGCCGGGCCCGCACGGCTCGCCGCTTCGGGCCGGGGACAGTAACCGTCGGCGAGTTGTCCACCGGTCGACTGAGCATCACCGGACTCACCCCCGCTCGTCGACTGGCGTTTCTGATTGCCGTCGGCATCGGCCTGCACAACTTCGCCGAGGGCCTCGCGATCGGTTCGGCGGCGGCCGGTGGCCAGATTGCCCTCGCCACCTTGCTGGTCGTCGGTTTCGCGCTCCACAACGCCACCGAGGGCTTCGGCATCACCGCTCCCCTGTGCGCTGACCGGGCCGAGGGTGAGCCACGCCCGTCTTGGGGATTGCTACTCGGCCTCGCCGCCATCGCCGGTGGTCCCACCTTTGTCGGCACCGCCGTCGGGCACACCTTCACCAGCGCCGCCCTGTCGGTCGCCTTCCTGACTCTTGCTGCCGGCTCGATCCTGTACGTCGTCATCCAGCTGCTCGGCGTCGCCCAGAAGGCCGGCCGCAAGGACATCCTGTGCTGGGGGCTGCTGCTCGGCCTGATGGCGGGCTTCGTGACCGACATGGTCGTCACGGCCGGCGGCGTCTGACGCCGAGCGGGTCACCGCAGGGCGAACGCGTCCTTCCAGACCGGCTCGTAGCCGGCCGCCTCGAGCATCGCCGCCACCTCGGCAGGCGACCTCTCGTCGCTGACCGTGAACTGCTCCTGCGCCTGGCCGGGCTGGAGGTAGCCGCCCGGCTCGGTGGAAGATCCCGCGCTCATGGTCGTGACGGCGATCCGGGCCAGGCCGTCGCGCAGTACTGCCGGCTCGCGGGTCGAGAGCACGATGCCGACC
>JAYUBO010000149.1:0-4744 GCA_043740815.1 Frankiales bacterium | reverse complement strand
CCGTAGATCTCGACGACCCGCCCACGTGGGAGACCGCCGATGCCGAGAGCGACGTCGAGCGCGATGGACCCGGTGGGGATGACGGCGACAGGCGGCCGGCGGCATCGCGGCCTTCATCGATGCCGAGCATGCCCTCGACCCGGAGTATGCCAAGAAGCTTGGCGTCGACACCGACGCGCTGCTCGTCTCGCAGCCGGACACCGGCGAGCAGGCGCTCGAGATCACCGAGACGTTGATCCGCTCCGGCGGAATCGACTGTGTGGTCGTGGACTCGGTGGCGGCCCTCGTGCCGCGGGCCGAGATCGAGGGCGAGATGGGCGACAGCCACGTCGGTCTGCAGGCCCGCCTCATGAGCCAGGCGCTCCGCAAGATGACCGGTGCCCTCGCCAACACCGGCACGACCGCGATCTTCATCAACCAGCTCCGCGAGAAGATCGGGGTGATGTTCGGATCCCCAGAAACCACGACCGGTGGCAAGGCGCTGAAGTTCTATGCCTCGATCCGGATCGACGTCCGGCGTATCGAGACGCTCAAGGACGGTGCCGAGGCGGTCGGCAACCGGACCCGCGCCAAGGTCGTCAAGAACAAGATGGCGCCGCCTTTCAAGCAGGCCGAGTTCGACATCGTCTACGGCGTCGGCATCTCCCGCGAGGGCTCGCTCATCGACATGGGTGTCGACCAGGGCTTCGTCCGTAAGTCCGGCGCTTGGTACACCTACGAGGGCGACCAGCTCGGCCAGGGCAAGGAGAACGCCCGCGCGTTCCTTCGGGACAACCCCGAGCTGGCCGACGACATCGAGCGCCGCATCAAGCAGAAGCTGGGGATCGGCCAACCGATCACCGACATCACCGATGCCATCGACGTGACCGACCTCACCGATGCCGCGCTTGCCGACATGGTCGCGCCGGTCCCGGTCGACCTGTAGGTCATCGGACGAGGCCGCGCAAGATGGCTCTGGAACGGCTCGCCCCCCTCGGCGACGAGGGGGGCGAGCCGATCCGGCCGGGCCCGCCATGGGTCCCCAGAGAGCGGGTCCCCAGACAGCGGGTCAGCAAGCCGCGGCCGGCCAAGACCTGGCCGACCCGTGAGGAGCGGGAGGTACGCGCCCAGGCGAAGGCGCAGGCCCGGGCCGACGAGGTGGCCGCCGACCCGACCGGCTTCGCCCGGCAGGTCTGCCTCCAGCTGCTCGAGACCGCCCCTCGCACGCGCGCCGAGCTGGCGAGAGTGCTGGCTAAGAAGGGGGTTCCCGAGCAGGCCGCCGAGCAGGTGCTCGGGCGGTTCGCCGAGGTCGGGGTCATCGACGACGCGCTGTTCGCCAGCCTCTGGGTGAGCTCCCGGCACCGCGGGAGGGGCCTGGCGGCCCGCGCGCTCAGCCAGGAACTGCGGCGCAAGGGGATCGACGACGACCTCGTCCGACAAGCCATCGGGGAGCTCGACCCCGACCAGGAGGCCGCCACTGCCCGCGAGCTGGTCCGTCGCAAGCTGCCCAGCACCCTCGGTGTGCCGACGGACGCCCGCGTGCGGCGGCTGGCCGGGATGCTGGCCCGTAAGGGCTATGGCGCGGGGCTCGCCTTTCGCATCGTGAAGCAAGAGCTGGAGCGAGAGGGTGCCGACGTCCAGACGCTCGACCTCGACACCGAGGGCCTGTCCGCACTCGAGTGAGGTGCGAAGGGCGCCCCTGCGGGGCCGTGGCAGGCTGGCCGCATGACGACCGACCCGACGCTGCCCCGCCTCCAGCTCGGCGGTACCACTCTGTCCGCCGTCGGTCGGGCCCGCATCTATGTCTGCGGGGTGACGCCGTACGACGTGACGCACCTGGGGCACGCGGCGACGTTCGTGTGGGTCGATGCGGTCGATCGGGTCCTGCGCCGGCTCGGCGTGCAGGTCGAGGTCTGCCGCAACGTGACCGACGTGGACGACGTGCTGTTCGACGCGGCGGCCCGGGCAGGTGCGCACTACGACCGGTTCGCGGCAGTGCAGCAGTTCCGGTTCGAGCAGGACATGGACACCCTCGGGGTACGACGACCCGCCCACGAGCCGCGGGCGCACAGCTTCATCGCGCCCGTCATCGAGCTGGCCCGGACGTTGCTGGCGAACGAGGCGGCGTATGAAAGTGGCGGGAGCGTGTACCTGCCCGGTGCTGCCGTCGCAGAGCGGGCCGGCCTCGACAGGGCCACCGCCGAGCAGCTGCTCCGCGACAACGGTGGCCGGGTCGACGACAGGGCCAAACGCGACCCCCTCGACCAGGCCGTCTGGCAGACCAGCGGACCCGACGAGCCGGCCTGGCCCAGCCCGTGGGGCCCGGGGCGCCCCGGGTGGCACGCCGAGTGCACGGCCATGTCGCTGAGCACCTACGGTGCGAGCCTGGACCTGCACGCCGGCGGGGCTGACCTGATCTTCCCGCACCACGCCTTCGAGGCTGCCCAGGCGGAGGCGGCCACCGGCGTCACGCCGTTCGCCCGATCGTGGTTGCACGTCGGCACCGTGCAGCTCGCCGGCGAGAAGATGGCCAAGTCGACCGGCAACCTCGTCTTCGTCGCGGACCTCGTGGCGCAGAGCAGCGGTGCTGTCGTCCGCACCCTGCTGCTCGACCGGCGGTACGACGCCCCGTGGGACTACAGCGTCGAGACCCTCGACCGTGCCGCCGCCCGGCTTGACGCGCTCCACACCTCAGCGGGCATCCCCGGCACCGACGAGGTCGCTCAGCTGGCCGTCCTGGAGCTGCTCGCGAACGACCTCGACGTACAGGGGGCGATGGACCTGGCGATCACCGCTGGTGGGCAGGCCGCACGCGACCTGATCGCCGTGCTTGCCCTCTAGCAGGACACGCACGCAGCCTGACCAGTGACGAGGCAGCCGTAGCCTGTGACGGTGACGGCCAGGACCTACGAGGTGCGCACCTACGGGTGCCAGATGAACGTGCACGACAGTGAGCGGATCAGCGGGCTGCTCGACGAGGCCGGCTACGTCCCCGCCCCGGAGGGCCGCACGCCGGACGTTGTCGTGTTCAACACCTGCGCCGTGCGTGAGAACGCCGACAACAAGCTCGACGGCAACCTTGGGCACCTCAAGGCCGTCAAGGACACCCACCCTGGCATGCAGATCGCCGTCGGCGGCTGCCTGGCGCAAAAGGACCAGGGCCTGATCGTCACGAAGGCGCCGTACGTCGATGTCGTCTTCGGCACCCACAACGTCGGCAGCCTGCCGGTCCTGCTCGAACGGGCCCGCGTCGAGGAGCAGTCGCAGGTCGAGCTGCTCGAAGCCCTCGAGGTCTTCCCCAGCACCCTGCCTGCGCGTCGGGAGAGCACCTACAGCGCCTGGGTCAGCATCAGCGTGGGCTGCGACAACACCTGCACCTTCTGCATCGTGCCGTCGCTGCGCGGCAAGGAAAAGGACCGCCAGCCGGCCGACATCCTGCGCGAGATTGACGTCCTGGTCGAGCAGGGCGTCCTCGAGGTCACGCTGCTGGGGCAGAACGTCAACTCCTACGGCAGGTCCTTTGGCGACCGGGGGGCCTTCGGCTCACTGCTACGCGCAGCCGGCCGGACCGGCCTCGAGCGGGTCCGCTTCACCAGCCCACACCCCCGGGACTTCACCGACGACGTGATCGCCGCTATGGCGCAGACACCGGCGGTCTGCCCGAGCCTGCACATGCCGCTGCAGTCCGGCTCGGACGACGTGCTGCGGCGGATGCGCCGGTCCTACCGCTCGGAGCGTTACCTGGCGATCCTGGCCGCCGTGCGGGAGCAGATCCCCCACGCCGCGATCACGACCGACATCATTGTCGGCTTCCCGGGCGAGACCGACGCCGACTACGAGGACACTCTGGGGGTCGTCGCCGCGTCCCGCTTTGCCGGTGCCTACACCTTCCAGTACTCCCCGCGCCCAGGTACGCCCGCGGCCGACTACCCGGGCCAGGTCCCGCGCGAGGTCGTTGCCGAGCGGTACATGAGGTTGACCGGGCTCCAGGACCGGATCGGGTACGACGAGATGCGGGCCGAGGTCGGCCGTGAGGTCGAGGTCCTGGTGAGCCAGCGGGATGGCCGTCCGGACCGAGCCGAGCGGATGACGGGGCGGGCGCGGGACAACCGGCTCGTGCACCTCGCACACGTCGACGGGGTCCGCCCGGGCGACGTGGTCACCACCACCGTGACGTCGGCGGCTCCCCACTACCTGCTCGCCGACGGACCGCTCGCGAGCCACCGGCGGACCGCCGCGGGGGACCGCTTCGAGGTGGGCAGGGCGCCGCGAACGCCGGGCGTCTCCCTGGGGATGCCCACGGTGCGCGTGCCCGCGTGACACGGGCCGAGGCCACCGACCCGGAGCAGCGCTGGACCGACCGGTTGCACCTGCGAGCGCTCGCCGACGCCGACGTCGACGCGGTCGCGGCGCTCGAGCACGAGGCCGGGATCACCCCGAGCCCCGACCCGGCACGAGCCCGCCAGTACGTGCAGGACTGGGCGTCCGACGGCATGGGGGGATGGGCTCTGGAGCACAACGGTCGTCTCGTCGGCGTCGCCGGGTTGCGCTTCTTGACCTTCCACCTGCGCAGCACCTGGGACCTGTGGGTCTGCATCACGCCCTCCGGGTGGGGCCGCGGGTACGCGCTTGAGGCCGTGCAGGAGGCGCTCATCGTGGCGCAGGAGCACTCCAGCAGGATGCCCGTGGTCGCCCGCACCCGGCCGCAGGCGACGCACGCGTTCGACCTGGCGGAGCGGGCAGGGCTGGTCCGCCGCAGGGACCT
>JAYUBO010000148.1:0-2711 GCA_043740815.1 Frankiales bacterium | reverse complement strand
CCGGCGCTGCCGCCGGCCGTGCCACCGCGGCGCTGGGGTCCTGGCATCAGACGGTCCTTTTCATGTCGTTGATGGTCATCATCAGAACGTCAGCCCGCTCTCGCGGGCCGCGTCGGCAAGCGCAGCCACCCGTCCGCGATAGGCATTGCCTCCACGGTCGAACACCACCGAGGCGACACCCTGCTCCTGGGCGCGGGCAGCCACCAACTCGCCGACCTTCCTGGCCTGCGCGGTCTTGTCACCGCGCTCAGCCGGACTGATGCTGCGGATGCTCACGTCGAGCGTCGAGGCGCTGGCCAGGGTGTGCCCAGCCAGGTCGTCCACGATCTGTGCGGTGATGTGCCGCGAAGACCGGGTCACCACCAGACGGGGGCGCGCCGGCGTACCGGAAACTTTCTTGCGGAGGCGGAAGTGCCGCCGTGCGCGCCCGAGGCGTCGCGTCGTCGAGATGTCAGCCATTACTTCCCCGTCTTCCCGACCTTGAGCTTGATTTGCTCGCCCTCGTAACGCACGCCCTTGCCCTTGTACGGGTCGGGTTTGCGAAGCTTGCGGATGTTGGCGGCAACCTCGCCGACCTTCTGCTTGTCGATGCCCCGTACGGTGAACTTCGTGGGGCTGGCGACCTCGAAGATGATGCCGTCCGGTGCCGCGACGGGCACCGGGTGGCTAAACCCGAGCGCGAACTCAAGGTCCGAACCCTTGGCAGCAACGCGGTAGCCGACGCCCCGGATCTCCATGGCTTTGGCGTAGCCGTCGGTGACCCCGATGACCATGTTGCCGACGAGAGTGCGCGTCAGCCCATGCAGACTGCGGCTCTCCCGCTCGTCGTCGGGGCGACTGACCTGCAACGTGCCGTCGTCGGTGCGCTCGATCCGGATGGGCTCGGCGATGCTGTGCGTGAGGGTGCCCTTGGGGCCCTTCACCGTTATGAGCTGACCATCGAGGGACACCTCGACGCCGCTGGGGACGGGAATGGGTAGGCGACCGATGCGGGACATCTGCATGCCTCCTTAGTAGACGTAGGCAAGGACTTCCCCACCCACGCCTTTCTTGTTCGCCTGGCGGTCGGTCAACAGACCCGAGGAGGTCGAGATAATCGCCACCCCGAGACCGCCAAGCACTCTGGGCAACGCACCTGCCTTGGCGTAGACACGCAGCCCGGGCTTGGACACCCGACGGACGCCGGCGATCGACCGCTCCCGGTTGGGGCCGTACTTGAGGTCGATCGAGAGGACCTTGCCCTTCTCGCCGTCCTCGGTTGTCCAGCCCGCGATGTACCCCTCCTGCTGGAGAATCTCCGCGATGTGCGTCTTGATCTTGCTGTGCGGCATGGTGACACGATCGTGGTACGCCGAATTCGCGTTCCGCACCCGGGTCAGCATGTCGGCGATCGGGTCGGTCATCGTCATGACGCGGTCACGCGCGTCCGGCTGGTGCAGCTGCAGTGCAAGGTCATGGTGGCCTGTTGGCCTTTCCCGCCGGGGTTCCCAGGATCGGGCCTACGACGAAGAGGGGTGCTGAGGGGCGGAAGCCCGTCAGCCTAGGTGCTGAACTACCAGGAGCTTTTGGTGATGCCGGGCAGCTCGCCCGCGTGCGCCATCTCGCGCATGCAGATGCGGCACAGCCCAAAGGTGCGAAACACCGCGCGCGGGCGCCCGCAGCGATTGCAGCGGGTGTAACCGCGGACCGCGAACTTCGGCTTGCGCTTCGCCTTCTCGACGAGGGCCTTCTTCGCCATAGCTCAATTCTCCTTGAACGGGAAGCCGAGCGCCCGCAGGAGCGCGCGACCCTCGTCGTCGTTGGTCGCGGTGGTGACGACCGTGATGTCCATACCGCGGGTGCGGTCAACCCGATCAACGTCGATCTCGTGGAACATGGACTGCTCGGTGAGACCGAAGGTGTAGTTGCCGTTTCCGTCGAACTGTTTGGGCGACAGCCCCCGGAAGTCCCGGATCCGGGGCAGCGCAATCGTCACGAGCCGGTCGAGGAACTCCCACATCCGGTCCCCGCGCAGGGTGACCTTTGCGCCGATCGGCATGCCCTCACGGAGCTTGAACTGCGCGATCGATTTGGTAGCTCGGCGCACCTGTGGCTTCTGACCGGTGATGGCGGTGAGATCCTTCAGTGCCCCGTCGATGAGCTTGGCATCACGAGCCGCTTCTCCGACACCCATGTTCACGACGACCTTGACGACGCCGGGAACCTGCATCGGATTCGAGTAGGAGAACTGTTCGGTCAGCGCCGGCTTGATCTCGGCGCGGTAGCGCACCTTCAGACGCGGCACCTCGCGGGCCTCGGGCCGGGTCTGGTCGGTGACGGTCATCAGATGTCTCCGTTGCAGCGCTTGCACACGCGCAGGCTGTGGGTCTTACCGTTGCCATCGGCTTCGCTGCGGCGGTGCCCGATCCGACTGGGCTTGCCACACGCCGGGCAGACGACCTGCACGTTGCTGACGTGGATCGCCGCCTCCTGGGTGACAATGCCGCCCTGCTGGGAGCCACGCACCGACTGCGTCACGCGCGTGTGCTTCTTGATGCGGTTGGCCCCCTCGACCAGGATCCGCGAGCTCTCCGGGTGGGCCTGAATGACCTTGCCCTTGAGCCCGCGGTCCTTGCCGCTGATCACCTGGACGGTGTCGCCCTTCTTGACGAACAGGCCTGCCATGGCTACAGCACCTCCGGTGCGAGCGAGATGATCTTCATGAAGCGCTT
>JAYUBO010000147.1:0-2155 GCA_043740815.1 Frankiales bacterium | reverse complement strand
GCGTCCTAGGGCTAGCGTTCCCTAGTGCCCTCAGCGCGTCCTCCGTCGTCCAGCCGCGCCAAGCGGTCGGTCACGGCTGTCCGGCGTACGGCGGTGCCGGGGGCCTCATCGGTCGCCGCCGCTCGGGCCGGCCTCACGACGCGGGCCGCGATCTTGGGTCTGGTCCTGTGCGCCCTGCTGGTGAGCGCCGCCCTCCCGCTGAGGGAGTACCTCGCGCAACGCGGTCAGATCGCCGTAGCCCGCAGCGCCCAGGCGCATCAGCAGGCCAGGGTGGCGGCCCTGCGGCACCAGCTCGACCAGCTCGCGGACCCGGCCTACGTGAAGGCACAGGCCCGCACCCGACTGCACTTCGTGCTCCCCGGGGAGACCGCCTACGTCGTCCTCGCGCCGTCGGCTCCGCCCCCGCCCGTCCGCGCCGCAGCGCGGGGGAGTGCAACAGCCATCGGCCCGGAGGCGCCCTGGTACTCCCAGGTGTGGGGCAGCGTGAAGGCGGCCGACCGGCCGGTGCAGAGGGCCAATCGGTGAGCGGGCTCGACCCCCGGGACCGACGAGCGGTGGCTTTGCAGCTGTCCCGCGAGCCGCGAGCCATCCGGGCCGTCGCGCACCGATGCGGCTGCGGCCTGCCCGATGTCGTGGAGACCAGTCCGCGTCTGGAGGACGGCACGCCGTTCCCCACGCTCTACTACCTCACCTGTCCCCGTGCGGCGTCGCTGATCGGCACGCTGGAATCCAGTGGTCTGATGAAGCTGATGACCGAGCGGCTCGCTGAAGACCCCGCCCTGCAAGAGAAGTACGACGAAGCGTCCCGCGATTACCTCTCCCGGCGCGACGCGCATGGCGTGCTTGTGGACGTCCCCGCCCAGGGCGGCATGCCCACCAGGGTGAAGTGCCTGCACGTGCTCGTCGGTCACTCCCTTGCCGTGGGTCAAGGCGTCAATCCCTTCGGGGACGAGGCCCTGGCGATGCTCGAGGACTGGTCGCGAAAAGGCCCGTGCGTCGACCCTGACGACCCCAAGGCCATGCCGCACAAGAAGACCCGCTCGTGAGGCGCGCGCCCTGACCAGGGTCGCGGCCGTCGACTGCGGCACCAACTCGATCCGCCTGCTCGTCGCGGACTTCGGCGGCCAGACCAAGGTCGACGTGCACCGCGAGATGCGCGTCGTGCGACTCGGGGAGGGCGTGGACCGCAGCGGCACGCTGTCGCCCGAGGCCCTCGAGCGCACCCGGGTCGCGCTCGTCGACTACGCCACGACCTGCGCCGAGCTCGGAGTGCAGCAGATCCGCATGGTTGCGACGTCCGCGACCCGGGATGCCAGCAACCGCAGCGTTTTCGTCGACCTGGTGACCGGTGTGCTGGGGGTGGAGCCTGAGGTCGTCACCGGTGCTGAGGAGGCCGCCCTGTCCTTCCGCGGCGCGACCGCGGGCCTCGACCCGGCCGGCGGCCCGTTCCTTGTCATGGACATCGGTGGCGGCTCGACCGAGCTTGTCCTGGGCACCCGCGACGTCGATGCCGCACTGTCGGTCGACGTGGGCTGCGTGCGGCTCACCGAGCGCCATCTGCGGGACGACCCGCCCACCACCGCGCAGGTGGCTGCGGCCCGGGCGGACGTTGACGAGGCCCTCACCAGAGTTCTCGCCGTGGTCCCCGCGGACCGAGCGCGCACCGCCCTGGGCCTCGCCGGTTCTGTCACCACCGTCGCCGCGCTCGCTCACGGGCTCTCATCCTACCAGCCGGAGGCGATCCACCTGTCGCGGATCTCCGCGGAGCAGGTCCACCGGGTCACCGAGGAGCTGCTGGCGATGACCAGGGCTCAGCGCGCGGCGCTGCCGGTCATGCACCCGGGTCGCGTCGACGTCATCGGTGGGGGAGCCCTGGTTCTGCAGATGTGTGTCGACCGGCTGGGGCTGGGCGAGGTAGTCGTGAGTGAGAGCGACATCCTCGATGGGATCGCCTTGTCGATGAGCAAGCAGAGCTAGGTGAGCGGCAGGACCGGGTCTCGACCCGCCGTGTGGCCCCCTCCGGAGAGGAGGAGGGTTCGCGATCGTCGACGGGCAGGTCTGCGGCAAGCCGGGCCACCTCAGGCCGCTCCCCCGTCGGGCGGGTACGAGCGTTTCGTGAAACCGACGTCGTCGTCGGTGGGCTGACTAGGCTGGC